>CACYMI010000006.1 GCA_902775385.1 uncultured Bacteroidales bacterium
CTTTCACCCAAATGGCATGGAGTTCCGTGCATACAGCCAGGACGGCAAACTTACTGACAGCTGGCAAGTGTTCAGCATCGGCGGCGGCGAGTTGGCCGAAGAGAGCCAGAACAGACTGGCATCACCTGACATTTACAAACTGGATAAGATGACGGAGATCCTGAAGTACTGCGAACGTACGGGCAAGGGCTATTGGGAATATGTAGCTGAGTCTGAGGGACCAGAGATATGGGATTATTTGTCAGAGGTATGGCAGACAATGAGGGCTGCGGTAGAACGCGGACTGGATGCAGAGGGTGTTTTACCCGGACCACTGAACCTGCGCCGTAAGGCGGCGGCCTATTATGTAAAGGCTACCGGATATAAGGATAACTTGCGTACCAGGGGCCTGGTCTTTTCCTACGCACTGGCTGTTAGCGAGGAGAATGCGGCCGGAGGCAAGATTGTAACGGCTCCTACCTGCGGTTCCTGCGGTGTGCTGCCCGGTGTGCTGTACCATATGTGGAAGAGCCGTGATTTCAGCGAGGCCCGTATTCTGAGGGCTCTGGCAACCGCGGGCCTTTTCGGTAACGTGGTAAAGGAAGGTAAAGGAACATGCCAGTATCTCAGGTGCCGAGGTTGGCTGCCAGGGCGAGGTGGGCGTTGCCTGTGCCATGGCGGCCGCAGCTGCCAGCCAACTGTTTGGCGGTTCGCCGGCACAAATAGAATATGCTGCCGAGATGGGACTGGAACATCACCTGGGTATGACGTGCGATCCTGTCTGCGGCATGGTACAGATTCCGTGCATTGAACGTAATGCTTATGCTGCCGCCCGTGCATTGGATGCCAATATATACAGTACCTTCTCAGACGGTATTCACCGTGTTTCCTTCGATAAGGTGGTGGAGGTGATGAGACAGACAGGCCACGATCTTCCCTCCCTATACAAGGAGACTGCCGAAGGCGGACTGGCCAAGGACTATAAACAGATGTGAGAAAAAGTGGTTAGGGGATAGTAGCCCAGCCGTTGGCTGGGACGATAGCGGCGGCCTCTCCCCCTACCCTCAGCCTCTCCCCGGCCCTCTCCAAGAGAGAGGGAGTTAAGATTAACGTTCCATCCACGGCTGGACCACTAACCTCTAACTTCTAACCACTTAACGACGTTGACGTTGACGTTGAGCGGTTAGCGAACCATTTCGTCTATCATCTCCCATCTATAAACATTCCCGTCCGCCCCTCCCTGTCCGTTTCTTCCTCATTTCAAGGAGGGCCCGGAAGCGGATTCACATTGTTTTTCTCTGTCCCTTTTCTCCCAGAAGATGGTTAATTAGGGAACAAAATGCTAAAAAATGTGAAAAAGAACACATTTAAGGAAATATCGGACATCGTAATTCCGGAAAAAATACCGAATTTTGCCAATAGAAATAACTAAACGATATCATGGAGCATGGAGATTAGAAATCTCTTACCACGTAAAGGAACAAAAACGTTAAGACTGGGGAATAGCAATGACCTGATTGTCATGGAAAGTATTGGAACTATTCCTTCAGGTGATATTTGCCTGGAAAATCATGGTATTGTAGTTATCTGCACGAAGGGAAGAGCCCAGTTTGAATATGACGGGACACTGATTCAGATGCAGCAGAATGATTTGTTCCTGTACATGTCTCATAGCGTGGCAAGAAATTTCATGGCCTCCTCGGACTTTAACTGCCGGATGATATTTTTCACACGCAGCGAATTATGGAACATCAATCTGAACTCCAAGACCTCATTGGACGATATGTCGGCCTTTAAGTTGTACCCGATGGTACATCTTAGTGAAAGTGAGAATGCCCTGATGATGGACTACTTTACATTGCTGTGCCAAAGGATGAGGCAGTGTTCCGCCTCGCTGAAAGCGGATATTGTGCACTCGCTGGTCTGCACGATGTTTCTGGAGATTATAGCTATTATGAGGCTGAATATCAAACATGAGATAAGTTCCGAATCGCGTCAGAACAGGACGTCAGTCCTGCATAAGAGGCGTCTTGTGGACAAATTTATGACGATATTGGAACAGAGTGACGGCCGTATCCGCAAGGTGGACGATTTTGCCACGATGCTGAATGTGACACCTAAGTATCTGTCATCCGTGATGAAGGAGGTAATGAACAGGAGACCCAGCGTTCTCATTCACCTGTTTACCATGAAGGCCATAGAGCAGCGGTTGCGCTTTACGGACATGACGATGCAGGAGATTGCCCGTGACCTGAATTTCCCCAATGCGTCCTTCTTCAGTAAATATTTTAAGGAACATGCGCATATGACTCCGAAGGAGTACATGCTGAAATATCAGAAAGGAAAATAATGATTATGAGGAAAATACTGTTGATAGCGGCTGCCATGATAATGGGCAGTACGATGATGGCCCAGCAGGACCATACTGAGACAAAGAGAAAAAAAGTGGGTGTGGTACTGAGCGGCGGCGGTGCCAAGGGTATGGCGCACATAGGTGTGCTGAAAGTGCTGGAGAAGGCGGGCATTCCGGTGGATATTGTTACCGGTACGTCTATGGGCAGCATCATAGGCGGCTTGTATTCCATCGGATATAACGCCAATGCCCTGGACTCTGTGGCAAGAGCCCAGGACTGGACGTACGTTATCAGTGACAAGGAGGACCTGCGCAACCAGAGTCTGAGGGACAGACTAAGGCAGTACACATACATTTTCACCACTGGACTTACCATTGGCAAGCGTGACATGAATGCGGGCGGCCTTATCAAGGGAAAGAATCTGGCGGAGCTGTTCCAGCACCTGTGCACAGGTTATACTGACTCGCTGGACTTCAGCAAGGACTTGCCCATCCCGTTTGCATGCGTGGCCACGGATATTATTGATAACAGCGAAGTCGACTTCCATAGTGGCAGGTTGCCGCAGGCTATGCGTTCGTCTATGTCAATCCCGGGTGCTTTCTCGCCAGTCAGGATTGGAGACAAAGTGTTGGTGGACGGTGGCCTTAAGAACAATTACCCGGCCGATATTGCCAAACAGATGGGGGCGGACATTATAATAGGTGTTACTGTTCAGGGTGATCCTAAAACAGCTGAGGACCTGGGCGGCACGATGAGTATCATCAGTCAGATTGTGGATGTGAACTGTAAGAACAAGGTGGAGGACAACCTGTCCATTACCGACCTGCACATGCGGGTGAACACAAAGGGGTACGGATCAGCCAGTTTCTCTGCTGCGGCGATTGATACGCTGATACGCCGCGGCGAGGAAGAGGCGATGGCACATTGGGATGAGATTATCGCGCTGAAGAAACGGATTGGAATTGACGACAGTTTCCGTCCGGTCATCCTGAAGCCTATGAGTCCGCAGGTGATGACGGAGAAGCTTCATGTTACAAATTATACCTTTGAGAACATGACACCGCAGACCGAGATGTTCCTGCGTCAGAAGTTCCACCTGCAAAAGCGGGACAGCATTGATGCTGACCTGGCCCGGCAGATTACCACTTGTATGCGTACGGACCTGTTCTATCAGACGGCTGAGTGCCGTTTTGTTCCGGAGAAGAACGGAGTACGTGTGATTATAGCGGGGGGTAACCGCAAGACTATTCAACTGCATGCGGGTATGCGCTATGATACGGAGGAGCATGCCTCGCTGCAGGTAAGCGCTGAGCTGCCGTTCAATACGTCAACCCCAATGAACTCGGATATAACACTGCGTCTGGGCAAACGTATCATGGTGCATGGAGGCTGGACGATTCATCCGCGCAGTTTCACCCGTCCCACCGTTACCTATACCTTCCGACGGAACGATATGGATGTCTACGTGAACGGTGACCACGACTACAGCATTCTGTACCATCAGCATCAGGCCGAGGTGCTACCGCTTAACTTTGACATTAAGCACTTTAACCTGCAGATCGGATTACGCTGGGACTATGTCAGGTTCCGCGAGAAGCTGATTGCGGATGACAGTACCATAGACCCCCAGCCGCTGGACAATAACCACTACTTCAGCTACAGAGCGCGCGCCGAATACAATAGCGAGGATAACTGGATTTTCCCCACACGTGGTGTACGCTTCAAGGCTGAATATGCTTATCTGACAGACAATTTCCTGAAGCTGAACGGGCACAACGGTATGAATGATGTCAGTGCCAACTGGCGTATGTCATTCACCTTCGGTAAGCGGTTCACCCTGCAGCCCATGGTGTACGGACGTCTGACCTTCGGAGACGATGTTCCGCCCGTATTCGGAAATATCATCGGAGGCAACTGGTTCGGGCATTACATTGAGCAGCAGGTGCCATTTGCCGGTGTCGGCAATATGGAGGCTGTAAAGAAGCAGTTCATTGCCGTACAGCTGCAGGCGCAGCAGCGTATAGCCAGCAACCATTATATACTGTTCAAGCTGGCAGCTGGTCAGCAGGCTGACAAACTGGGGGAGATTTTTGACAACAGTACGCTGCTGGGCGGGCAGATCGCCTATTACTATAATACGATATTCGGTCCCGTGGGAGCCAGTCTGGGTTACAGCAACCGGACAAAGAAGCCTAACTTCTTCCTGAACCTGGGTTACGAATTCTGAACCTGATAAATATATTTATATGTTATGTCCCAACTGGAGCCTCTGATAGCAGACCTTGCCCTGATTCTGATGTGCGCGGGTGTCATGACGCTGCTCTTCAAGCGGCTCAGACAGCCTGTGGTCCTGGGTTATATCGTGGCGGGATTCCTGACTTCGCCTAATATGCCGTATATGCCCAGTGTGACAGACATGGAGGGTATTCACCTGTGGAGCGGCATGTTAGGTATCTTTGTGGTGCTGTTTGCCGTGCTGGGTATCATCCTGTCTCCGCGTCTGCGGAAACGCGGCGAACGTATGACCCGAACCTTTATGGAGAACCTTAACGGCAACTCCTCTGAATAATGGAATATCAATAATAAAAATATATGTAATAATCACAAGATAAGACATGAAAACGATTAAAAGTTTTGTAATTTCGCTGGCAGCAGTAAGTATGCTGACGGCATGTGGAGGAAATGACAGGAAACCCAGTGAGGAGAAGGTACGCAATGTGATGACTGTACTGCCGCAGAACAGACAGGAGTCAGCGGTGAAGAACTTCTCAGGCGTAGTGAAGGAGAACAGCACCGTCAGTCTCAGTTTCCGCACGCCCGGACAGATTACGCGTGTTCTGGTAAAGGAAGGGCAGCACGTAAGTCAGGGGCAACTGGTAGCTACCCTGGATACGAAGGATTACCAGTTGCAGGTGGATGCCGCTCAAACGCAGTATGACCAGCTGAAAAAAGAGGTGGAACGCCTGACTAAGTTACATGATGCCAACAGTCTGGCAAGTAATGACTACGAGAAGGCTACCAGCGGACTGGAGCAACTGCGTATCAAACTGCAGAATGCCAAGAACCAGCTGAGTTATACCCGACTGACGGCTCCCGTTAGCGGAACGATACAGAAGGTGAACTTTGAGCCTTCCGAGATGGTCAGCGCCGGATTGCCTGTAATGGACCTTTTAGATACGCACAGCATGGAAGTGGAGGTTAACATCCCGCATGAGGTGTACCGGATGCTGGGCAATACTACCGAGGCTTACTGCCTTGCTGACGGCAAACGCTATAACCTGCATAAGAAAAGTGTGTTGGCTAAGGCTGATGCCAACCAGCTCTTTACGGTAAAGTATGCTATTGACGGCCATCTGAGTGCCGGTGTGAATGTAAATGTTTACATCGAGCTGGGCGGCTCTGAGACGGTTAAAGGCCTGTCTATTCCCGCTCATGCAATCTTTGAGGATGCTGGCAAGACCTACGTGTGGGTGGTTGAGCAAGGTGATGTGGTGAAGCGACACCCCATCACGGTAAGCGGCGTGGACTCAGAAGGAATGGCTGTTGTCCTGGACGGCATTTCTGCCAGCGACCGTGTTGTGAAGGCAGGTGTGAAAGCGCTTCACGAGGGTGATAAGGTGAAAGTGGTAACACAGAGGAATACGAATGTCGGTGATTTGCTTTAAGGCATGATTATTCAATTGAGGCAATCACTATTATTTCCTGACTTCTAAAAATAATATTTGATATGAATGCAAGAGCACTGACAGAATTCTTTGTCAAGCGACCGACAATATTTTGGAGCTTTGTAGTGGGTATCCTTTTTATGGGTATATTCAGCTATATCAAGATGCCAAAACTGGAGGATCCCGCCGTTGCGGTAAAGCAGGCTTCGGTGGTGTTGGTATATCCCGGTGCTACGGCACATGAGGTGGAACTGGAGGCTGTGCAGGTTATGGAGGACGAACTGCGCACGCTGGCTGATGTGAAGGAACTGAATACGGAATGCCGTCCGAATATGGCCATCATAGTTGTGAAGTTCCAGGATAAGGTGAAAATGTCTGAGATGGAACAGCACTTTGACCAGCTGCGCCGTAAGGCTAATGATGTTCAGTCCAAACTGCCGTCGGGCTGTTACCCTCCAATAGTGGTGGATGACATGCTGGATGTGTACGGTCTGTTCTATGCCTTTATGGGTGACGGATACAGCTATGCCGAACTGGAGAAGTATGCAAAGCTGGTACGCCGTGAACTGCTGACGGTGAAGGGCGTGAAGCGTATCAACATTATCGGTACCCGTCCAGAGGTAATCAACATTATCCTGGACAAGGAGAAACTGGCACGCACGGGCATATTGCCTACGCAGATAATGATTGGCCTGAAGAATGCGGGTATGACAGTGAATGCCGGTAACTATGAGAACGGCGATGACCGCCTGCAGTTGCGTGTGAACAATGAGCTGGAGAATGAGAAGGATATTGCCGACCTGCATATCCGTTTCTTTGAGGACAAACAGATCCGGCTGGGAGATATTGCCAGGGTGGAGCGGAATTATAAGGAACCGCAGACCGGCGGATTCTTTGTTGACGGCAAGCCTGCGCTGGGTATCTGCATCACCCTGAACGATGATGCCATTGTGCCTGATGTGGGTAAGGCAGTTGATAAGAAACTGGCTGATGTGATGGACCGCGTTCCCGTAGGCTTTGAGACGGATAAGATCTTCTTCCAGGCCGACCAGGTGACAAGTGCGGTGAACGGCTTCCTGCTGAACCTGCTGGAGTCTGTTCTGATTGTGATAGTGGTGCTGATGTTCAGCTACGGTTTCCGTGGCGGCATGATTATAGGTACCAGCCTGGTACTGGCCATCTTTGTTACATTCCCCATCCTGCTGATGGCCGACAGTACGCTGCAGCGAATATCGCTTGGCGCGTTTATTGTAGCGATGGGTATGCTGGTGGATAATGCCATTGTGGTGATGGACGGTATCCTGGTTGACCGCAAACGCGGCCTGGGGCCCAAGTCATACCTATATAATATTGTCAACAACACGGCGCTTCCTATGCTGGGTGCAACGGTAATTGCCGTGCTGACATTCTATCCTACCTATATCTCTAAGAGCACGGCCGGCGAATACTGCCGTGACCTGTTCCTGGTACTGTGTATCTCGCTGCTGGCTTCATGGGTGATGGCTATGGTGCAGGTTCCCTCCTGCGTGGTCGCATGGATGCCATTGCGTTCGAAGGAGAAGAATGACGGAGGCGAGGTGAAGGAAACGAAACTGCAGCTGATGATTCGCAGGCTGATAGGTGCCCTCATCAATTTCCGCTATGCCACCATCGGTGTGATGGTGACGCTGTTGGTGATATGTGCCTTCGGTTACACAAAGGTGAAGCAGGTGTTCTTCCCCGACTTTGACTACGGCCAGTTTGTGGTGGAATATCATTTGCCTGACCAGACAAGCCCTGACCGTGTACGTGAGGATTTGCTGGCCATTACCGATACGCTGCTTAAGAATCCGAGGATTAACCGTGTGGCTGCCTCAATGGGCTCCTCACCTGTACGATACAGTCTGGTACGTCCCATGAACACCGGCGGCGGCAATGACGGCGAGCTGATAGTTGATACCAAGGACTTCAACACAATGAAGGAAGTTATCCGCGAGATCCGTCCGCAACTGCGTGCTGCCTACCCGGATGCCTATATCCGCTTCCGTAACTATAACTTCAGTATAACAACGACTCATACCGTAGAGGTGGAGTTCCAGGGTCCTGACCCTGAGGTGTTACGTCATCTGGTGCATCAGGCTGAGGACATCATGCGCAACTCCAAGTACGTTGACAGATACTCCGTACAGAACAACTGGCAGAATAAGGGAAAGGCCATTGTGGCTAATTATGTGCAGACGGATGCATTGCGCAGCGGTCTGAACCGTGAGAATGTTGCCGATGCGCTTCTGGCCGCCACTGACGGTATGCCGGTCGGCATCATCAGCGATCAGGACAAAAAGGTAATCGTGCAGATGCAGGTGCGGAATGAGGATGGCTCTAAAATCAGGAATATCAGCAATATGCCTGTATGGAGCACGCTGAATCTGAATATCACACCTGAGGATGTGGAAGGGCTGATATCCGGCACCACAAGTGTGGAGGAAGTGGAGAGTAAGCTGACGAACAGTATCCCGCTGGGTACGGTGAACAGCGACATTCACCTGGAATGGGAGGAGGACTTTATCTTCCGTCGCAACGGCCAGCGTACAATTCAGGCTGAGTGTGATCCGAATCCTGACCTATCGGATGCGACGCCCAAGAAGGTAGAGGCAGATATCCGCAAGGCTATCCAGGCTATAAAGTTGCCGCAGGGCTATTCAATGTCATGGCAGGGCGAGGGCGGCAGCTCAGGCCAGGCTGCCAGCTCTATCCTGGGACTGTTCCCCATGGCCTTTGCACTTATCCTGGTTATCATGCTGCTACTGTTCAACAGCTGGAAACAGGTGCTGACCATTGTGTTCTGTCTGCCTTTCATCGTAGTGGGAATTGTTCCGGCACTGCTCCTGCTGGGTAAGCCTTTTACCTTCATTGCTATCCTGGGTGCTATGGGCCTTGTAGGTATGATGATTAAGAACGGTATTGTACTTGTGGATGAAATCAACCGTCTGCAGAAGGAGGAGAAACAGCCTGCCTACGATGCCGTTGTTAACGCGACTGTCAGCAGAACGAGTCCTGTTATCATGGCCTCGCTGACTACAATCCTGGGTATGGCTCCGCTTATTCCTGACCCGATGTACGGTTCAATGGCCGTGTGCATCATGTCCGGTCTGGCTATAGGAACGCTTATTATCCTTATATTCCTGCCTATCCTGTACTCTACTATTTTCAATGTCAAGAAAACATCAAAGTAAGAAATATGAAACGCAAGATTATTATTCTCTCATATATGTTTGCGATGGCAGGTCTGTCTCAGGCCCAGCCATTGAGCCTGAGCCTGCAGGACTGCCGTAAGATGGCCCTGGAATACAATGAGAAGATCCGGATTGCCGACAATGCGGTGAATAAGGCCAGACTGGACCGCCAGATAGCCTTTGCCCAGTATCTTCCTAAGGTGGACGGTTCTTTTACATTATTGCACATGCAGACCCAGGACTTACTGGAAATCGGTGATGTTCTGGGGGTGTCATTACAGACACGCGGTACTTTCCTGGCCGGTGTCAGTGTCACTCAGCCTCTTTACGTAGGAGGACAGATAACAGCAGCCAACCGGCTGGCCCGCATCGGCCAGACCGTCAGCGAGGAGCAGAAGCGCAAAACACGTCAACAGGTGATTGCCGATGTGGATAATGCTTACTACACCCTTATCTCTGTCCGTTCCAAGGTGCGGATGCTGGAAGCCTACTCCCGGCAGATGCAGGGACTTTATGACCAGGTGAAATTAGGAGTTGACGTGCAGATGGCTACAACAAATGACCTGCTCCGTATCTCTACCAAACAGAATGAGATCAGTTACCAGTTGCAGAAGGCACGTAACGGCGAACAGCTGTGTGGCCTGGCTTTGGCTTACGCCATAGGTGCGGACATGGACCAGACGATTATCCCTTCCGATACGGTATTGCAATCTCAGAATCTGGGGCTAAGTGAGGATTTCTCAGCCCGTCCTGACTTGCATCTTCTTCAGCAGCAGGTGAAGGCTAACGAGGTGATGGTGAAGAAGGAACGCTCCAATTATCTGCCAACGCTGGCGCTGCTGGGCAGCTACTCCTATCATGACAACCTGAGGCTGAAGGGCAATCTGAATTTACCTGACGGTACGGCTTTGGACTATCATTATACCTTCAGCGGCAGCTGTCCGTATGCCTTATTGTCTTTGCGGATGCCGCTCTTCCACTGGGGGGCTGAGCTGAAGAAGGTGAAAAAGGCCAAGCTGAACCTGGCTGACTCAAAGTTGCAGCTGCAACAGATGGAACGGGGTATGCGCATAGAGGTGCGTAAAGCAGTTCAGAATGTTACGGATGCACAGCGGATGGTAGAGACTGCCACAACAGGCAGGCAACAGGCTGACGAGAATCTGCGTGTGATGCGTCAGAAGTATGATAACCAGATGTGTACGATGACGGATCTGCTGGATGCCCAGTCACAATGGCAGCAGTCCCGCAGCAACCTCATAGAGGCTCAGACCCAGCTGAAAATCTACGAGACGGAATACCTGCGTGTAACCGGCCAGCTTGAGTAATCAGCTCCCAACCCCTCCCACCCCTGGGAGGGTCTAAAACCTTAAAACCATAAAAACTGAAAACAACGATAACATTATGAGCAAAATTCAGACTATTGGAATTCTTACCTCCGGCGGCGATGCCCCTGGTATGAATGCGGCTATCCGTGCCGTGACACGTGCCGGCATTGTGAACGGTTTTACAATAAAAGGTATCTACCGTGGTTACGAAGGCCTTATCAGAGATGAGATCAAGACCTTCACCACTGAGGATGTCAGCGGTATCATTAACCGTGGCGGAACTATCCTTAAGACTGCCCGAAGTATGGAGTTTATGACTCCCGAGGGTATGCAGAAGGCATATGAGACGTGCCAGAAGGAGGGAATTGACGCACTGGTGGTAATAGGCGGAAACGGTTCGCTGACGGGCGCATGGAGGTTCGGCGTGGAATACGACTTTCCTGTAATCGGTCTGCCCGGCACAATTGACAATGACTTATACGGTACGGATGCCACCATCGGCTATGACACTACAATGAATACTATCATGGAGTGTGTGGACCGTATCCGTGATACCGCCAACTCGCATGAGCGGATTTTCTTTGTTGAGGTGATGGGGCGCGATGCCGGATTCCTGGCACAGAACTGTGCTATCGCCTGTGGTGCCGAGGCCGCTATTGTTCCCGAGGAGACCACGGATGTGGACCAGCTGGAAGCCTTTATGAACCGTGGTATCCGTAAGTCTAAGAAGTCATGCATCGTCATTGTATCGGAGAGTCCTAAGTGCGGTGCGCTCTACTATGCGGACCGCGTGAGGAAGGAGTTCCCTAACTTTGATGTGCGGGTATCTATCCTGGGCCATCTGCAGCGTGGCGGCAGTCCGTCAGCGCGTGACAGGATTATGGCCAGCTGTATGGGAGCCGGTGCTATCGAGGCTATCAAGCAGGGACAGCGTAATATTATGGTAGGATACAAGAACAATGACATCGTATATGTACCGTTCACCGAATGTATCCGTACGGACAAGCGTTTTGACAAACGCCTTATTACTGTGTTGGACGAGTTAAGTATATAGGAGAATTGATATGGACAACGCTAAATGGTTTGACAATATACGAATCTATCATCTGCTGATCGACAGATTCAACGGCGGGTGGCAGACACCTCCTGCCAGCGAGAATGTTTTCTGCGGCGGCACGTTGCGGGGAGTGACAGAGAAACTGGACTACATCCGCGATCTGGGCTTTACGGCTATCATGCTCTCACCTATCTTCAGGACGGCTAACTATCACGGATACCATACACTGGACTTCGAGGATGTGGACCCGCACTTCGGTACGTGGGACGACTATCATCAGCTGCTGGACCAGGCTCACGCCAAGGGGCTGAGGATTATCTGCGACTTTGTACCTAACCATTGCTGGTATCAGGCGCCTGTATTCAGGGAGTCGCTGATTGTGAATGGCGGCAAGCACCGCGACTGGTTCTTCTTCCCTAAGGAGAACTGTGATGAGTTTGTGTCTTTTCTGGGTTTCGGCGATTTGCCTAAATTCAACCTGACGAATCCCGAGGTAGTACAGTTCATGATTAACAAGGCTGAACTGCTGGCCCGTATGGGAGTGGACGCATTCCGCATAGATCATGCTTTGGGACAGCCTCACAGTTTCCTGAAGAGCTTGAGGAAGAGTCTGCAGGCTATCCGCAGCGATATTGTGGTATTCGGCGAGGTGTGGGCTCAGGGTATCGGGCCCCAGCTGGCAGGGCAGTTGTATTTTAAGACGCAGAGCAGGCTGGATGAGTTCATGGAACAGGAGACTCGTCCGTTCAGCCAGGACAGTCTGCAGGCTGACTATGTGGGTACACTGGACGGCGTGCTGGACTTTGCCTACAGGGATATCCTGCTGGAGGAGATACGTGCCGGACGCGGAATCAGGGGAAACAAGACATTACGCGGAAAGATAGCCGATCACTTTGCCAGCTATCCCGAGGACTTCAAACTGGTACTGTTCCTGGACAACCATGATACAGACCGTTTCCTGTTTGACTGTAACAATGATGTGAGTCTGCTGCAGGAGGCGCTGGATCTGACAATGGAACTGCCCAGGCCCTTCTCCTTCCTCTATGGTACGGAGCAACTGATGACAATCAGCTCCACTATCTTCAATGCGGAGCCTTACGCAGACTTGCGTGTCCGTAACTGTATGGACTGGACCAGGCAGCCATCGGCTCTGAAATTACATAAACAGGATTAGCTATGAAGATACCGGACCTGCTGCATATCAGGGAATCACTTGCCAGCCGTATTATCCTGTGGGTGGTGCTATATGTCGTAATAATCCTGACCATTTCGGGGTATGTGGGAGACTACTTTGTCAGAAAGTTTATATGGGAAGTGCAGGAGAACGGTATTATGCATGCTATAGCTGCCCGCAGGCTTTCACTGGCACTGACCATGGTGTCTCTTATCTCACTGATAGTGCTTACCGGTCAGCTACGGCGGCTTATCCACAAGCTTATTGATCCGCTGACAGCCTTTACGCAGGTAGCGGATGAAGTCGCAAAAGGGAATCTGCAGGCTACGCTACCGGAGATTAAGTCCAGGGACGAGATGCAACAGCTTCGCCATTCCTTCAGCATCATGCAGCAGTCCCTGTCGGAACAGATGGAAGAACTGAAACAGGTGAACGCGGCTAAGGGCCGTATCGAGGGTGAGCTGCAAGCCGCATGTAACATTCAGCAGTCTATGTTGCCTAAGGCGTATCTGCCCGATGCCTATAGCCACTGTCTGGATATCTGCGGTCAGCTGATTTCCGCTAAGGATGTAGGAGGCGACCTGTATGATTTCTTTGTCAGTAACGGCAAGCTTTTCTTCTGCATCGGCGATGTATCGGGCAAGGGGGTTCCGGCGGCTCTGGTGATGGCGATGACACTCAGCCAGTTCCGTAATGTAGCGCGTTACGAGGGCAATATCCGACAGATTATCCAGTCCCTTAACGCTACCAGATGCGAGGGGAACGATACGTTGATGTTCGTTACTTTCTTCGCCGGTGTGCTGGATCTGGAAACAGGACTGCTTCAGTACTGCAATGCGGGACACAACAAGCCTTTTATCATGAATGGCAGCATCAGTGAGCTGCCGGCAAAACCTGATCTGCCGTTAGGCGTCTCGGATGATGCCGTATATGCGGTGAGGGAATATACCTTGCAGTCTGATTCCACATTATTCCTCTATACGGACGGACTGACTGAGGCTATGACCGCAAGGCGCGAGCAGTTCGGACGTGAACGCCTGCAGAACACCCTGCGGAAAGGGGCCGGTTGCCGGGAACTGATAGAGGAGATGACGCTGGCTGTCCGTCAGTTTGTGGGCGATGCCCCCCAAAGTGATGACCTTACCATGCTGGCCATTCATTGGAAAAATGAATAAAAGCAATGGTGACTTTGATGTATTCTTAAACATAAACAAAAGAGACTATGACAACTGAAGTGTATAAATTAAGTGAGGAACTGGACTCCTTCAATTCCCAGGAAGAACAAGACGGAATTCTTGCCATTCTGGAGAAGGGCCAAAGTGTTATACTGGATATGACTGCCTGTAAATACGTTTCCAGTACGGGATTACGTGTATTGTTGTACTCTAAGAAGGTAGCAGCTGCCAAAGGGCTCAAACTGTATCTGGTTGGTGTCAGCGAGGAGGTTATGGACATCATGAATGTGACAGGCTTTGACAGTTTCTTTGACACATACAGGACAATAGACGAAGTGCCAAGATAGTTGAGAGTTAAAGGGTTAAAGGGTTCCCGTTATCGTTGACGTTGACGTTAACGTTCCCGTTTAAATTTTGAAGATATATAACTGATGCATAGAGTCGATTTATTTCCTACACATGAGTACCAGGGGCTGAAGTTACGTGCCGGCCGCCCCTATCCTTTCGGTGCGACGGTTTACGGTAACATGGTGAATTTCTCCGTATATTCGCGGTATGCCACTGACTGCACATTGGTGCTTTTTCATAAGCGTGAAGAGAAGCCTTTCATGGAAATTCCTTTCTTCAAGGAGTTCAGGATGGGTAATGTGTTCTCGATGATTATCTTCGACCTGGATTATGAGGACATCGAATACGGTTACCGGATGGACGGTCCCTACCGGCCCGAGGAGGGACATCGGTTTGACAGGACAAAGATTCTGCTGGATCCTTACGCCAAACTGATAGCCGGACGTGATGTATGGGGGCAACAGCCCGACTGGGACAAACTGTATCAGTATAGGGCCCGTGTGGTTTTCGATGATTTCGACTGGGAGAATGACATGCCGCTGGAGACGCCTGTCAATGACCTCGTAGTCTATGAGATGCACGTGCGTAATTTCACATGCGGTAAAGGGGCCAATGTAAAGCATCCGGGTACCTTTGCGGGTATTGTCGAGAAGATTCCGTACCTGAAGGAGCTGGGGATTAACTGCGTGGAGCTGATGCCGGTACATGAGTTTGACGAGTTTGAGAACTCCCGTATCTCGCCGGTTGACGGAAGGCAGCTCCGCAACCTGTGGGGATACAGCAACGTGGGATTCTTTGCCCCTAAGGCGGCTTATGCCTCAACCGGAAGGTTCGGTATGCAGGTGGATGAGCTGAAGAATCTGGTGAAACGCATGCATGAGAACGGCATAGAGGTGATACTGGATGTGGTCTTCAATCATACAGCCGAGGGCAACGAAAACGGGCCATACATCTCCTATCGCGGCATTGACAACAAGACTTATTATATGCTTACCCCTGAAGGTTACTACTTCAACTTCAGCGGATGCGGTAATACGCTCAACTGCAATAATCCCAATGTGCGTGATATGATTGTCGAGAGCCTTCGGTACTGGGTAACAGATTACCACATAGATGGTTTCCGGTTTGATTTGGCCGCCATTCTGGGGCGTGATCAGAACGGCAATCCCATGTCCAATCCCCCATTGCTCGAATCCCTGGCACATGATCCTATCCTGGGCAAGACCAAGCTGATTGCCGAGGCGTGGGATGCGGGCGGACTGTATCAGGTAGGCTCTTTCCCATCGTGGGGACGATGGGCGGAGTGGAACGGAAAGTTCCGCGACAGCATTCGCCGCTTCCTGAAGAGTGATGAGCAGGTTCTCCGGGATGTGAGGGAAAGGATTATCGGCTCGCCCGACCTCTACGCCTCACAGAAAAGAGGCATCAAGGCCAGCGTTAACTTTATCACAGCCCATGACGGATTTACGCTGATGGATCTGGTGTCATACAACAATAAGCACAATGAAGCCAACGGCGAGAACAACTGTGACGGCGAGAACCACAATAACAGTTGGAACTGTGGTTACGAGGGGGAATGTGACGATGCCGGTATCAACCGCCTTCGTCATCAGCAGGTAAAGAACGCGGTCACGCTGCTGATGGTAAGCCAGGGCATCCCGATGGTACTGTCCGGTGATGAGATGGGCAACTCGCAGCAGGGCAACAATAATGCGTACTGCCAGGACAATGAGATTGCCTGGCTTGACTGGACGGATCTGGAGAAGAACGCAGATATCTTCCGTTTCTTCAAGCGTATGATCCGGTTCCGCCGCCGGCATAAGGTACTCCGATACGAGGACCATCTGAGCCATTGCGACTATCGTAATCTGGGTTACCCTGACTTTTCATGGCACGGGGTAAAAGCATGGCAACCGGAGACGGGGCATAACAACCTGACGTCGGCATTTATGCTGAACGGAATGTATGCCCAGACTGACGGGGTCGCAGACGATTTCATCTATGTGGCTATGAACATGCATTGGGAGATGCACGGCTTTGAGCTGCCTATGCTCCCGCAGGGGAAGGCCTGGCATGTGTTTGCCAATACGGGGATGAACGCCCCCGAGGACATATTCGAACCCGGAGAGGAGCCTGTTATCGATAATCAGAACGAGATACTGGCAGGCCCGCGCTCCATCATTATCTTAGTCGGAAAATAGAATATGAGCAGATTCCATTTTCAACCCATTAAGGGACAGGCCCGCACTATACTGAGCGCCATCCTGAAGTCACCCGAGGTATCCTCGTGTAGTATAAAGGAGGTATTGCTGCTCAGACTGGCCTGTGAGGAGATTGTTACCAATGTGGTGAAATATGCCTATGCGGATGATGCGGAGGGCTATCTGGATATAGAGATACAGAAGACTGACCGTGTTGTCATCCGTTTCGAAGACGGCGGAGTCCCCTTCAATCCCCTGGAGCAGGAGAAGCCAGATACTAAGCTGAACTGGAAGGAACGTACTATCGGCGGACTGGGTATCATGCTCACCATACGTAAGATGGATGATATCCGTTATACATACCAGGATAAAAAAAATATCCTGACCATCGAAAAAGCGGTCAAATCCTGATTCTTCCCGAAAAAGCTTGGAGGGTAAAGGATTTATTCCTATTTTTGCAGGAAAAACAAGACGCTTTATGGGAAATTTTATCAGGAAAAGCCTGGAGGAGGGCGAGGAGATCAAGTATAACGGCAGACTCCACTGGAGCAGCATCTGGAAGTACATCTTCAGCAGTTGGCTGATGGTTACAGGCGGACTGGCCGCTGCCTGTACATTGTATTATTATAAGGAACAGAACGTGTACATCTACACAGCCCTGGTGGTGGCTGCACTGGGACTGATCACCGGTATCATAGGACGCATAGTCCGTACCCGCTCCGAGTTTGCCATTACCAATACCCGCTTTGTACAGAAGGACGGCATCTTCAATATCAAGATGACGGAGATTCCCCTGCAGCGCATTGAGACGGTGAACTACTACCAGACCATCTGGCAACGTATGATAGGCACCGGCTGCGTGGAGCTGGTAGGCAGTGGGGGCACCAGTCATCAGGTGCACTGCATAGAGCATCCCATGCAAGTCAGGAAGATGATACTGAGCGCGATAAACAAAAGCCCCCGCCCCGTATCCCCGGCTGCGGAGAATGAGAAAATGGAAGCGAAGAGTGAGGAGTCATAACTGCCATCCCTTCATCTGACCATTATCCACCAGAAACCCCACTCACCCTGAGGAATGAAGCGTGAACGATTATCCTAATGCTGAAACTTAAAACCAACATATTATTACTGTTCCTATTGCCGGCCTTGTACTGCCTGGCTGACAATGTCTCCTATAAACTGTCAGGAACACCCATAGGTTCACCGCTGTCCGTTGACTACGGAAATTCCAGTCAGCCCAGCACAACGGTGAACACTGTCGCCAACGCATTTGACGGAAACCTGAATACCTTCTTTGCCAGTTGGGAAAGAAGCAAGACTTGGGCAGGACTGGATTTGGGTAAGCCCCATGTGATTACACGTGTGGGTTGGAGCCCCCGCAATGACGGTGTGGGTCCCAGGCGCGTGGTAATGGGGCTGTTCGAGGGGTCTGACGACCCGGACTTCCTGACCTCCTACCCGCTCTTCATCATCAGTCAGGAAGGAACCATCGGCCAGACGGACTATGCAGACGTTAACGTAAGCCGCGGCTTCAGGTATGTTCGTTACGTGGGACCCGCTGAGGCCCGTTGCAACATAGCCGAGCTGGAATTCTACGGCTATGAGTCCGAGGGTAAAGACAGCATGTACTATCAGCTCACCAACCTTCCTACGGTGGTTATCAATACACAGGACCATATAGACCCTTACGATAAGGTAAATGATATAGTAAGCTCATATACAATCATTTATGAAAACGGAACCAAGGTGCAGCAGGAAACGGGTGCCACACGTCTTCGCGGCAATGCCAGCCTCTCCTTCCCCAAGAAGCCGTACCGTATAAAACTGGATAGCAAGAAGCATCTGTTCAAGGACAGCGACATGAAGTCGCCTGCCAAGGCCAAGAAGTGGACGCTTATTAACAACTACGGTGACAAGACGCTGATGCGTAACCTGGTCAGCTTTGAGATCGCACGTCGGATGAAGATACCCTACACACCCTGGAGCCAGCCGGTAGATGTGATAGTGAACGGTGAGTATAAGGGCTGTTACCAGCTGACAGACCAGATAACGGTTGACAAGAACCGTGTGAATATTACAGAGATGAGCCCCGAGGACATTGAGGGCGAGGCGCTGACGGGCGGATATCTGCTGGAGCTGGACGGCTATGCCAGCCAGGAGACATCGTGGTTCCAGACCCGGTTCGGGTCGCCCGTGACAATCAAGTCGCCCGACGAGGACGAGATCACCACTGAGCAGCATAAGTACATCGAGGACTTCTATAACCAGATGGAAACGCGCATCATGAGTAAAAGCTTCACCGACCCGGAACTGGGCTACCGGTCGATGCTGGATGCGGAAAGTCTGCAACGGTACTGGCTGGTAGAGGAACTTACAGGTAATCCCGATGCCTTCCACAGCTGCTATATCAGCAAGGACCGCGGAGCTGACAAACTGAGAGTGGAGACGGTATGGGACTTTGACCTGGCCTTCGATAATGACAGCCGCTACTACCCCAACCGCAATTACGGCGACTACCTGTCACTGGCCAGAGGCGGAGCAGGAAACTCACGCACACTGCTGAAACGGATATTCACGGACAAGGCCTTCTGTGACTCGCTGCGTGTCATGTGGGAGACAGCCCGCCGGGATTGGGGGATTACGGAAGAGAGTCTCATAGCCTACATTGACTCTACCGCCCAGGTTCTTCAGGAGAGCCAGCGGCTGAATTTCCTCAGATGGCCCATACTGGGAACAGTACAGCACCTGAATCCGCGTGTCGCCGGAACATACGAGGGGGAAGTGGAGTACCTGCGTGAGTACATCCGTGAACGCATTCCGTTCCTGGACGAACGTACGCGGAACCAGGACGGGGAGGAAGAGCATTATGACATCGCCACGGCACAGGACCTGAAGGAATTCGCTGATCGGGTCAACGGTGGCAAGGCAACCGCCTCGGCGACACTGACGGCTGACATTGACTTTACGGGATATGAGAATGTGATGATCGGAAACGGAATCCGGTACAAGGGAACCTTCAACGGCAATCACCATAGCATAACCATAAAGATAAATACCTCCCAGGATAATGCCGCCCTGTTCCGCTATCTGGACGGAAATGTAAGGGACCTTACTGTCAGGGGGACGCTTCAGACCAGTGCAAAGTATGCGGCGGGCATAGCCAGCGAGACTGACGGTGCCCGTATAGAACGCTGTACGGCAGACCTGCGGATCACCAGTTCGGTAAGAGGGGACGGCACACACGGAGGCATTGTGGGCGTAAGCAACAACAACACCTATATATCAGACTGCCATATAAGCGGCAGCATGAGCGGATCCGGCACCGAATGCTGCGGCGGAGTGGTCGGATGGGCCTCGTCCTCCACCGTCATCCGGAATTGTCTGGTAAGTGCCAGTATCAGTGTTTCCCGTAACGGTAGCGACATCCTGTCCAGAAATGCCGGCAATGTCACATCCTCCGGCAATTATGCCTATGACACATGGGGCGCTCCCAACGGATGCGGTAACCTTACCTATTATACCCGGGAGCAGATGACTGACGGTGAGGCCTGCTATCAGATGAACCTGAACCGCAAGGAACCGCTATGGTACCAGCAACTGGGAACGGATGCGACGCCTACACTGGACAATTCCCGGGGGGCGGTTTATTCGGTTTCACGTGTTCACTGTGACGGAACGCCCTACGAGACCGGACGGGGCTATACCAATAACCCCGACTATGAGAACCGCGACAGCCATATCATAGTGGACGGTATATGCACAGTGTGTGGACGCTGCGATGACAGCACCATGCCCCGGGACGAAAGGGGATACTTCGTCCTATCCACGGCCCGGCAGTTAGCATGGTATGCACAGTATATCGCCACTGATGACAATACGGCAAGTGCCGTCCTGGGGGCCGATATCGACTTTACGGATTACAATCTCATGATTGGCATGGGCACATCATACGCAGGATGCTTTGACGGAGCCGGGCACACCATCAGGATAAACATGCAACGCACTTCCGATTACGCAGGACTGTTCCATAATGTATCGGGCACCATTCAGGACCTGACCGTATTGGGGACTATCAGGACAAGTGCCAAGTTCGCCGGCGGAATTGTCAGCAATATGACAGGAGGCCAGCTGATAAGATGCCAGTGTTATACAGACATAATCAGCACCGTCAACGGTGACGGAACACACGGCGGACTTATCGGTCTGAACAGTGAGAGTACAGAGATCTCAGAGGTCAGGGACTGCCTGTTTGCAGGATCACTCAGCGGAACGAATACCAACTCCTGCGGAGGAGTATGCGGCTGGGCGACCGCACCTGTCATAATGGTCAGCACACTGGTGACGGGCACATTCAATATCAGCACTTCCGGCAGCGACGTGATATGCAGGAACAACAGTCTGCTGCTGCAGGACAACTGCTATTATCATACTGATTGGAATGCCAATGTGCCCGCGGGAGTCAGGCAAGCCACATCCGACGATTGCAGGAACGGTGCCCTGTGCTGGCTGCTGAACGGCAATCGCAGAGACGGCGATATGGCATGGTATCAGACACTGGGCTCTGACCCCTACCCCATTCCCGACTCCAGTCACAGTCCTGTTTACCGATGGAGTGACGGCACCTGTCGCAATGATGACGAGGACGGGATAAGACCTGCCCCCGTCACCGCCCGTGACAGCGGGATTATATATAACCTCGCAGGTCAGCGGATTATTCATCTGCCCTCACAGGGAGACCGGGAGGAGGACATCAGCAAACTGAAACGGGGAGTTTATATCGTGAATGGGAAGAAGATAATAAGGTATTAAACTCTTCACATACGAAAAGAGAAAAACAACGAAAAAAAAAATCCTCTCAGCTATGCTATTTAATGAAAATGAATTACCTTTGCACACAGTTTTAAGATAAAAAGATAACTAGAAATCATATGGGAGGTTTTTTCGGGACAGTATCCATGCAGCCCTGCAGGGCAGACCTATTTTACGGTACGGACTACCAGTCGCATATGGGAACCAAGCGTGGCGGTATGGCTACGCTTAGCGAAGAAGGCGAGTTTTTCCGCAGTATTCATAATTTGGAAAGCACTTATTTCCGGACCCGCTTTGAGGATGAGCTCGACAAGTTCAAAGGCAATGCCGGAATAGGTGTAATCAGCGACACAGACGCTCAGCCGATGCTGATGAACAGCCACTTGGGACGCTTTGCCCTGGTTACAGTGGCCAAAATAAACAACCTGGAGGAACTCTGCCAGAAACTGCTCTCCGAGGGACAGCACTTCAGCGAATTCTCTTCCGGCAAGATTAACCCCACCGAGCTGGTAGCCCTATTGATTATAAAAGGCAAGGACTTCGTTAACGGAATCGAGAATGTCTTCAACAACATCAAGGGTTCCTGCTCTATGCTCCTGCTGACGGAGAACGGAATCATTGCCGCTCGCGACTCATGGGGCCGCACCCCAATCGTTGTGGGTAAGAAAGAAGGTGCCATGGCGGTTACAAGCGAAAGCACAGCCTTCCCCAATCTGGATTATGAGACATCCTACTTTGTAGGCCCGGGCGAGATTATCCGCATCACCGCCAATAAGATGGAGCAGCTGCGCAAGCCCAACAAGCGCATGCAGATCTGTTCATTCCTATGGGTTTACTACGGATTCCCCACCAGCTGCTACGAAGGAAAGAACGTGGAATGGGTACGTAACGAGTGCGGTCGCCGCATGGGCGAAGAGGACAAGACGGAAGTGGACTGCGCATGTGGCATCCCCGACAGCGGTATTGGTATGGCCGTAGGTTATGCCGAAGGGCATAAATGCCCCTATATGCGAGCCATCAACAAATATACTCCCACATGGCCCCGCAGCTTCACCCCCAGCAATCAGGAGATGCGTAATCTGGTTGCTAAGATGAAGATTATCCCCAATGCCGACAAGTTGCGCGACAAGCGCGTGCTCTTCTGCGACGACAGTATCGTACGCGGTACTCAGCTGCATGACAACACCAAGATACTGCATGAGCTTGGTGCCAAGGAGGTTCACATGCGTATTGCCTGTCCCCCACTGGTTTACGGTTGTAAGTTCATCAACTTCAGCGCCAGCAAGAGCGACCTGGAGCTTATCACACGCCGTGTTATCAAGGACTTCGAGGGCGACGAGAACAAGAACCTGGATGCCTACACACGTACTGGCAGCCCTGAGTATAAGAGAATGGTGGATGAGATTGCCAAGCGTCTGAATCTGGACTCCCTGAAGTTCAGCAAGCTGGAAACGCTGATTGAAGCCATCGGCCTTCCCAAGGAACAAGTATGCACCCACTGCTTCGACGGTTCCTCAGCATTCACCTTAGAAGAGATAAATTCACAGGAATCTTTATTTTAGATAAAAGAGAAAAATTAAAAGAGAAAAGATATAAATTGATAAATTCAAAATTATTTTTTAACATCGAAATAAACAAAAACCGCGAAACCCTTTTTGAGGACTTTCGCGGTTTTTTCGTATCTCTTGATATTTTCTTTATAAAGTTGAAAGTTGAAAATTATTCGCTAACCGCTAACCGCTCAACGGGACTCCGCCTGCGCCTGAGCACCTACGGAGCGCAAGAAACAGTAAACGGTAAACTGTAAACTCTAAACTAATGAACTGACTCTAAACTCTAAACACTAAACTCTAAACTGCAAAAAACTACAGCACCCTTGCTATCGCCTGCTTAACCTTGTCAGCCAATTGCTGGTAAGTAATATCAGAGGTAGGGATAATGGGCGGCAGGTAATGAACCTCAATATGACGAGGATGGATAAACTTCCTATTCCTTGGCCATGCATCATAAGCTCCTCTGATACAAACTGGTATAATGGGAACGTTCAATTCCTTGCTTAATATAGCGAAGGAGAGTTTGAAGTCGCCCAGATCCCCGTCATGCGTCCTGCTGCCCTCGGGAAATATCATAATACTCTTCCCTTCCTTCAGCACCTGGGCCAACTTCTGGATACCATCCTTCAGATGAGCCTGTTCCATGATAATAGTATTGTTCCTGTCGGCCAGGGCACGGCGGAACTTTCCTCGTACATGCTGCTCGGTAGCGTAGAAGTAACAGGTACGTATCTGTCGCCAGGTCAGACCGCACAGCACAACGGGCGCATCCGCAAAGCTCTGGTGGTTGGGAGCCAGGATATACGGTCCTTTGGCAGGAATCTGTATCCTTCCGTGAATGCGTAATGAGTTGTAGATCCAGAAAAACAGCTTCATGCACTTGCTTGCGATGGGCAGCAGGCAGGAAGCCTGCGGAATACGGAGATCAGGCACCTGCTCATTGAGTAAACGATGCCAGTCCACATCCTCCACCTTAGTCATCGTCTTACACGAGGCCACATGCTCAGCCATAGCCCTGATATCAGGGAAGGCAGCCATTTCCTCTGCCGTCATTTTCATTCCGAAGGTATGCTCTATGAATCCCTGCAGCCCCACCTTGTCCAGTGAGTCCATAGCCAGATCCGTCTCAATGTGCGAGGACGGCTTAACGGGAATCTTCTTCTCCGACTCTATAAAACGACGGATAATATGGTATTCCTCCAGGTCAGGCTCCGGCTCGGCTTTGCATACAGGCTGCGAGGTGCGGCACTCCTCCAGCAGCGCCTTCAGCTTGAAGCGCTGCAGTTTGTCCAGTTTCGTCCTGGGCAGCTCGCCCCGATAGACGGTAAGGGCCATCACCTTCTTATAATTGACAACCGAGCGGTTATAAGGCTCTATCACCTCACGTTTCAGCGCCACCTCCACCTGCGTGTCACTCAGCAGCGATGCCCAGGGGCTTTGGGGTACCACAATGGCCCGCAGCAAATCATCGTCCTGCATCACAGCCACCTCTTTGACATAACGGTCATACTGCTCCAGTTTGTACTCTATCTCGCTGGGTTCTATATTCTTGCCGTTACTCAGCACAATAATCTCCTTGGTACGGCCCGTAATGGTCACACGGCCCTTCTTGTCGATACTGGCCAGGTCGCCGGTATGTATATAACCGTCCTTATCTATCACGTCAGCCGTCTCCTCCGGACGGTTATAATAGCCGGACATCACATTGGGTCCCTTGGCACACAGCTCACCGTTCACCAGTTTGCATTCAATACCGGGAAGCGGAAGTCCCACGCACCCGGGACGGATATCCGTAGGACGGGTAAAGCAGATAATAGGAGCCGTCTCCGTCATACCGTACCCCTCCAGCACATCCAGGCCCAGTGTCTTCAGGCCCTCACCGATCTCCTTGCTGAGTGCGGCACCGCCGCTGACAAAGTACCTGATATGACCGCCCATCTTACGGCGGATACTGCCGAAGACAATCCTGGAGAGCGTCCTGCTGCGGAAGAAGGCACACATGCCGAACAGCGACGAAGTGATGATATTAGAGTCAATCTTCTTCTTGATACCCCCGTACAGCATCTGCCACAGACGGGGCACGCCTATTACTATGGCCACCTTGCCCCGGCACAGCGTATTCATCAGGTCAGGCGCGGTCAGACTGGGACAGATGGCCACACCGCCCCCCGTCCAGAAGGGAGCAACCACACTGCCCATGAGCGGAAGCACATGATGCAGCGGCAACAGGATCATGGTCCGCCGGTTGCTGGTATAGATACGCACATCCTGCGAGACGCCCTTGATGTTCGCCATCATATTCTGGTAACTGAGCATAACACCCTTGGGACTGCCCGTCGTACCGGAGGTATAAATAATAAGAGCCGTCTTCTGGTTGTAGGGGACATCCAATTCCGCCCAAGGCAGACTTTCAGGCAACCCCGGAGCCTCCTCGGGCTGCTGTAGCATCAGATCATCAATGATATAGTAAGGGACATCCAGTCCGGTATCAGCAAGAGCCTGCTCTACAACCGGAACATTACGGCGTGATGTCCAGATGCCGTGAGGGGTACAGTCGCGCAGAATATAGGAGAAGTCCGGTACTGTGCTGCCGGCATCCACAGGAACAGCGATTCCGCCCTGCTGCCATATAGCGAAGAAGGCGTATATCCATCCCTCGCTATTCTCGCTGAAAACAATGATACGGTGACCGTCAGAATGGGGAATCTGACCGGCGAACATATTGATATACTGCAATGCTTTCGCAAATGAGACCTCACGCTCCCCGGCGATAATGGCGATTTTATCCGGGTTCTTTATGGCTGCTCCTTTCCGCATATCGTTTTCAGATTACATTTTTATTTATATGAATGACAAAATTACAACAAAAACGCTAACAGACAAGGAAAAGAGCCGATAATGTGAATATTTTGGCGATTTTAATGAAAAATAACCCTAAATAAATCTTTATTAGGGGAAAAAGATGTAATTTTGTATTATGAATTCAAAAGTATATACTCATCGTATGAAAAAAATTGTCATTTGGATATTCGCATGCATGTGTATGCTCGCATGTGGAAGCAAGAAGAACGATGTTGTCAAGGAAGAGACACCGCAGAACACCGTATTGATATTGTACTACTCACAGACAGGAGCAACGGCATCAGTAGCCAACCAGCTGAAATCATGCCTGAATGCCGATATTGAGGAGATTATCTGCGAGAAGCCCTATTCGGGCAGTTTCGAGGAAACGGTAGAGCGCTGCAAGAAAGAGCGTGAGAAGGGAGAGATACCCGCTATCAAGCCCATCAAGTCCAACGTTCAGAAATATGACATCGTCTTTCTGGGCTATCCCATCTGGTTCGGCACCTATGCCTCCCCTATTGCCACATTGATCAGCAAGGCGCACCTTGAGGGCAAGATGATTGTTCCGTTCTGCACCTTCGGCAGCGGCGGACTGGAAAGCAGCATCAAGGACCTGAAAGAACAACTGCCGCGTTCTGTCATCATGGAAGGCTTCGGAATCCGTAATGCCCGTCTGAATTCGCTTCCCGAGGAACTTAACGAATTCCTTATCCGCAACGGATACTTACAGGGCGAGGTGGAGGAAATAAAAGATTTTAATGTGCAGCTTGAGCTGACCGATGCGGACAAGGAAATCTTCCATCAGGCATGTGATGACTACCCCTATCCAATGGGAACCCCCACATCCGTTTCCAAGCGATACAGAAACGACGGCACCGAATACTGTTTTATCACACGTCTCTCAGATGACGTCAATGCGGCCAAGATGCAGGTTTACATCAAGTTGCGCAACGAGCAGAATGCCGTGCCCGAATTCACCAAGGTAATCAGAAACTAAAACAAGTTGAAAGTTTACGGTTTTAGGGTTTAAGGAGTTTAATGGTTTAAAAGTTTAAGAGAAGTTGACGTTCCCGTTCCCGTTGACGTTCCCGTTGACGTTCCAATCATGGCTGGGCCACTATCCTCTTGCCCCTTGCCCCCTGCCCCTAATACGACGTTAACGTTATAAAAAGGTAAAAAGATGAAATACGGATTTGATAACGAGAAATACATTCGCATACAGAGCGAGCATATCAAGGAGCGCATCGCCAAGTTCAAGGGCAAACTGTACCTGGAACTGGGAGGCAAACTGTTTGACGATCACCACGCCAGCCGTGTACTGCCCGGTTTCCAGCCCGATTCCAAGCTGCGGATGTTGCAGCAGCTGGCCGACTCAGCCGAGATTGTGATTGTAATCAGCGCCATTGATATTGAGAAGAACAAAATACGCCAGGACCTGGGCATAACATATGACGAGGACGTACTGCGTCTGCGCAACGAATTCCAGAACCGCGGATTCCGCGTCAACAATGTGGTGATAACACATTATAACGGCCAAAGCTCGGCAGACCAGTACCGTCACCGTCTGGAGAGCATGGGAATCAAGGCCTATTACCATTATACCATCGAAGGCTATCCCCACAACGTGGATCTTATCGACAGCGACGAAGGCTTCGGAAAGGACGATTTCGTGGAAACCACCCAGCCGCTGGTTATCGTCACAGCCCCCGGCCCGGGTAGCGGCAAGATGGCCGTCTGCCTGTCACAATTGTATAACGAGCACAAGCGTGGTGTAGAGGCCGGGTATGCCAAGTTCGAGACCTTCCCCGTCTGGAACCTCCCCCTCAAGCACCCCATCAATATCGCATATGAGGCAGCAACCGCCGACCTCAATGACGTAAACATGATAGACCCCTTCCACATGGAGGCATACAAGGAAGTGGCCATCAACTACAACCGGGACGTAGAGATATTCCCCGTACTGAATGCCATTTTCGAGGGAATCTACGGCAAATGTCCTTACAAGAGCCCTACAGACATGGGTGTCAACATGGTAGGATTCTGTATCTCAGATGACGGGATATGCCAGGAAGCCTCCCTTCAGGAGATTATCCGCCGTTACTATACAGCCCTTGACAAGATGGCCCTCGGAGCCTGCAACGAGAGCGAGGTAACCAAGCTGAAACTCCTCTTCAAGCAAGCGAAGATAGACACCGACTACCGCAAATGTACCGTTGCCGCCAAAGCCAGACAGGAGGAAACAGGTGTTCCCTGCAGCGCCATCGAGCTGGAGGACGGCAATATCATTACCGCCAGCAGCTCTCCCCTATTGGGCACCTGTGCCTCATTGCTTCTCAATGCCACAAAGCACCTGGCAGGTATCGACCACTCCGTCAAACTCATCTCACAGGAACTGATCGAGCCTATCCAGAAAACCAAGACCGAATACTTAGGCGGTCACAACCCGCGTCTTCATACTGACGAGGTGCTTGTAGCCCTCTCCGTACTCAGCCAGAACGATGCCAACTGCCGTCGCGCACTGGCCATGCTGCCATTGCTCAGGGGCTGTCAGGCCCATTCCACCGTCATGCTCAGCGAGGTTGACCAGAAGATATTCAAGAAGCTAGGCATCGGACTCACCTGCGACCCCGTTCAGAAGGACGCCCTTTAATACATATATATAATAAGGGAAGTTAAAAGGGAAGTTAAAAGGGAAGTTAAAGAGAGAAGCTAAAGAGAAGTTAAAGAACTGACCGCATGGAGATTCTGGGTGTGGACTGCGGTGATACCCATCAGCGGCTTCCCCACCAAGATAGTCATTGACCCCGAAGGCAAAATCATCAAGACCATTGTAGGTGAAGACCCCGCCTTCTATGAGTTCCTTGACGAACTTTTCAAGTAATCATATAATAATGTACAGAAATCTATTACCATGTATTCTTTTGTTGTTCTCCTTCGCTCTGTGGGCAGAGGACTTCAATATAACATCGCCTGACGGACATCTGAAAGCTACCGTTCACTTAGTGGATGGTAAGCTCAGTTATACAGTAAGCAGAGATGACAGGATCCTTGTTAATGAATCCCCATTGGGATTGAAAGTTTCTATACAGGATCTGACAGAAGGTCTGGAACTGGAGAGCGTGGATTCATCTATTGTAGATGATGCTTACACCCTACCCGTTGGCAAGCGCAGCCAATATAGAGATTATTGTCACACATTATCTGTTACTACCATAAAGTCAACGTGGAAACAGACAGTAGTATTCCGCGTATATGATGACGGTTTTGCGTTCCGTTACATCATCCCCAAATACGGAGCGCATTATAACGCCACGCTGACAGACGAGGCGAGTCTTATCCGTGTGAATAATTTCTCTAACTGCCTCGCCTGCAGATTCCTGGGCAATTCCGGTGGAAACAATCCAAACTATCCATACGAGGGTTTATACACCAAGTATACTTCCTGGTCAACATTGGCAAGCACAGGTGATGGTCGTTTCAACTCCCCTACTCTTGTGTACAACGGCAAGGATTATATGCTTATATCAGAAGCGGATTGCCGCAGCATATTCTGCACCTCATTAACAAAGGCTGAAGAGGAAAATGGAACATTCTCATACAGTTGGACAGGAGCGACTAAAGACTATGCTGAAGAGAAATCATATCGTATCTCCTGCACCCTGCCTTTCCAAACGCCATGGCGTATGGTTGTATGCGGAGATCTTAAGGCGATCTTTGAGACGACGATGGCAGAGAACCTCTGTCCGCCAACTACCATAGAGGATCTCAGTTGGATTAAACCTGGGGTTGCTGCTTGGTACTGGGGCGGTTCTGATGGCAACAAGAGCGAGATAAGGGAAGCCTATGGCGGAATTCACGAAGGCGAATGGGCGCATTGTGAGCTAGCAGCGGAAATGGGTTGGTCTTACTACCTCATTGATGCAGGCTGGAGTTCTTCGTGGTTCCCAACATTTACTAACGATGCCGGCAAGAAAGGGGTAGACTGTTTGCTTTGGCAGACTGCCGCCTTAAGTAGCAACCAATCTTTCTCGAACGAAAATATGAATGCGACCTTGAAGAAGTATAAAAATTGGGGCTTCAAGGGCGTCAAGGTTGATTTCTGGGAGGATGACTCAAAGGAGACAATGACCAGAATGGAGAATCTGTTCAAGGCAGCTGCGAAATACAAGATGCTAGTCAATCTGCATGGCTGCACCCGCCCTTCGGGCCTTCGACGCACCTATCCAAACATTATGACACAAGAGGGAATCTATGGTGGTGAACAACAGTTCTGGAACCCAAAGAAGAATTCTACCCAGCACCATTTAGATGTTCTCTTCACCCGAAATGTGGTAGGAGCAATGGACTTCACGCCTGGCGATTTCGCCACATGGCGAGGAAGCCTGCTCACACAAAGGAGCCAGGGGCATCACTTGGCACTGACGACACTCTTCGAGAGTGGTATTGTACATATCGCAGAAGCTCCGCACAACCTGAAGTATTTCATTGGTCGTGACATTATGAAACGACTGCCCGCCGCATGGGATGAGAGTTTGCTTTTGGAGGGCAATCCAACGTCCTATGCCACAGTTGCCCGAAGGAAAGGAAGCGACTGGTGGGTATCCGGTATCAGTGTAAATGAACGAACCTGTAGGGTGAAACTGGATTTTTTGGAAGAAGGAACGACCTATACGGCATATATCTATCGCGATGGTTCCTGCCGCTCGGACCTTAAGTTCGAGAAAAAGGAAGTTACTAAAGACAAAATCCTTAGCATCAAGGAACTTAGTGAAGGAGGCTTCCTGATGCAGATTTCCCCGAATGACAATCTGGATGTACCACTCGAACGTACAACTTACGAGGCAGAGGCAAGTAGCAACTACCTTACCGGTAGCGCAAAACGCAAGTCCTATGATGCGCTTCATGCTTCTGGAGGCAGTTACGTAGGTGACGTCGGGAATGGCGCTAAGATTCAGTTCAAACGCATCAAAGCTACTCACGACGGCGAATACATCCTGACAATCTACTACATTTCAGCGGATACTCGTCCTGCCAAACTCCTTGTTAACGACGAGCAGGTAGGTGATAGCATCTTTTTCCAAAGCAACGGCGACTGCACAAGTTCATGGAATCCCGAAGGAATGAGTTGGAAGATGATACCTATTACTCTGAAGAAAGGTTCCACTAATACCATTACCATTCAGGCATATGATGACCTATGGGGACCCAACTTCGACCGTATTACTATACATCCTGTTCTTTCAGATGAAGAAGTGGTCAGCATGAAAAGCCTCACCCCTGACTCCAATCCCGTAGTCGATGAGAACACTTATACTTTGGATGGTCGTATAATAAATAGTCATTCTGCTAAAGGTGTATATATAAAAAATGGGAAGAAGCGACTCGCTTCCTCCCATTAATTATATCTGAGAATTCTCTCAACTGTCAACTGTCAACTGTCAACTGTCAACTGTCAACTGTCAACTGTCAACTTTACTTAGTCCTTCCCGTATAAGCGTCAATGCCGGAAGTATCCAGCGTAGCAGAGAAGAACCTCTCTGCAGCCTTGTCAACTTCCCTACTCCATGGCTGGCCGCCGTTTATCTGAACCACCCAAAGTTTCAGTTGCTTCTTGTGCCAGTTAACCATGCAGTTGGTACCCCAAGCGCCGCCGTGTCCGAACCACTCATTCTCACCGTCCTTCTTAGGAGCGTTCAGGCCCAGTGAATAACCGCCCAGATTGTCAGGACGCGTAGTAACAGCCAGGATACTCTTCACCGTCTCCTCCTTCAGGATACGCACACCATTCTCACCCAAACCCAGGTTCATCAGCATCTTATAGAACTTCAGCTGATCCAGAGC
>CACYMI010000007.1:0-29497 GCA_902775385.1 uncultured Bacteroidales bacterium
TTCTTGATCTCATAAACGCGTCGAACTGCGTCAGGATTGGTGGCATCACAGCCGATACCCCATATGGTATCTGTGGGATAGAGTATTACCCCACCCTTGCGCAGTACCTCGACTGCATTCTTAATATCTATATCGCAATTCATATTCTTAATAGGGGTTAGTGGTTAGTGGTTAGGGGTTAGGGGTTAGCGGTTAGTGAGCATTGCGGTAGCAAATTCTTCACTCTTCATTCTTCACTCTTCACTTAAAAATCCTTCATTTTCTCAGAATTCGCTGGTGAAATGGAACCTGATATGCTCAAAGTCCTGCTGGGCCATTGTGAGCACATAGCCGCTGTCGGCCAGGAACACATCCCTGCCCTCGCGGTCCTTGGCCAGGTACTGGTACTTGCGCTTCTTGAACTGTTCCAGTTCTGCCTCGTAACCGGGCTCACACTCTATCCAGCATGCCTTGTACAGGCTTACGGGTTCCCAACGGCACTTGGCATTGTACTCGTTCTCAAGACGGTACTGGATAACCTCGAACTGCAACTGGCCCACCGTTCCGATAATCTTGCGGTTATTGAACTGATTCACGAAGAGCTGAGCCACACCCTCGTCCATAAGCTGACTGATACCTTTCTCCAACTGCTTGGTCTTCATAGGGTCGGCATTCTCGATGTACTTGAACATTTCCGGGGAGAAAGAAGGCAAGCCACGGAAGTGCAACAGCTCGCCCTCGGTAAGCGTATCGCCAATCTTGAAGATGCCGTTGTCCGGCAGACCTACGATATCACCGGGCCAGGCCTCATCAATGGTCTCCTTGCGCTGCGCCATGAACTGGGTGGGACTGCTGAAACGTACTGTCTTGCCGTTACGGACATGCAGATACGGAGCATTACGGACAAACTTGCCCGAGCAGACCTTACAGAAGGCGATACAACTGCGGTGGTTGGGGTCGATATTGGCGGTTATCTTGAAGATGAAACCGGTGAACTTGTTCTCGTCGGGCTTTACCTCACGCTCCTCGGCCTTCGTAGGACGGGGATAGGGAGCTATCTTGACGAAGCAGTCCAGCAACTCCTGAACACCGAAGTTGTTAAGGGCTGAACCGAAGAACACAGGAGCCACCTCGGCATCCAGATAGGCGGAGGTGCCTTCGCCTGAGATTCCGATGACTTCCTCCACGCTGGGGTAAACGCCCTCTATCATCTCCAGGTCCTCACGCAGTTTGGCGGCATCCTCCTCGCCTACGGCGTTGTCGAGCTCGACGGAATCGAGCTCCACACTGAATTTTTCCGTTACCTTCTGCTTGTTGGGTGTGAAAAGGTTCAGGTTCTGCTCGTATATATTATACACGCCCTTGAAGCGCATTCCCTGGTTGATAGGCCAGCTCAGGGGGCGGACTTTGATCTTCAGTTCCTCTTCCAGCTCATCCAGCAGGTCGAAGGGGTCCCTGCCCTCGCGGTCCATCTTGTTGACAAAGATGATGACGGGGGTCTTGCGCATACGGCAGACGGTCATCAGCTTACGGGTCTGTGCCTCTACGCCCTTGGCGCCGTCCACTACAATGATGGCGCTGTCCACAGCCGTAAGGGTACGGAAGGTATCCTCAGCAAAATCCTGGTGACCGGGGGTATCCAGAATATTCACTTTATAGCCCTCATAGTCGAACTCCATCACACTGGTGGTAACGGAGATACCACGCTGCTTCTCAATCTCCATCCAGTCACTGGTGGCGGTCTTCTTTATCTTATTGCTTTTTACCGCGCCTGCCACCTGAATCTGTCCTCCGAAGAGCAACAGTTTCTCAGTAAGTGTAGTCTTACCCGCATCAGGATGCGAGATAATGGCAAACGTTCTTCTTCTTTCTATTTCCGCGTTCACAATCTATTTCTTATTCTATTTACAATCTTTCTATATTAACTCCCTCCGGAATTCCCCTCGCCCAAAGTGTTCCCCTCGCCCACGGGAGAGGGGTTAGGGGTGAGGCCGGGGTTAGGGGTGAGGCTGCTCTTCATTATAAAGTTTACTCAGCATCTCCAACAGGTGGGTGATAGGCTGCAGGGCCTGCTTGGTCCCATCCGACAGCTCGCGTCCCTGCATCTTCAGCACCGTTGCGCCATATAGGGCATCCAGACAGTTCTCAATCTCATTCTTCTCCCTGTTATCGCCCTTGCTTCGCAATTCTACGATGAAGGGCAGCGCCTTGTAATAGGCGGCGCTGTAGAAGGGCTGCTTGGGGTCTGCCAGCAATTCCTGATGCCGTTCCGCCATCAGGATAATGGTATTCCTGACCACCTGAACATGACCGCTCTGCCGCACGCCCTCCTCCTGCATCATACGTACAAGACCGGCATACCACTCACGCTGAGCGGCTATCTGCTCCGGGGTATATCGGAACCGGGGCAGATACTCCTTACAGATACGGTCCACATCCATCCCGTAGGCACGGATTATGTCCTCTACCTGGAACATATATATAATGTAGGCAGAGATGTTCTGCTTTCTGAGTTTCTGAGCTACTATCATAACTTTCCTATTACCGTCAGTATAAATCCGATGCCGGAAACGGCCATTACCAGGGCACCCAGCAACCGGTTGAAGAAACTGATGGTGGACATACTGAGGCGGTCCTTCATCGTCCGGAGCGCACTGGTCAGACAAGCCCACCACAACAAAGAACCTGCCAGGATGGCTGCATAGCCAAGCGTCTGTTCCCACAGGTGGTTAGGCACCACAAAGTTCAGTCGGGCATACAATGCCACAAACAGGAAGACAATCAGGGGATTGCTGAGTGTCAGCAGAAAACCCGTCAGGCCGTTATGGGTATAGGACCCTAACTTTCCGCTTGGAGCGTGAGGCTCGGCCGGCTTGGACTTGAACATCCACAATCCGAAGAGGAATAGCATAATACTACCTATGAGGCGCAGATACAGCATGGTGGAAGGCTTCTCAATGAAATCAAACACCAGACTCATACCCAGACCTGTAATGATAGCATACACTATATCACTCAATGCGGCTCCGACTCCTGTGGCGAACCCGTACCAGCGCCCTTTTTTCAGGGTACGCTGCACTACCAGAATACCGATCGGGCCCATTGGAGCACTTGCTATAATGCCTATCATAAGGCCCCTCAGCATCAGGTCTATAACATCTACTGAATGTACGAATATCATATAACGGCGCAAATTTCGGACTTTTTAATGACTTTTCATAGATTTTAAGCGTAAAAATTGTGTTTCTCGGCAGAAATGTATACCTTTGCCCGAACAATCAAACTAACACTAACATTATTTATAAAAACTTTATGGACAAAGTAAAACCTTATGTAATCGGTGTCGACCTGGGTGGCACGAATACTGTTTTCGGAGTTGTTAATGCACGTGGCGAGGTTGTAGGAGAGAACTCTATCAAGACACAGCAGTACAAGACTGCCGATGAGTTTGTGGAGGCCGGTGTAGAATGCCTGAAGCCCCTGCTTGCCCAGATTGGCGGTGCCGATCAGGTTCAAGGCATAGGTATAGGTGCCCCCAACGGTAACTATTATAACGGTACCATTGAGTTTGCTCCCAATCTCCCCTGGGCACATGACGGGATTGTTCCCCTGGCTGAGATGTTCAAGGCAAAGACCGGTATCCCCGTAAAGCTGACCAACGATGCCAACGCCGCCGCTATGGGCGAGATGGCATACGGTGTCGCACGGGGGATGAAGAACTTTATCGTCATCACACTGGGTACAGGTGTGGGCAGCGGTATTGTCATCAACGGACAGCTGGTTTACGGAAGCGACGGCTTCGCAGGAGAGCTGGGTCATGTTATCATGGACCGCACAGCTACCGGCCGTCCCTGCGGTTGCGGCCGCAAGGGTTGCCTGGAGGCTTACTGCTCTGCCACAGGTGTAGCTCGTACCGCCCGCGAGATTCTGAGCACAACGGACCTTCCCTCTCTGCTGCGCGAGAAGCCCATTGAGGAGATTGAGTCACTGGATGTAAGTATCGCCGCCAGCAAGGGTGACGAGGTGGCCAACGAGATTTTCCAGTTCACGGGCAAGATGCTGGGCGAGGCTTGCGCCGACTTCGCCGCCTTCTCCAGTCCTGAGGCATTCATCTTCTTCGGCGGTCTGTGCAAGGCCGGCGATCTGATAATGAAGCCCATCAAGGAAGCATACGACAACGCCGTCCTGAAGATCTTCAAGGACAAGGCCAAGTTCCTGGTTTCCGGCCTCATGAACGCCAACGCCGCCGTTCTGGGAGCCAGTGCTCTGGGTTGGGAAGACTAATAACAGATATCTATCATTATAGGAAAGATGTGCCGGAGCTGATTCCAGCACATCTTTCTTTTTATTTCATTTCATTCCTCTTATGTATAGTTTTAGAATTTTTTATTCTTAGGAATGATTAAAAATTGTCTGTATTGTTGCATTTTTTTATGGAAATACATATTTTTGTGGCGATAAAGTATACCAAGATCAACAAGGAATGCCATGAAACAAATTACAACAGCGCAAGATTATGCAGGCGGAAGAAGGTAAAAGAGATAGTCGGTGGAGGCGGTTGAGAAGATTCGTGAGGAGCCACGCCGGTTTGACCGTCATCATTGTTGCAGCGTTGCTACTGGAGTTGCTTTCAGCAGCACAGTATTACCTTACCCGTGAACTGATGGAGGATGAACTGGAGAAGTATGCTGAGATGGAACTGACAACAAAGGCCATCATCACAAAAGGCATAATCAATAACTCTGAACGCGCTCTGAAAAGCCACATCATGGAGATAAAAAAGAATCTTGCCAATCCGGATTCCCTGTCGGACATTATGGCATGGTCCCTCAAATACGCTCCTCACCTGAAAGGTATCGGCATTGCGTTTAATCCCGGTTGCTACAAGGACAGGGACTCTCTGTTCGAACCTTACGCCCTGAGGACAGACACTGGCATTGTGTGTCTGCAAATAGCTGGTGAAAGGTTTGACTACACAAAGGACGGTTTCTACAGTTACATTCAGGAGAAAAAGATAAACAGTTGGGTTGATCCTTACAAAGATGCCAATTTGAATAAGAAACTCATCAGCTATGCCGTGCCTATCTTTGACTTCAGCGGAGACACTATTGCGGTGTACGGGATAGACATTGATACCCATAGCTTAGGTGATACACTAAACTACCGGCACATCTATCCGTCATCATTCGTATTTCTGCTTACGGAAGAAGGTGAGCTGATAGCAGGCCCCTCTGACTCTACTCAGGAAAAGAAGGTGGAGGATGCTATCCGTGTTATCAATGACAGAACGGTAAAAAAGAACTTGGTGAAAGATGGCAGAGTGCATATTGCTTATTATTATGATAAGGAAAAAGGTGATGACCTTTCTCTATTCTATGCCAATATAAAAGGAGCACCACATTGGCAGATTGCCGTGGTGTGCTATGATGACGAGGTTTACGGTGCGCTTATAGAATTGCGCATCCGATTGCTTCTGATTTCCTTGTTGGTCTTCGTCATACTGCTTTTCATTATAGGACTTTTTGCCAGAAACGAAGAGAAATTGGAATGGAAGACCATGCAGGAAGAGCGTATTGCAGGCGAACTGCGTGTGGCCAGTCAGATACAGCAAAGCATGCTGCCAAAGAGTCATTTGCAACAACACGACGTCGAGATTTTCGGCTCTCTGGTGCCAGCTCGCGAGGTAGGCGGTGACCTCTTTGACTATTATATTCGCGATGAGAAACTTTTCTTCTGTATTGGTGACGTCAGTGGTAAGGGAGCACCATCGGCCATGCTGATGGGCGTGATACATTCCATGTTCCGCGCTTTTTCCGCTCACGAGAACAACCCCTCCCGCATCATGCAAACAATAAACGAGACATCTTGCCAGGGAAATGAGACCAATATGTTTGTGACCCTCTTTATTGGTGTGCTTGACCTGCCCACAGGACGACTGCGTTATTGCAATGCCGGGCACGACACTCCAATTATCATTCGTGACTCAGAGTCCTCAAGCATCACCTGTAACCCTCATCTTCCCGTTGGTGTTTTTGACGATGTTGTGTATGGCGTGGAAGAAACGACATTGCAACCTGACAACACTATCTTCTTATATACCGATGGCCTGACGGAAGCAAAGAACAAAGAACGGAAACTGTTCGGATTGGAGAATGTGAGAAATATAGTGGCCACCTGTTCTGGTATGCAACCCAAGAAGATCATTGAAATCATCAACGATGAGGTACATAAGTTTGTGGGGGATGCAGAGCAGAGCGATGACTTAACGATGCTGGTTATCCGGTACACTCCCAAACGGTTTGAAAGTACACTGGAGGAAACTCTTTTACTTAAGAACGATGTCCACGAGATATCCCGCCTTGGCATTTTCCAGAAATCGGTATATGCCAAGCTGAATCTGGCTCCACCGCTGTCACGTCAGTTGCAACTGGCTGTGGAGGAGGCTGTGGTCAACGTAATAGACTATGCCTACCCTGTCGGAAAAGAAGATACCATTGAGGTTCGCATGATGTCTGACGGGCAAATCCTCAAAATAGTGATTATGGATTCCGGCGTTCCCTTCGATCCCACAGCAAAAGAGAAAGCTGACACCACGCTCCCGGCTGAAGAGCGTCAGATAGGCGGGTTAGGAATTCTGTTGGTGCGCGAGCTTATGGACAGTATCAACTATGAACGCAATCAAGGAAAGAATGTCCTGACCTTAGTGAAAAAGATTTCAAAATAACGGTATAACATAATAACGCATAGAATATGAATACAAAAATTCAGGAAATTGACGGCAAATATTTTGCCACGTTAGAGGGAGAGATGGATACAACAGCTGCCATGGAGGCAGAAAAGGTACTGAAACCACTCTACCAGAGTAATGGTAAGGATGTTATCATTGAATGCGCAGGTCTGGAGTATATTGCCTCCAGCGGTCTGCGTATCCTGCTAAGTATCCTAAAGGGAGCCAAGGCAAGTGGCAGCAAGGTAATTATGCGGCATGTAAACGATGACATAAAAACCGTTTTCAAGTTAACAGGATTCATTAATATTTTTGATTTCGAGTAATTCTTCCTATGAAATCCCGTATCACTTCCACTCCTATCCTCTATGCTATAGGATTGCTGATGTTGTCCAATAGCGCTTTTTGCCAGGAAGGCGAGAAGAAAGAGAAGCCGAATCTGTTTACATTGGACTTGCACATGATGGCAAGAGGCGAAATCCGTAACGGTGGAGTTGTCAGTTCAACTGATGAAGAAGTACTTGATGACAAATCTAATTTCATCTTGGGAAGAATACGTCTGATTGCCGGCTATGAACGCTCATGGCTTGAAACCAAGCTAACCGTACAGCACCAAGGCGTATGGGGACAGGCAGGCAAAGGCAATTTCAATGTACATGAGGGATGGGCTAAGCTGAAAGCCAAGAACGGATTGTTTACACAGATTGGACGTCAAGTGCTGGCATACGATGATGAACGTATCATTGGTCCTAACGACTGGTCTATGATGGGCATCTCGCATGACGCTCTAAAACTGGGCTATGAAGGATATGGACATAAGGCCCATGCCATCCTGACCTATAACCAGAATGCCGAGAATATAAATGGCGGTACGTTCTACACGGGTGGTTCCTTACCTTACAAGACCATGCAGACAGTATGGTATCATTATGACGTTCCTAAACTGCCACTGGGTGCTTCTCTGCTTTTTATGAACGTGGGTATGCAGGCAGGAGAGAAAAACAAGGACGAGAGAACGGAGTGGCAGCAGGTAATTGGCGGCTACGTAAAATACAGCCCAAACAAGTGGTCGGTGGAAGGCTCTTACTATCACCAGCTGGGCAGAAACGAAGGAGGCATAAAGATAAATGCTTGGATGACCAGTGTAAAAACACAAGTGCATCCAAACAGATTCTATGGTTTTGAGACGGGATACGATTATCTGAGCGGTGACAAATATTTTGCCGTGCCGCCACAAAGAGGCACGGGGCTTATTTTGCATGATGTCATAAGAGGATTCAATCCCATATACGGTTCACACCACAAGTTTTATGGTGCTATGGATTTCTTCTATGTCAGCACATACGTCAACGGCTTTACCCCAGGTTTGCAGAATGCCTTCATTGGCGGCTATGTAAAACCGCTGAAAGGTCTGAAGGTTAGTGTTAGCTACCATTATCTGGCTATGGCTACCAGTTTACCAGACATGAGTAAGACACTGGGACATGAAATTGAGTTAACTGCCTCTTATCAACCCATAAAGGAAGTGAATATCTCAGCTGGTTTCTCCTATATGACCGGCACAGAGACCATGAAACGACTGAAACGTGCCTCCACCGACGGAAGTCTGAGATGGGGATGGATTTCTCTGAATATAACTCCAAGAATCTTCTCTGTAAGATGGTAAAAAGAATTAAATATCCTAATCCTGATTATATCATGAAAACAACTGCACCATTATCAAAAGTTCAATACGGTCTTTATGTAGAGTGTGTAGAACACCAAGGAGAGGCATGTTACAACATACCTTATTTATATATTTTAGATGGTAGCCTTGACGAAGAGAGACTTTGCAGGGCTATAGAGGCAGCGGTAGCTGCACACCCGGCCCTTTTTACCCGTATTGAACAGGACGCAGAGGGTGAGCCTATGCAAACCATTAGTGTGGATGACGGATTTGCCGTTATTGTAGAACACATCTCTGACATAGAGGTTGAGAAATCACGGTTCGTGCAGCCATTTAACATTCTCACCGACCGCTTATTCCGCATCCGGCTGCTAAAGGATGCCTGTCATTACTATCTTTTGCAGGACATTCATCATATCATCAGCGACGGCACATCCCGAAAGGTACTCCTGGCAGATATTGAGAAGGCATATAATGGTGAACAACCAGATGAGGAAGTATTAACACAAGCTGATGTTGCCATAGCAGAGTGTGAGGTGAGGAACACGCCGGCCTTTGAGGAAGACAAACAGTGGTATGCGCAAAACTTTGACTGCAACGACTGTTATTCTCCGCTGTTGCCTGACCTGGAAGAGGAGGAGCAGAAAGAAGGCAAGATGACACGGCAGTTGAGTGTGAGCATCGGCACAGTCGATACTTTTTGTAAAACAAACGGTATCTTAAAGAGTACGTTCTTCACTGCCGCATACAGCTATTTGCTGGCCAAGTTCAACAACGGGCAGGAAGCACTCTTCAACACCATACATAATGGTCGGGCAGATAAGCGGCTGGCACAATCTGTGGCTATGTTGGTGAAAACGGTTCCCGTATATGCGAAGTTTACCGACGAGACCACGGTGCTGGAGTTTCTGCAGGCCGGACAAGATCAGATGACGGGCTGCCGTCAGCATGAGGCTTATGCGTATGCTGATGCGGTAGCGGATTTGGGCATACAAGCCGCTACCCTTTTTGCCTGGCACGGAACGCTATTTGATAGCGTGAAGTTCTGTGACAAGCCTATGACTGCCCTGCGTCTGAACAATAACACACGTGAGGTGCCACTCTACCTGAAGGCCTATATCAGGAACAATCATTACTGCGTTGAGGCCGAGTATAGCGCCAACGAATATTCAGCGACATTAATAGCTCAGTTCCTGGAGAGTTTTGAGGCAGTTGCGGAGGGATTTCTTACACAGGAATATTTGCGTGACATAGATATTGCAACGGCATCGCAAAAAGAAGTACTTGACAGATTTAACCAAACAGATGTAGAGTATGACAATACTCAGACCATTGTCTCACTGTTCCGCCGTCAGGCTAAAGCCACCCCGGATAATATTGCTGTCGTATATAAGGAAACGAAATACACCTATGCCGAGGTAAACGGAATCAGCGACCGTATTGCCGGCTACATCGCTTCCAAGGGATTAGGATTTGAAGACGTCGTTTCTGTTTTGATTCCCCGTTGCGAATGGATGGCTATTGCCTCACTTGGTGTACTGAAGGCAGGTTGTGCCTATCAACCCCTTGACCCCAGCTATCCTAAGGAGCGTCTGAACTTTATGATGAAGGATGCAAATGCCAAGTTGCTGATTGCTGATGAAGACTTGCGTCCCATCGTTGATGAGTACAAGGGCGAGGTTCTGCTCATTGATAATGGGCAATTGACAATGGATAATCTCGAAATGACAGATGCCATTCATTCTCAATTGTCAATTATCGATTCTCAGTTGAAGCCAGAGGCTTTGTTTATCCTGCTTTATACCTCTGGTTCCACTGGTGTACCCAAGGGTTGTCAGCTGACCCATAATAACCTTGTCTGCTTCTGCCATTGGTATCAGCGTTATTACAATCTTAAACCTGAGCATAATGTGGCTGCTTACGCCAGCTACGGATTTGATGCCTGCATGATGGATATGTATCCTGCTCTCACCTGCGGAGCCACCTTGCATATCATTCCGGAGGAGATCCGTCTCGACCTCATAGCGCTGAACGACTATTTCGAGCAGAATAAGATTACCCACTCCTTTATGACAACACAGGTAGCCTATCAGTATGCTACGAGCATCGAGAATCATTCTCTTTCGCATCTTTCAACGGGCGGTGAGAAACTGGCGTCCTTGACTCCACCGGAAGGTTATCAGTTCTTTAATGGATACGGACCTACGGAGTGTACCATATTCACCACCACTTTCCTGGTTGATAAGAAGCTAAGGGAAATCCCCATCGGGAAGCCGCTCGATAATATGCGACTCTACATTGTGGACTCTAATGGGCATCGCCTTCCCGTGGGTGCGGCCGGAGAATTGTGGATCAGCGGTCCTCAGGTGAGCCGAGGCTATTTGAACCGTCCGGAGAAGACAGCAGAGGTGTTTACAGATAACCCTTTTACAGACGTCGGGAAATATGCTCGTGTATATCACTCCGGAGATATTGTCCGATATCTGCCCACCGGTGACATCCAGTTCGTCGGGCGCCGTGACGGCCAGGTGAAGATTCGCGGTTTCCGCATCGAACTGAAAGAGGTAGAGGCTATCATACGTGAATTCCCCGGCATTAAGGATGCTACGGTTCAGGCCTTCGATGAAGAAGGCGGAAACGGAAAGTACATTGCCGCTTATATCGTCAGCGATCAGCAGATTGACATTGAGGCCTTGAATAATTTCATTCTGGAAGAGAAGCCGCCTTACATGGTGCCTGCTGTTACGATGCAGATTGAGGCTATCCCTCTGAATCAGAACCAGAAAGTGAACAAGCGCGCCCTGCCCAAACCTGCGAAAGCGGCAGGAGACAATAATCAGGAGGTAAGCAATGCACCGCTGAATGTATTGGAACAAGAACTTCACGAAATGATAGCCGCCATTGTGAACACCTCTGATTTTGGTATCACTACCATCTTAGGTTATGTAGGACTGACTTCTATCTCTGCCATTAAACTGGCAGTACAGGTGAACAAGCGCTTTGGTGTTACTCTCGACTCAAAGGCATTGGTGAAGACCTGTACTTTGCAAAGCATTGAGAATGAGATATTAGACAAAATGCTCAATGAGCAATCCGGCACGCAGCGGAAAGCTGAAGCTGATTCCTCACCCTCGCCCCTTCACCCTTCACTTGAGAGTGCCCCGCTCTCCTATGCCCAGACAGGTGTATATTTCGAGTGTCTGAAGAATCCTACATCTACTATCTACAATATCCCTTATCTGCTCAGTTATCCTGCGGGTGTTGAGGCTGGCAAACTGGCTGATACGGTAAAGCTGGTGGTTGAAGCCCATCCTGAATTGAACGTTCACTTTACTACCAAGGGTGATACCATTGTACAGACTTTAGCTGACAGTGTACCTGTTGAGGTTCCTGTCACAGAGATGAGCGATGAGGCTCTGACTTCCTACAAGAACGAGTTTGTTCGTCCGTTCAATCTGCAGAAAGCACCGCTCTATCGCTTTGAGGTTGTGAAGACTGAGAGCGGCGTTCATTTGCTGACAGACGTCCATCACCTGATATTCGACGGCGGCTCCGCTGACCTGTTCATCCGTCAGATCAACAGCGTTCTTGATGGTTCTGCCGTTGAGAAAGAAAGCTATACCTATCTTGACTTCGTGAACGACCAGCAAAAGGCCGAGGAAAGTGAGACCTTTAAGGCAGCTCAGCGGTTTTTTGCCGAGAAGTTGCAGACCTGCGAGGGTGCCAGCGAGATTCCTGCCGACCTTTCCAAGAGTGATAAGCAGGGCTTTATCGGTGAGGCAGTCTGCCCCATACCGTTTGAGGCGCTCAACTCCCAACTCTCAACTCTTAATTCCCAACTTTCAACTTTTATTACACCGGCGCATCTTTTCCTGGCTGCCGTATCATACGTTGTCTCACGCTATACGAATAACCGTGAAGTCTATCTCTGTACGGTCAGCAGCGGACGATCCAACCTGAGGATTGCCGATACGGTAGGAATGTTTGTCAATACGCTTGCCATTGGCCTGAACATCAACGATGTGACGGTATCCGACTATCTGCGTCAGGTCAGTGACACATTTGATGAGACACTGCGACACGAAGACTACCCTTTTGCCCGCATCGCTACAGACTTTGGTTTCATACCATCCATTGCATACGCCTATCAAGTAGGTGTACTGTCGGAGTACACGCTTAACGGGCAGGCCATTCAGCAAGAACTGTTGGAACTGAATGTGCCGAAGTTCAAAATCAATATCAAGATAGAGTCACGAGGAGTGGTTGTGCAGTATGACGACTCGCTCTACTCCGACCGCATAGGAAATGCTTTAGCGGAAAGCATCGTGGCTGTAGCTGAACGGATGACGGCCCTGCCTTCTTCCAAAGTGCGCCAGCTTTCTATCGTAAGCCCAGGCCAGGAGAAAGAGTTGAGCCACCTGCGTCAGACAGCAACTGGCGACGCACCCTTCAAGTTCTTCCACGAGTGTATCAGTCACTTCGCCCAGACACAGCCAGAACATGAGGCGCTGGTTGCCATCGATGCAAAGTTCACCTACAAAGAAATGGACGAGGCAACCAATCGCATAGCCAACGGCCTTCGTCAGCGTGGTGTTCAGGAGCGTGACAGAGTAGCTCTGTTATTGCCTCGAACAAGCAGGCTTATTCTCTCGCTCTTTGGTGTGCTGAAGGCAGGGGCCGCCTATATTCCATGCGACCCTGAATATCCTGCCGATCGTGTGAAGCTGATTCTGGAAGACAGTGAGGCCCGTTATATCATCACAACTGCCGACCGTATTGACAGTGTCCCCGCAGACAAGGCTGTTGATGTGGAATCCCTCCTAGCGGATGCAAACTCCTCACTCTGCACTCCTTACTCTGCACTTACACCTGATGATTTGGCTTACCTTATATATACCAGTGGCTCAACAGGCCGTCCTAAGGGCGTGATGCTGCGTCATGAAGGTATCTGTAATTACCTATACGGTCATCCTGCCAATGTATTTGCCAATGGTGTACTGACGGATGCGGATCGTGTACTCAGCGTAACTACCATCTCGTTCGATGCTGCTCTGCAGGATATTGGTATGGCTTATTTCAACGGTAAGACACTGATTGTGGCCACTGAGGAGCAGGCCAATAACCCGCTAGACTTGGCACGCCTCATTCAGGAACAGCATATTAATATGGTAAGCGGGACGCCTTCTCGCTGGCAGACATGGCTCACGAGCGAGGATTTCTGTAAAGCCATCTCGCAGGTAAAGATATGCCGTGCTGGTGGTGAGAAGTTCAGTGACGCTCTTCTGCAGCAGATGCGAAGCGTAACCAAGGCTCGTATCTTTAACTGTTACGGACCTACGGAGATTACCGTTGCCTCAAACAATGCGGAACTTACCAATGCGGAACTGGTTACTGTTGGCAGGCCACAGCTGAATGTGAAGGAATTTATCGTGGATACAGATGGCAACGAACTGCCGGCAGGAGTCGTTGGTGAGTTGTACATTGGCGGTAGAGGTGTTGCCAAAGGATACAACAACCTCGACGAGATGACGCGTGAGCGCTTCGTGGAATATCATGGCGAACGCATTTACAAGTCGGGTGACTATGCCAAGTGGCTGCCAGATGGTAATGTTGTTATCCTTGGACGTACCGACCACCAGATTAAACTGAGGGGCTTGCGTATCGAACTGGGCGAGATAGAGAATGTGATGCTGAAAGTGGAGGGTATGAAGAAAGTGGTCATCCTTATCCGTAAACTGAATGGGAAGGAGCACCTCTGTGCCTATTATACGGCCGAACGGGAGATTGCGCCCGATGCGCTGAAGGCTGAGATCTCAAAGAGCCTGACCCAGTATATGGTGCCTACCGCTTATCTGCAATTGAAGGAGATGCCCATGACACCCAACGGAAAGACTGACGTAAAGGCGCTGCCTGAACCGCAGCTTGCCGTTACTTCTGCCTATACGGCCCCAGCCAACGATACCGAGCGTACCTTCTGCGATATCTTTGCCGATATCTTGCAGACGGACAAGGTGGGTGCTACCGATAACTTCTTTGAAATGGGCGGCACAAGTCTTGTTGTTACCCGTGTTATCATCGAAGCTGATAAGGCCGGGTTGCATGTGGCCTATGGTGATGTCTTTGCCAACCCCACGCCTCGCCGGTTGGCTCAATTGATTACCGGTGAAACGGCTTCCGACGGTCCTTCCGCTGAGGCCGATCCCGTAGCTGATTTCGATTATACCGCCATCAATAATCTCTTGCAGCGTAATACACTGGGCTTCTTCCGTGCCGGAGAACGTCAGCAGTTAGGTAATGTGCTGATTACAGGTGCCACAGGTTATCTGGGTATACATATTCTGCATGAGCTGATTAGTAGCGACGCACCTCACATCTACTGTTTGGTACGTGGCAAGACGGTGGAGACCGCGGAAAGTCGTCTGCGCACCCTGCTGTTCTATTATTTCTCCAAATCTTATAAGGAGCTGTTCGGACAGCGTCTGCACATCGTCCTTGGCGATGTGACAGAAGACTTGACAGAAAAGCTCTCAATTGCCAATTATCAATTATCAACTATTATTAACTGCGCGGCTGTTGTGAAACACTTCTCAGAGGGTACGGAGATTGATGATGTGAATGTAGGAGGTGCCCGGCGCTGTGTAGAACTCTGCATCAGGACTGGTGCCAAACTCATTCACATTTCCACAGCCAGTACCCGAGGCCTGTGGGCAGGAGAAATCAGGGACGATGTCTTTACTGAGCAGCGCCTATATATGGGACAGTATCTGGGCAACCAGTATATCTTCTCTAAGTTCATGGCAGAGCGACTCATTCTTGATGCTGTTGCCCTGCATGGACTCAATGCCAAGATTATGCGTGTGGGTAATCTTGCCGCACGTTCCACTGACGGTGAGTTCCAGGCCAACTTCTCCACCAACTCATTCATGGGACGTATCCGTATTTACAATATGCTGGGATGCTGCCCGTATGCTTTGCGTAACAAGAAGGTAGAGTTCTCGCCCATCAACGAGGTGGCCCATGCCATTGTGCTGCTGACCACAACGCCGAGGGAGTGTACTGTATTCCATCCTTACAATATCCACGGTCAGTTCCTGGGCGATGTTCTCTCTGGCTTGGCTTCTGTTACAGGTGGCATCCGTTTTGTGGAACAAGAGGAGTTCCAACAGGCAATGGACGAGGCCGGGCAAGACCCGCAGAAAGCTAAGCAGATGGCTGCGTTGTTGGCTTATAAGGATATGGCTCACGGTCAGAAGACTACTGATGTGCTGCGCGACAATGACTACACCACGCAGGTACTATACCGTCTTGGCTTTGATTGGAGCCCCACCTCATGGGATTATGTAGAGCGAATGCTTACCGCCATAGGTGGCTTCGGGTTCTTCGAATAAGTTGAAAACAGCATGGATCAGGAAGAGAAGAAAACATTCAATAGTCAGTACTGGCAATTCCTGTGGTCGTCTATACTCATTGCCCTCTCTGGCTGTCTAGGTAACGTGGTGGATGGCATCATCGTAGGTAACCTGATAGGCGAGGATGGCGTAAGCGCCATCAATCTGACCAAGCCCGTAGTGCAGTTTATGTTCACGCTGAATATGCTACTTGCTACCGGGGCAGGTATGTTGGTGGGAATGGAACTTGGCAAGAAGAATCTGCCAAGGGTTGCCTATATCTACACGCTTTCAATGGTTTCATGCTTAGCTGTCGGATTACTGATGACTGTATGCGGCTTGACCATTCCAGGAACCGTTGCCGGCTGGCTATGCCATAACGGGCAGCTTTTTCAACCCACGTACGACTATCTGACAGTTATGCTTTTGGGAGCACCTGCCTATATGATAATGTGGGCACTATCTACGATGGCAGGCGTTGACGGTAGCCCTCGTTTGGTATCCTTTGCCATACTGGCAGACAATGCCGTTAACCTTGGCCTCGACATTGTGTTCATCCAATGGCTTGGCTGGGGCATCGAAGGTTCTTCGTCAGCCACCATAGCAGGTCACCTTGTTGGCATTGCCATTATGTGCCGGCACTTCCGCTATAGGAAAAACCATCTGCATCTGTCTATGGGTGGCAATTTCCAATTCCCGACTCTCAACTCTCAATTGAGAGGGATTCTCTCCCAAGGTGCTCCCTTGGCGGCTGCCTCTATCTGCTTGACGCTGCTTATGCTTAGTGCTAACAGTATCGTGCTGGGAACAATGGGACGCATGGGTATCTTTGCCTTTGCTGTCTGCATGAATCTGCTACAGATTTATAACCTCTTTGTGGCTGGTGTCTGCCGTACCATCCAGTCGTTTGGCTCTATTCGGGTTGGCAAGGGCGATGGCGAGGCATTCAGAGAAGTGTTGCGCAAGTCGTTCCGTTTCATCACCATAGCTATGGTTATCACCTGCCTGGTGGTATGGATAGCCCCTGAATCCATCACCAGATTCTTCGGTGCTGATGAGGAATCGTTTATTGCCGAGGGGGTGCGTGCCCTGCGCATTTTTGCCCTCAGTTTTATTCCATTCTGCTATATCTATGCTCTGATGATTGTCTATAAGCTTTATGGTTATCATAAGATGGCGCTTTTCATCTCGTTAGCCCTTTCTCTGACGGTTATCCCTGTACTTTGGCTTGTCTCAAAGTTCTTTCCCGGCCTTCTGTGGTATAGCTACTTGATAGCTTATGTCTTAGAGGCGCTGCTCATACTGTTCTTCCATCGTATGGGGCACATGAAGTTTGAACTGCCCGTCAAGGGCTGAAGCCGCAAAGCTGTATTCAGTTCATGAAGCAGCGAAGGCAAGTGTTCTTGGATTCGATGATGCACGGAGTGAATACAAATGAGTGAAACCCATTAACAACAGAAATGGGTTTTCCCGGTTTTGTTTTAAAATTAAAACAGAGTTTTACAAGTGGGCCAAATAAAAGCTATTTTATTTTGTATTCCGCTCACTTCTTTGTACCTTTGTCGCCAAATTAAAAAACGTTTCCGAATACATGGCAATTACATTCTTTAAGACGCCACAGGAGAGCATCATAGCTACTGCCTGTGACCACAAATTCACAAATGAGGATATAGAAAAACTGTGCTGGCTCTATGGCGGAGCTACCGTACTTGAAGGAGAAAACCTGAACGGTTTCTTCATCGGTCCCCGCAGGGAAATGATTACTCCCTGGAGTACCAATGCCGTTGAGATTACCCAGAATATGGCTATCAAGGGCATCAGCCGTATTGAGGAATACTTTCCCGTAGCCGATGAGAAGGCTGAATACGACCCTATGCTGCAGCGTATGTACAAGGGGTTGGATCAGGAGATCTTCACCATCAACATGAAACCTGCCGCTATCCAGCACATCGATAACCTGGAGGAGTACAACGAGCAGGAAGGTCTGGCGCTCTCACCCGAGGAGATAGAGTATCTGCACGATGTGGAGAAGCAGCTGGGCCGCAAGCTTACGGACAGCGAGGTGTTCGGCTTCGCACAGATCAACAGCGAGCACTGCCGTCACAAGATCTTTGGCGGTACGTTCATCATCGACGGCGAGGAGAAGGAGAGCAGCCTGTTCAAGATGATTAAGAAGACTACGCAGGAGAATCCCCACAAGATTATCTCTGCCTATAAAGATAATGTGGCATTTGCCCAGGGTCCCATCGTAGAGCAGTTTGCTCCGCAGGACCATAGCACCAGCGACTACTTTGTGATTCGCGATATAGAGAGTGTTATCAGCATCAAGGCCGAGACACATAACTTCCCCACAACGGTGGAGCCCTTCAACGGTGCATCTACAGGTACAGGCGGTGAGATCCGCGACCGTATGGGCGGTGGTGTAGGCTCATGGCCTATTGCCGGTACTGCCGTTTACATGACCAGCTACCCCCGCACTGAGCAGGAGCGTGAATGGGAGAAGATTCTGCCCGTTCGCGAATGGCTGTACCAGACACCAGAGCAGATTCTTATCAAGGCTTCAAATGGTGCCAGCGACTTCGGTAACAAGTTCGGCCAGCCACTGATCTGCGGTTCAGTGCTGACCTTCGAGCATCAGGAGAAGGATGAGAAATATGCCTACGACAAGGTTATCATGCTGGCAGGCGGCGTTGGCTACGGTACCAAGCGCGACTGTCTGAAGGGTACTCCCCAGAAGGGTAACAAGGTGGTTGTTGTAGGTGGTGATAACTACCGCATCGGTTTAGGCGGCGGCTCTGTATCCTCTGTTGAGACAGGCCGTTACAGCAGCGGCATCGAGTTGAATGCCGTTCAGCGCGCTAATCCTGAGATGCAGAAGCGTGCCAACAACCTGATTCGCGCTCTGTGCGAGGAGGAGGTGAACCCCGTTGTCAGCATCCACGACCACGGAAGTGCCGGACACGTAAACTGTCTGTCTGAGCTGGTTGAGGAATGCGGCGGTCACATTGATATGACCAAGTTGCCTATCGGTGACCCCACCCTGTCGGCAAAGGAAATCATTGCCAACGAGAGTCAGGAGCGTATGGGTCTGCTTATCGACGAGAAGCACATCGACCATGTACGTAAGATTGCCGAGCGCGAGCGTGCTCCGCTATATGTAGTGGGTGAGACCACAGGCGACGCGCACTTCAGCTTCGAGCAGGGCGACGGTGTCCGTCCCTTCGACTTGGAGGTAAGTCAGATGTTCGGTCACTCTCCCAAGACCGTTATGCGCGACAATACCGTTCAGCGTAAATATGAGAATGTAGAGTATGAAAACTCTCAACTCTCAACTCTCAACTCTCAACTAGAAAAGGTCCTCCAGCTGGAGGCTGTTGCCTGCAAGGACTGGCTGACCAACAAGGTGGACCGTTCCGTAACAGGTAAGGTAGCACGCCAGCAGTGCCAGGGCGAGTTGCAGTTGCCGCTGAGCGACTGCGGTGTGGTTGCCCTGGATTATCGTGGCGAGAAGGGTATCGCCACTGCTCTGGGTCATGCGCCTCAGGCAGCTTTAGCTGATCCCGCTGCAGGTTCCGTACTCTCTGTGGCTGAGTCTCTGACAAATATTGTCTGGGCTCCCCTGGAGGAAGGACTGGATAGCATAAGTCTAAGTGCCAACTGGATGTGGCCCTGTCGTGCTCAGGAGGGCGAGGATGCCCGTCTGTACACAGCCGTCAAGGCTCTCTCTGACTTCTGCTGCGAGTTGCAGATTAACGTTCCTACGGGTAAAGACTCGCTGAGTATGACTCAGAAGTACCCCAATGGCGAGAAGATTATCTCTCCGGGGACCGTCATCGTAACCAGCGGCGGTCAGGTGAGCGACATCAAGAAGGTGGTTTCTCCTGTCATTCAGAACGTACCTTCTACGCTTTACCACATCGACTTCTCATTCGATGAGCTCCGTCTGGGCGGTTCTGCCTTTGCTCAGGTCAACAACAAGGTGGGCAGCGATGTTCCTACCATTAAGAACAGTGAGTATTTCCGTGATTGCTTCAATGCCATCCAGACCCTGATTCAGAAGGGCCTTATCCTGGCTGGCCACGATATCAGCGCCGGCGGTCTTATCACTACCCTGCTGGAGATGACCTTTGCCAACACAAAGGGTGGTCTGAGCATCAACTTAGATAAGATAAAGACAGACGACCTGACAAAGATTCTCTTTGCCGAGAACCCTGGTGTTGTCATTCAGGTTGCCAATGACAAGCGCAGCGAGGTGAAGAAATTCCTGGAGGACGAAGGCGTAGGCTACGTTAATATAGGTGAGCCCGCAGAGGCCCGTACCCTTGCCGTCCAGAAGAACGGACAGACTTTCGACTTCGACATCGATGCCCTGCGTGATGTATGGTATAAGAGCAGCTTCCTGCTGGATCAGAAGCAGAGCTTCCACGGAAAGGCTGCCGAGCGTTACCAGAACTACAAGCAGCAGCCTCTGCAGTGGAATATGCTGCCCGGCTTTACAGGTAAGCTCTCACAATATGGTCTGAACCCCGACCGTCGCGAGAAGAGCGGCCTGCGTGCTGCCATCATCCGCGAGAAAGGTACAAACGGTGAACGCGAGATGGCTTACATGCTTTATCTGGCAGGCTTCGACGTAAAGGATGTTATGATGACCGACCTTATCACAGGTCGCGAGACACTGGACGACATCAACTTCATCGTATTCTGCGGAGGATTCTCTAACAGCGACGTACTGGGCAGTGCTAAGGGATGGGCTGGCGCCTTCCTTTACAACCCCAAGGCAAAAGAAGCTCTGGACCGCTTCTATGCCCGCAAGGATACCCTCTCACTGGGTGTATGCAACGGCTGTCAGCTGATGGTGGAATTGGGTCTCGTAGGCAGCAACAAACCAGAGAACAAAGCCCGCATGTTGCATAACGACAGTCACAAGTTCGAGTCTAACTTCGTCGGTCTGACTGTACAGCCCAACAAGAGCGTGCTGATGAGCAGTCTCAGCGGCAGTAAACTCGGTATCTGGGTGGCTCACGGAGAGGGTAAGTTCTCCCTGCCCGGCAAGGAGGAGGATTACAATATCGTACTGAAATACAGCTACGAGGGTTATCCTGCCAATCCCAACGGCAGCGACTTCACAACAGCAGGTATCTGCAGTGCCGATGGACGCCACCTGGCTATGATGCCTCACTTGGAGCGTGCTTTCTTCCCCTGGCAGTGCGGTTACTATCCCGCTGACCGCAAGGAGCAGGATCAGGTAACTCCCTGGATTGAGGCATTCGTAAACGCAAAGAAATGGATTGAGAAGAATTCATAATTCTCAATTCAGAACTCATAATAAAAAGAAACAGACATAAGCAATCAAGAGGAAAGGTGTTGGAAAGAAACAATTATGAATTTTGAATTATTCAAGACTTTCCTTCAAATAGGACTTTTCACCTTCGGAGGCGGCTATGCGATGATACCGCTCATTGAGCAGAAGGTGGTGGACGAGAAACATTGGGTCAGCCGTGAGGAACTGGTTGACCTGATAGCTGTAGCACAGAGTTGTCCCGGTGTCTTTGCCGTGAACATCAGTATATTCATCGGATATAAGAAAAAAGGGGTATTGGGAGCGCTCCTGAGCACATTAGGTGCCTGCCTGCCCTCTTTCATCATCATTCTGCTCATTGCCTTTGCCTTCCTGCAGTTCAGGGAAAATCCCTGGGTAGAGAAGTTCTTCAAGGGTCTGCGTCCGGCTGTTGTCGCCCTGATAGCGGCTCCCGTCTTCCGTATGGCCAAGAGTTCACATATCAACCGTTACAACGTATGGATTCCCGTTCTGGCCGCCCTGGCTATCTGGCTGATGGGATCCAGTCCCGTTTACATTATACTAATAGCGGGCCTGGGAGGCTATACCTACGGGCAGTATATTAAGGATTAGTGGTTAGAGGTTAGAGGTTAGAGGTTAGTGGTTAGAGTTTAGTGGTTAGAGGTTAGTGGGAGTTGCCTTGAATGCTGTATTTTGAATTATAAATAAAATATCATGGTAGTACTGATATTAAGATTATTCTGGACGTTCTTCCTTATCGGACTTTTCGGGTTCGGTGGCGGATATGCCATGATATCCATGATTCAGACCGAGGTGGTGACACACCAGCACTGGATGACTATGGGACAGTTTACGGATATTGTAGCCATCAGCCAGAGCACGCCCGGTCCCATCGGTATCAACAGTGCCACATACGTGGGCTATACCGCAATAGTGAATGCCGGCTATAATCCGGCCTGGGGAGTTCTGGGCAGTTTCATTGCCACCTTCGCAGTAGTATTCCCCAGCTTTGTTCTGATGCTGATTATCAGCAAGTTCCTGATGAAGTACAAGAGCCACAGTGCCGTGGAAAACACATTCCAAGGCCTGCGTCCTGCTGTGGTGGGTTTATTGGCAGCTGCCGCCCTGTTGCTTATGAACAAGGAGAACTTCGGTGAAATATCCGAATCTCCCTGGCAGTTCTGGATTAGCATCGGAATCTTCGGCTTTGCCATGATTGCCCATCGGGTATATAAGGCAAGTCCTGTTCTTATTATCCTGCTCTGCGGAATAACAGGAATGCTCCTGTTCTAATCGGACAGAAGCATTCCCCCAAATATCGTTTTATGTAAGAAGTCAGGTTACCAGGGTCTCCGGTCAACATATAACCCTACAACCCTATAACCTTTTAATATTTAACCATTACTCCGCAGTTTCCTGTGCAGGCTCATCGAAGTCTGTAACCCCGTTCTCAACCAGGATATTGTACCACTGGGCCAGTTTTCTCATGTCGGCGGGATAAACACGGTCACGGTCATAGTTGGGCAGGGCCTGGCCCATGAAGGCCGCCAACTCTTCCTTGCCGGCTTTCTTGTAATCAAGGCTGGTCTTCTTACCGGCTTCCTTCTCAAAGATATTCTTGAATACCTGACGCAGGGGAACTTCTTCCTCATCGGTGTACATAGCAATGTCTGCCAATGAGATTACCTTGTCGGTACCGAAAACGGGCATACGTTTCTTCTGGGCATCCAGTGTTTCCACAATAAGACTGCTGTTACCACGGGATACCAACTTATACAAACCGGACTTACCGGAAATAGCCAAAATTCTCTCTAACATATTTCTACTTTTTACTGATATTGTGTTAATATTCTACATTTTCTTTCTCTGTCTGCCCCTCAGCGGTAATATTCCGCAGTATCTGCCGTAAATCCCGCAGCAGGGATTCCCTCGTAGCATCTGTATTGTCTATCACATAACGGGCCTTCCGCATCTGCGACTCGGTCTGCTGCATGGCGATACGCGCCTCAATCTGCTGACGGGTACTGCCGTCACGCTGCATTGCGCGCCTGATACGCAATTCGGCCGGAGCGCTTACGAACAGCACCTTATCTACGGATGTGTCGAATCCGCTCTCATACAGAATGGCACTTTCCATTGCTACGACACCGGTTTTCTGCCGCCCGGCCCACTTACGGAAGTCATCCCTTACCGCCGGGTGCACAATGGCATTCACCAATTGGACATGCTGCTGACTGGCAAAGAGGTAATCGGCCAGGATGCGCTTCCGCAACGTTCCTTCCTTATTATATATATCGGGGCCTGCCAACGCTATAAGTTTCTGCCTTATAGCCTCATCCTCTCCTATCAGACGCTTTGCCTCGGCATCGCAGTCATAGACAGGCACACCCAGTTCCTCACGCAACAGGGAGGATATATAGCTTTTTCCGCTTCCTATACCGCCGGTAATGCCCAACTTTACCATATCGTCCAAGACTTGTACCCTTACTGGATTTCTCCCTCCACCTCGGACATTTCAATCAGATAATCCACCTCCTGCGGAGTAATGCGGGCATTAGTGACTCCGTCAGGAAGGGATTTCAGATGAAGCCGGTATTTGTCTGAAGGGTTCTGCAACAGCTCTTCATACGTAATAGCCAGGACAAAATTATCAGCCGTTATCCTCTGATACCTGCCGGACTCCACACGGAAGGTCACCTTAGCCTTTGAGGGGAAGGTCCGTAGCACCTTGTCGGCCGGAAAGTTCAGTCCTATGACGGGAACTTCCAGGGTCTTCTCGGCATAATAGCCTACATACGCAGTCATCTGCACCGTAGCGGGCTCATAGGCCACGCCCTTCATCTTGCGGAACGTAACCTTATGAACGGCATTCTCATTCAGCCCTGACAAGCTGAGTTCCTGCGTATAGGCATACTGCATGGTATCAAGCACCGCATTCGGAGCATACACCGTCACACTGTCTTCCGAAAGGCTTATTGTCTGTATGTAATTCTGGGGGGAAGCACTTACACTGCCGCATACCTTAACAGGGAGACGGCGACCCACCCCCCTGTTGTAATAGTACTCCAGCGTATCAGGACGCATGGCATTTATATGGCTTGTCACACCAAGCTGCTTCTGAATCATCTGCTGAACATCGGCAACGGGAACCTGCACACGGGCATTGGTAAGTCCGGTATCATATTTACTGAAATCCACCTCGATGGCATTATGTACCGTATAGCGTATGAAGCGGAACAGTGTAGTTCCCCTGTCCCGTATGGTAACATGAATCTGCTGGGGAAGCCCCGTTGTAATATGTACGTTCTCCGGGACATTCTTCATTTCCAGCGGCACGGAGATTTCCGTCTCAAAGGTCTCGTTCAGCGTCTGTAACAACCAGAAAACCGCAGAAACGACAAAGAAGAAGAGAAACACAAAAACATCATGGCTTTTCTTGCTGAGGAAGATGTTTCTTATTCTCACCCATACCTTTGCGAATCCGTATCCCATAGTGCAGACTTTAGTTAAGACAGAAGGGCAGCCCCCGGTAGAGCTTACTGGGCAGGCTGAGCCTGAGCATACACTGAGTTGCGGTCCACCTTGATGCGAACACCGTTGGCAACCTCAATCATCAGCGTATTGTCATTCTCGTCAATCTGCCTTACCACACCATAGATACCGCCGGCTGTCACAACAGCCTGTCCTACGGTAATGCTGTTACGGAAGTTCTGTATCTCCTTCTGCCTCTTCTGCTGAGGACGGATCATAAAGAAATACATGATGGCAAATAACGCCACAATCATCAAAAGTCCACTGTATTGCTGCATTGTTATTCTTATTATAATTAGTCGTTTTTAATCAGTTTGTTCTCTTTAATCAGCCTCTTGGCTATATTGTCAAGGGTTGCGTTGATGTATTTTCCGCTCTTACTGGTACTGTACATCTTGGCGATCTCGACATACTCGTTGATACTTACGCTCACAGGGATGCCGGGGAACGAAATAATCTCTGCCAAGGCCAGCTGCAGGATGATACGGTCCATCAGCGCCACACGGCTGATATCCCATTTGCGGGTGGTAGATGCTATCAGCTCATAGTAGTAATCCTTGTTGGCAATGGCCTTCTGCAAAAGGCGCAAAGCGAATTCCTGATCTGCCTCGTCCCTGTACTCGGGCATCAGCGGCTGCTCATCCGTACTCTCCGCGGTGAACCTGTTAATGGTCTTCAGCACAAAAGTATCCACAATCACCTTGTCATCGTTCCAGTACAGGTCCATCTCCTCCAACACACCGTCCAGTTCCTCATTGTTACAGATAAGATGACGGTATATCAGACGCCATACCTCCCTGTCCTCATCATACGAGTCCTTGCCGGAGTCCATATACATCCGGTAGAACTCGCTTTCCTCGATCTTGCTGTAGAGGGAACGTACGAACTCCTCCTGGTCCGCCCAGTCAAAGTTCTGGTTGTCCCGGTATTCCTGCAACTGCTTATTGGACTCCAGCTGCAGCAAGAAACGGTTATCCACGAACTTCCGGCTCAGCGATTCCTTCTGCCCCAGACGGTTAGCTCTGCTCTGCCGCATCTCCAATGTGCGGAGTGCCATACGGTTCAATTCCACCATAAGCAGGAGCATGGTATTGTATAGAGCGTATGCTCTGGATAGGCTTAAAAGCAACTCTTTCTCTGCCGCTGCAGGATTCTTGCCTCCTTTCTGATAGTAAGAATAGGTAATTTGAACAAGCTTCAACCGAATTAATTCGCGATTTATCATATCTTTACACTTAAAATGAGGGTACAAAATTACTCATTTTGCCCCATATAGCCAATTTTTCGGCATTTTTTTTGGAAGATTAAGAAAATATGAAGAATTTTGAACCCGCTTTTATATAAATTCAGATATGGAATCAAACAAAAAGACACAAAACGAGGCCGAGAGCAACATCATTTTTTCCAAAGCTGTCAAGGCCGGCCAGCGCATCTATTACGTAGATGTCAAGATGAATAAGAAGGAGGAGATGTACCTTAGTATCACCGAGAGCAAGAAACTGGTTTCAGGCACCGCCGAGATGCCCCAGTACAACTACGAGAAGCATAAGATATTCCTCTTCAGGGAAGACTTCCAGAAGTTTCAGGAGAGCCTGAACGAGGCCATTGACTACATCAACAGCCAGCAGGGTCCTACCGAGCAGAGACCACAGGAAGAAAGGGAAATCAACATTGATTTGGACTTCTGATTTCCCGTACCAGAATACAAAATCGCGCAGTAGGTTAAAATAATTCAGGTTTCCTTACGGGTAATCCACAAATATTTTATACCTTTGCACCCGCTTTTGAAGCCGTGTGATGGTGAATTAAGCACAATTAAACTTAATTTAGAGTAACACAAAATTTAAGAAAAAATGAAGAGTATTGACATCAAAGGTACTGCCCGTACTGCCACAGGCAAGAAGGCAAGTCGCGAGATCCGCAAGAACGGCGCTGTTCCCTGTAACCTCTATGGCGAGGCAAAGGGTGAGAACGGCCTGCCCGTAGCACTCAGTTTCACCGCTACTCAGGAAGAGTTGCGCAGGCTTGTTTACACTCCCGACATCTACAGTGTAAACCTGAACATTGACGGCAAGGAGTGCAAGGCCATCATGAAGGAGCTTCAGTTCCACCCCGTAACAGATGCCCTGCTGCACGTTGACTTCTATGAAATCACCGAGACCAAGCCCATCGTTATGGAAGTACCCATCAAGCTGAACGGTCTGGCTGAAGGTGTTAAGGCCGGTGGTAAGCTGGCTGCCAGCGTACGTAAGCTCAAGGTTAAGGCTCCCTATACTGCTATCCCCGAGAAGCTGAACATCGACGTGACAAACCTGGGTCTGGGCAAGACCATCAAGGTTGGCGAGCTGAACTTCGAAGGTCTGGAACTGGTTACCAGCCCCAGCGTTGTTGTATGCCAGGTTAAGATGACACGTAGCGCCATGAGTGCTGCTGCCAAGGCTCAGGAATAAGCCATTCCCATAGTAATATAAAGGCGGCACTCTGTATGCCGCCTTTTATTTTTCAGAACAATGAAACTAATCAAGCATCTTCTCAGACTGTTATCCTCCTCTGCGAAGCAGAAAGAGGCAGGTAAAGAAGAGCCCCCCGTTATGAAATACCTGATTGTAGGACTGGGCAACATAGGCCCTGAATATGAAGGCACACGCCACAATATCGGTTTCCGCATTGTAGATGCACTGGCCCGGTCGGCCGGCGCTCAGTGGGAGGACAAGCGCTACGGCTTCATAGCCCGTATGCGTGTCAAGAATGCTCAGCTCATTCTGCTTAAGCCCAGTACATATATGAACCTCTCCGGAAATGCTGTACGCTATTGGATGCAGCAGGAGAAGATTGAGTTGCAGAACCTGCTGGTTGTCGTTGATGACCTAAGCCTGCCCGTAGGAACAATACGAATGAAACAAAACGGAAGTGCAGGCGGGCACAATGGACTCAAGCACATAGCCCAGATGCTGGGGACCGAAGGCTACAACCGCCTGAAGTTCGGCATAGGAAACGATTTCCCCAAGGGCGCTCAAGTTGATTTCGTTTTAAGCAAGTTCAGTCCCGAAGACGAAAGCATCATAGAGAGAAAAACACCTATTTGTGAAGATGCCGTCAAAGCCTTCGCCCTCAGCGGCATACAGTTTGCCATGTGTAACTACAATAACAAATGAATACCGAAGCACGTATAGACAAATGGCTATGGGCAGCCCGTATCTTCAAGACACGCACCATCGCTGCCGCAGCTTGCAAGAAAGGACAGGTCAGCATGAAAGGCAGTCCCATCAAGGCAAGCCGCATGATTAAGGTTGGAGATGTCATTGAGGTACGAAAGCCGCCCGTCACCTACTCCTTCCGCGTACTCCAGGCCATAGAGAAGCGTGTGGGCGCTAAACTCATCCCCGAGATTCTGGAGAACATCACAGCTCCCGAGCAGTATGAGATTCTGGAGATGAGCAAGATCAGCGGCTTTGTGAACCGCGCTAAGGGAACAGGACGTCCCACCAAGAAGGACCGCCGCTCGCTGGATGAGTTCCAGAACGAAGTGCCTGAGTTCTATGCCGACTTCGATTTTGATCTTGACGAATAAAAAACATTACTACCATGAAACATATCTTTATTCTGGCTTTGGCAGCCATTACGACTATCTGCCGGGCTACAGACTACACCATCCAGACCGACCAACCCCGTCAGACAATCCGCCATTTCGGAGCTTCTGACGCATGGTCCATGCAGTTCATAGGGCTTTGGGAGAATGAGGCTGAACAGGCGAAGATAGCCGACTGGCTCTTCTCTACCGAGAATGATCTGAACGGTCAGCCCAAGGGAATCGGCCTGTCCGTATGGCGCTTCAACTTAGGGGCCGGCAGTGCCGAACAGGGCGAAGTCGCCCAGATTAAACCCGGCACACGTACCGAATGTTTCCTGACCAAGGACGGCACATACGATTGGACAAGACAACCTGGACAGCGTAAGTTCCTCCGGCTGGCCAAACAGCGCGGTGTTCCTTATTTCCTTGCTTTTCTGAATTCTGCTCCCGTCTATTTTACGCAGAACGGCATTGCCACCAATACCGGACGTGGCGGAACCATCAACCTCAAGGACGGTTGCTATGACGACTTTGCCCGCTTTATGGCAACCTCCCTCAAGGGACTGGAGGAACACGAAGGCATCCACTTTGATTACCTCTGCCCTGTAAACGAGCCTGACGGCAGTTGGAACTGGCAGGGGCCTAAGCAGGAAGGCTCGCCAGCCACCCATAGAGAGATAGCACGACTGGCACGTGAGACAAGCAAGGCACTCACGGAACAAGGACTCAGCACACAGATACTCATGGACGAGTCCAGCGACCTGCGTTGTCTTCTTGGCACTCACAATACCGACTGGCAACGCGGTAATGCCATAAGTTCCTTCTTCTCGGCAGACAGCACGCTGACCTATGTCGGCAACCTGCCCAATGTCCCCCATCTGGTGGCTGCACACAGCTATTGGACCAACACACCGGTTCCTTATATGAGGAAGATACGTGAACAGCTCAGGGATACCTGCAAAAAGTATGGGATAAAATTCTGGCAGACGGAAATATGCGTGATGAGTAACGACAAGGAGATAGGCGGCGGACAGGGGTATGACTTCAGCATGAAGACCGCCCTCTATGTAGCCCGTGTCATTCATCATGACCTTACATATGCCGATGCGGAAAGCTGGTCATGGTGGCGAGCCTGTGGTGGCGACTACAAGGACGGGCTGATCCGTATCTATGAAGAAGAACAGCGGGCACGCGACTCCAAACTGCTTTGGGCATTGGGAAATTACAGTCGGTTTATCCGTCCCGGCGCCGTCAGGTACGACATCATCTCTACCCGGGAAGAAGATCCGTACGGACTGATGGTATCTGCCTATAAGAACCTGAACGGCAAATGGGT
>CACYMI010000007.1:29515-30284 GCA_902775385.1 uncultured Bacteroidales bacterium
CAACTTTCGTTCTCTGATAAGAAGAAAAGAAAGTGGCAGATTTACCGTACCAGCGATGCAGAAGGTGAAAACCTGAAACCCATAGGCTATTGCAAAGGTAAAACACGACTTTCTGCCCGAAGCATTTCTACTTTTGTGGAAAAATAAATACCTTTACCCCTGCGAAAAGACTTAAACTAATAATAATATGAAAAAACTTCTGACCGTTATCGCGCTGTTCGCATTGGTTTCCGCAACAGCCTTGGCCGGTTCCGGCCCCGGATCATTCACCATTGGCGACAAAACGTTCCTCCTGAACGGTCAGCCCTTTATAGTAAAAGCTGCCGAGGTGCATTATCCACGTATTCCCCGCCCCTATTGGGAGCATCGCATTCAGATGTGTAAAGCCTTAGGCATGAATGCCGTGTGCATCTATATCTTCTGGAATATCCATGAGCAGCAGGAAGGACAGTTTAATTTCACTGACAACAACGATGTGGCTGAGTTTTGCCGTATTGCGCAAAAGAACGGCATGTACGTGATTGTACGTCCAGGCCCATACGTTTGCGCAGAATGGGAAATGGGTGGTCTACCTTGGTGGCTATTAAAGAAGAAGGACATCAAACTGCGTGAGCGCGATCCCTACTTTATGGAACGCGTAAAGATATTCGAGGAGAAGGTGGGCGAACAGTTGAAACCGCTGACCATCCAGAACGGAGGCCCCATTATCATGATGCAGGTGGAGAACGAGTATGGAAGCTATGGCGAGGACAAACCCTATGTCAGCGAG
>CACYMI010000008.1 GCA_902775385.1 uncultured Bacteroidales bacterium
GTATCGCGCAGGCTATCGTTGCTTAATGGATTACTACGTGTTGATATCGTAAACGAAGAACCGCCGTATGCGGAACCGCATGTACGGTGGTGTGAGAGGTCGGAAAATGAAAGTAGGAGGAAAACTACTTCATTTTCCTCCTACTCGATTATTGCCTATTATGGGTGGTATGTCCAATCTTCATGTAATGTCAAGAAGCAATGGGAAAGCGGAGAACTGCTCTATTTTCTCCACCGTTGTGGAAGTCAGGGGGAGGGCTTTTAGCCTCTGAATTCCTGTGGTGTACGCCCAGTATGGCTTTTGAAGTAACGGGCGAAAGCGGTCTGGTCTGAGAATCCCAGGCGGTCACTGATTTGCTGAATGGTCATCTTGCGGTGATGCTGCAGCAGGTGCTTGGCCTGGACCATTACATAGCGTGCTATCAACTCGCCTGCGCTGTATCCCAATGTCTGACGGACAATGGTGCCGAAGTATTTGGGTGACAGGCAGAGAAGGTCGGCATAGAACTTTACGTCGCGATGCCTGTGATAGTTTTCGGCTACGGCTGTATGGAAACGGAGCATCAGTTGCTGTACGCTGTTCTTCTCCTTTGGCTCAAAGCCGTTTTCGGTGCAGTAGATTTCAGTCAGGTGGGCCATGATGTTCAGCTGCGAAGACAGCAGTTTGTCCCGGAATTGGTGGTTGACGGTGCTTATCTTTTTCATTACCTGCAGGCAGGCTTTTATGCCGTCATATTGCAGCTCGTTATAATGGAAGGAGTTCTGGTAGTAGTGGACGTACTTGTAGTTGTCTGGGTACATTTCGGCCAGATAGGCGAAGAAGCGGTGTGACATGAAGAGTATGGTGACATGGAAGTCTTCGCTGGTCTCTATTGCCTTCAGTATATGATCGGGACTGAGCAGGGTGAAGTCATGCCTCTCAAGTCTGATGAGGTCAAAGTCATATTCCATTTGGATATAGCCGCTGTTGACAAGGGCTATTGTGACGTATGGTAATACAATGGGCTCGTCATACACGGGCATGCGTGTAATGTCAAATACTGCCAGGCCATGCTTCTCAGCTTGCTCGGCAATCAGTCTCAGGGAGATTGTGTTCTGCTTCATTTTCTTACTATCTGCGCCGCAAAGATAGACAATAAAAGATTAGGAAACAAAGATTTTCCGACTTTTTGTCAAATTTTCCTTTCCTACACGTTGTTTTGTTATAGTTTAAATCCTGTAATTTTGCATTCGAAAAGCTTATGATAGTGTTTAAAGAATTGAAAGAATAAATAGAATTACACATATTTGCAGTCCTCATGCTGTGACAGCACTATGGCCATGCAGCTTGTAGGTAGAGAAAGTGTTACTACCTTTAACTTAGTTTAGTTTAGTAAAGGAAAGACTAGCCGTGAGGCTCGTCTTTTTCTTTTCTCCCCGTTTCTTGCCCCTTGCCCCTTGCTCCTTGCCCCTTGCTCCTAAAATAGAATCACAACTTCTGAAACTTAGATGAATTAAAAGCGGTTTTATTTTGTTTCTTTGTTTTCTTATTCGTATATTTGCCGCTGAAAGTTAATAATCTTAATATCTATTCTATATTATCTAATATATGAAACGTCTTTTCTATTTTGCCTTTATGGCTTTCTTATATGTGGGTTGCTCGGAGTATGTGGACACTTCTGCCCGATATGTCTTTACAGACAAGACTATTATGCAGTATTTGGAGGGGAAGGAGTATTATAGTGAATATGTGCGTCTGTTGGGGCGTGTTCCTGTAAGTCCGATATCGAAGACGACACTGAATCAGTTGCTTTCTGCCCGAGGGCATTATACGGTCTTTGCACCTACCAACGAGGCTATTCAGGCTTATCTGGATACGTTGTGCCTGAATGGCTTTATCAAAGAGGCTTCATGGGAAGGATTTGAGAATGAGCATGATTTGGATAGCATAGAGAAGGTGATTGTCTATAACAGTATTATTGACGGTGGAGATCAGATGGCTTATGATATTGCTGATTTCCCTGACCATGAGCATGAGTTCGGTCTGACGAATATGAATGACCGTAAGTTGCGCGTTTTCTATGGCGCAACGGATCCGGACAGTATTATTATTAATGGAAATGTTCCAGTTTCCCGGACAAACCGGGGCATCATATCAACGAACGGGTTCGTTCATCAGGTGGAGGCCGTTATTGCCCCCAGCAATGACCGCCTGGGTGAGTTCCTGCAGTTGTGGTCCCGCCAGCCGGAAAGCGGATACAGTGTAATGTCACGTCTGATAATTGCCTGCGGACTGGTAGATACGTTGAATGCTTTCCGTGACGATGTGTGGGAGATGCTGTATCTGACAGGTGGAGTGAAAGACTTGCCGCCGCATACTTCGTTCGATACGTCCAGCCCCGGAACGATTCCTGAACACCGGTACTATGGTTATACGCTGTTTGTGGAACCGGACCGTCTGTGGGAGGAGCTGCTGGGTAAGGCGGCTGCTGACATCAGTGTGAAGGATGTGTGTGACTATCTGCGCGAGTCCGGGCTGTATAACCACATGGAGGGGACGCTGTATGATGATGACTATACTAATGAGATGAATGTACTGAACCAGTTCGTTACCTATCATCTGCTGAACCAGCGCATCGGAAGGGAAAAGCTGGTGATTCATTACAACGAGTTGGGCTTCAACTATACGAACTCTAAGTTTCCCACTATTCCTGTGATGGACTATTATCAGACGATGGGTATCCCGCGTCTGCTGAAGACGTACGAGAGCCGTGAGAGCAATGGTATCTTCCTGAACAGATTTCCTGTTCTGAGAAACGGACGGGGACAGTTCAGTCCTGCGCATCAGGATGTGAATGACTATCATGAGAGTGGTCTGTTCCCTTCTCTGATCGGTTCCAGTACGCGGCCGGATGAGAATGAGGGGGTGCGGGTACTGACATATACTGAGGCAGAAACAGATGGAAGCAGTATTGCCAACGGTATCGTCTATCCCATTGACCATCTCCTTGTTTGCTCGGAGAATGTGTGTAACCAGATGTCTAATCAGCGTATCCGTATTGATGCGGGATGCCTGATGCCGGAGCTGATGAATAACGGTATCCGCGGTAATCGTGCCTATTATGCTACGGGTGCGTCAAATTCCCGTGCTATTCCTACGAATTATCCTTATATTGAGAGTATTGAGCTGCTGGAGGGTACGCGTTTCTATTATCTGCAGGGGTATCTTTGCGGCGGCTTTTATAACCTGCAGGGTGACGAGTACAATATTATCGGCTGTTATGACTTTACGATGAAGTTGCCGCCGGTGACGCGTGCGGGTCAGTATGAGATTCGTTTCGGGGTGGCTACCGGTTCGCGTGTCCGGTCGATGGCTCAGGTATATTTCGGTTCAGACCGTGACATGATGCCTGCTGCTGGTATCCCTATGGACTTGCGGCTGGGAGGACTGGAGAAGAGAGCGGGTAATCTTACCATGGATTCGAATGTGGGTTGGGAGGAAGACAATGGTGATGTGGAGCATGATGACAATGTTACAAAGCGTATGCGTACGAAGGGCTTTATGAAGGCTCCTAATTCATGGACTACCCAACTGGGCGGTAACATGACGGTGCGTACGCAGCATGTGATGACCCGGCGTATCATGGTCAGTGCTTATTTGTATCCGTTCCGTAACTATTACATCCGTTTCAAGTCGGTTTTGGATGATGAGAATAAGGAATTCTTCATGGACTACTTTGAGTACGTTGCCAAGGAGGTCTATGACAATCCGGAGGAGCCCGAGGATATCTGGTAATACCCCCTCTTGAAATGCCAGGGTGTAAAACTTAATATAACGGTAAAAAAAGGTCCTTTTTTCCTTTGCTATGTCGGAAGTTTTGCGTACTTTTGCAATTATAACAATTGTCCGGTCTGCTTCGCAGGCCGGATTTTACGCAAAAGATGCAGTAAGTGAGGACTGTCTCGATATTTAAATACTACTTTAACCTAATTATAGCCTATGGCACTTATTATCTGGAGTATGCAATAGGTATTTTTGCTGATTACCCGCCCGAAATAAAGGTGGCTGTATCGGTTACGGTGATGTGTATAGTCCTTATCATTGTAATGGGTTTTGCGTTGTTGTTTCTTTCCCGCAAGAATAAGAAGATAATGAAGGTTCAAAACCGTTTGGAAGAGAAGTATGGTAAGGGGATGGACTTTATGCTTTCGGCTGATGCCCAGAAGCTGATGTCGAAACAGGAGATTGCAGCTGTCTTTGGTGTTGAAAAGGATGCGATAGGAAAGGAGATTCTAAAGAATAACCGGGAGAAGCAGACCTTTGTACATTTGTTCTATATGCGCTTTATTACGGAGCGTTCGGACTATGCCAACCGGGAGAATATCACTACGCTGCTGTATCTGTTCGGGATTCCTGAATTCCTGGAGAAAGAGGTTAGCCTGAGAAGCATGAAGCATAAGGTGGAGGCTATGAGCAAGATCCGTACCTTCAAGTTGCCTGTCAGCCCTTGGGTCATTAACAAGCTGCTCAGCTCCAAATACCTGCGGGTACAGCGTCTGGCGATGTACTCCAATATCATGCTCAGTTCAGACAGTGATCTGGATTACTTTGAGACAGACTTCTTTGACAAGCATTGCTGTATCAAGGATGAAATTGAACTGGCATATTCATTGCAGCGCCGTCGCAGGGCAGGACGTAAGCTTCCTAATCTGGCGAGGTGGGCTAATCTGCAGAAGAACGAGCGCTCGCAGTGTATGTTTGTGCGGCTGATGAGAAGGTTTGATGAGTTGGAGTATTGCTCTGAGCTTACTGAACTGTATAAGACACAGACCCGTAGAAAGAAGCTGATTGAGGAAATTTCCCGTACGTGGGGGTACCTGCATTATACGGAAGGTGAGCCGCTGCTGATAGATGCCTTACTGATTCAGCCTGATGATACCAAGGTGGCTATTATGCATGCGCTGACCCGCTTTGCGACAGGTAACGGCCTGGATGCGCTGCTGGAGGGTTATACGAATACGACTAATCCGCATGTGCGGTTTGAGGCGCTCAGGTGTATGTACAATTACGGGGACCTGGGGCGTACGAAATTCCTGGAACTGGAACGGGATGCCAGGGAGGAGGACAGGAAGTTCTTTGATTTCTTCAACAACCCGATTACGATTGAGAAGATAGGCCTGGACAAGGAGCAGGCTTATCATCCGTCAGTGGAGACGGTTTATAATGCTTAAAGTGTAGGAGAGAGGCTTATGTGGGTTATCATATATTACATCTTCTGTTATCTGATCTTCGGATATACGATGCTGCTGATGGCCAGTTACATGTATCTGGTTATCATGAGCCATAAGGCGCAGGCGCGGTTGGGTATCAATATTCCGGATGATGAGACAATCAAGTATTTCCTGCAGGGGTCTCCCCTTACTCCCGCCGTCTCAATCATTGCTCCGGCCTTCAATGAGGAGGTGACCATCCTGGATAATGTATATTCTCTGATGCAGATAGATTACCCCGACTATGAGATTATCATTGTGAATGATGCCAGTACCGACCGTACGATGGAATTGCTGATAAATGAGTTCAAGCTGGTGGAGGTTCCCTATGATATTGCCATGAGGGTACAGTCCAAGCCTATCAAGCGGGTTCTGAAGTCCACGGAGGAGAAGTACAGCAAACTGGTGGTTGTGGACAAGGAACATGGCGGTAAAAAGGCTGACGGCTCCAATGCGGGTATCAATGTGTGCAGCAATAAGTACTTTGTGTGTACGGATGTGGACTGTATCATTGAGCCTATGGCGCTGTATCGTATGATGTGGCTGGTGGTGAACAGTCACAGGCCTATGATTGGCGTGAGTGCTACCATGCTTATGAGTAACGGCTGTATCGTGGAGGATGGCAGGGTGGTAGAGGCTGCCGTTCCGGATACACTGATTCCTATGTTCCAGCAGATGGAGTATCTTCGCTCTTTCCTGATCAGTAAGTTAGGATGGTCCAGTATAAATGCCTTGCCGAATATATCGGGAGGTTTCGGTCTGTTTGATACAGACGTTGCCGTAAAGTCCGGCGGTTATGACCCAACCAGTATGGCGGAGGATGTGGATATGCTGTTGCGTATGGTAACATACATGAAGAATACAGGTCAGGAATTTCGTCTGGCTCAGGTACCCAAGATATGCTGCTGGACGGAGGGCCCCGGCTCGGTGAAGTCCATCTACCGTCAACGTGTAAGATGGGCCCGTGGTCTTTTCGAGATTATATCCAATCACCGTAAGCTTTTCTTTAACCCGCATTACGGCCCTATCGGCGCCTTTACGCTGCCTTACATCTTTATCTTCGAGTTCATAGCTCCGATACTGGAGATGACCGGCTTCTTCTTTATGGTATGGCTGATTCTGATAGGCGGTGTTAACTGGGATACGGCTATTATCCTGTTCGGAATGATTTATGTATTCTCTGTTTTTATGGCATTCTTTGTGCTGTACTTTGACTATTCGGCCAAGGCTGTAAACTGGCATAATACCAGGGTGAGTTACCTGAAATTGCTGATGGTGACTCTTCTTGAGCCTTTCCTGTATCATCCAATCATTACGTACTGCTCGATTGTGGGCTACTGGCGTTTTATCAGTAATCAGACTGCTGTCTGGAAACCTATTCAGCGTCAGGGTGTCAAAAAGAAGAAATCATGAAGATAAAATATTGTCTCATCCTGCTGACCGTGCTTTTCCTGTCGTCCCCTACAGTTTCCGCTCAGGATATTCCGCATACATCCCGGTACTATGTTCACCGTGCCGAGGGGTATGTAAGTTCAAATGCATGGAATACTGCCAAGCGTGAGATAGATGCTGGACTGAAACTGTATCCCGAGGATCCGGACCTTCTATATCTTAACGGCAGGTATTATTTCATTATCGGTGATTTGGAGCAGGCCCGATACAATCTGGTAAAGGCCACACAGGTAAATGACATGCATTTCAAGGCGAAGCGTCTGCTGGTGGATGTGGAGGATAAACTTCAGCACTATTCCAGCGCTATCTGCTTTATCAATGAGTTGCTGGAGTTCCAGCCTTATGACCGTGATTTGTGGCGGAGGAAGATTTCCTTCTACCGGATTCTGAAGAATGATGTAGAGGCTGATGCGGCGTTGAAACGTCTGCATCATATATATCCTAATGACTCTGTAGTCCTGGCTGATGTCAGGAGACATAACTTCGAGAATTGGAATAAGTTGCTGAAGAAGAGTTCTCTGAAAGAGGCTGCCGATAATCTGGAACAATGGATTGATCAGGACCCCATGATGCGTGAATATTATATCGAACTGGTGGGGACGTATATCAAGATGGGCGAGTTTGAAAGAGCTATCGGTGTGGCAAACCGGGGACTGGTGCATTTCCCGAATGATCCGGAACTTACCAATAAGGTGATTGGTATTATGTCTGACCTGGGACTCTATACGCAGGCCCTGGCTTTTGCGAAGAGCAGACACTTAAATGGCAATGTGTACAATAATCTGTTACAGGAAGTGGCCGCAGATGCCCGTATGCATGACCCGTACGAGGCAAACGGCAGGCTTTATATGGCTACCCATGACCGTGATGCCCTTACCTATCTCATTAATACCTCGCTTACCCGGGGTTATTATGATGATGCCAGATTCTACATTGAGGAAGCCATGAAACGGGACGGGCGCACCCCGGCGCTCTTGATGAGACTCTATGACCTGGAGAAGAAAGCCGGTAACGATAAGCGTTGCCTGCATGTTCTGACTGAACTCTATGAGGCTAACCCTCAGGATGCCAAGCTTACTGAAGCCTATACGGATATGATGATGCAACTTGCTGAATATGATGTTGCCGGTGAGCAGTGGAATGATGCGTACATGCATCTGAACCGTGTGCTGGAACTGCTGCCTGATACGGCAGAGACATGGCCGACGGTTGTTTCCAAGCAGATTATCGTACTTGGACATCTGAAGAAACTGGAGGAGGCACACCGTCTGTATGTGGAGGCATCAGAACGGAGTCCTCATAATCAGCGCCGTTTTGCCTCTGCATACGAGGATTTTGCGGCCAACCGTCTGAAATTCCTTATTGAGGAGGAACGGTATGAGGAGGCGCTGAATGAGTCGGAAGACTTATTGGAGATTGTGCCGTCCAGCGATGTGGCGTTGCGCTGTCTTATTAATGTGAGTCAGATGCTTAAGAGGGATGAGCTGTTTTATGAAGCGGCGGAAATGGGTTACGAGACGTTTCCCACTACTCCATACTTTGTTGTGAAACAGGCAGTCGCCCTTCAGCAGCAGGGGAGGACCGAGGAGGCGCTGGCGCTGCTTCGCCCATTTAACAGAACAGGTGAACTGGTTTCCCCGCAGCTTATTGCCACTTATTCCGGTATAAGCCACGAATGGGCAAGCCAGTTGCTGAAGGACAGAATGCCCGAGGCAGCTATGCAGGTAATTGATTCGGCCCTGGTATATGATGCCGGTAACCGTGACCTGCTGTATGACAAGGGTATTGCATATGAGTATCTGAAGCAATTTGCCAAGGCTTATGAGTTTCAGATGCGTTATTACGAGCCCAGTAATGCGGAACAGGGGGACTTTATCCGTCATATGCGGTATTTGGGTTACAAGGGCTGTAAGAACAGGGTGGATGCCACTTACACCAGTGCATTCTACGATTCACAGAACGATAATTTGTCCACAATAGCGCATCTTTACTCCATTGCCTCGGTCTCTTATTCGCGTGTTTCCCCACGTAATACATACACCGGGCAAATCAGTTATAAGGGTATTGACGGCTATCATACTGAGGAGGATAGTGAATCCGGCGGGTACGGCCTGGAGTTTATGGCCCAGTGGGAGCATACCTTTAATTCCAAGTGGAGCGGTATGCTGAACGCTGCCTATTCTACCCGGTTTTTCAATAAGATTGGTGCCAATGTATCTCTTTCCTATGCTGCTCCGCGGGGATGGACGCCTTCATTGCGTCTTGGATTCCGCAGAACGCCGTCCTCGTATCTTTATATTAGCAGCGGGGATAATGTTTCGGCTGCCAAAGGCGAGTACAATCTGTTCATTTTCTCTCCGTCGGTCGAGAAATCATGGGAGCGGGTGAAACTGACCGGGAATACGGATGTCACCATTATGTCCGGCAGCACATATTATAATGTAGGACTGAAGGGTAAGCTCTTTGTTAATAACGACAATATCTCCAGCGTCTCACTTGTGACGGGCTTCGGTTCGTTCCCTGAGCTGACATTCTTTGAACAGACGGCCCTGCAAGGTGTGTCGCATACGAATGCCATGGTAGGCTTTGACGTTCAGTATCTCTGTACACGTCATTTGTGTCTGGGGCTGACGGGAAGTTGGAATACCTGTTTCAATCCTTACCGTCAGGCAGACGGTACCTTGCTCGATTCATACCGTAATATATATTCTGTCGCATTGCAATTTCATTTAGCTTTCTGATAACCATGAAACTTGAAAAATCTAATTCCAAAAAGAACAGCAGTTGCATGATATGGATAGTGCTGTTCCCGGTTTTGTCGATGATGGGGTGTATTCATACGAAGCAGCCTACGGAATCGTCTCCATTTGAATACCGTGAAGTACATCTGCCCAAACTGAAGTCGGGTGAATATGTTCCCCTGAAGTTGAACAATCTGGATAATGACTGGGGCATCTGGGGGCATAACCTTTCTGCTGTGCTGCCTGAGAAGCATTCCTCGGATGTATATGCCAAGGGTGTGCATGGAGTGGACCGGAATCAGTTCTGTTTTACCTCCGATGCGTTATTCAAGTATATCCAGAAGTATATCAGAGCGAATTACCGCGGCAGTAAGACAATTCGTTTTGCCATTCTGCCCAATGATAACAATGTGGTGTGCCAATGTGAGAAATGTATAGAGTGCGGTAACACTAAGTCCGATGCTTCAGGAGCCGTCTATTATATGCTGGACCGCCTGACCTCACAGTTCCCTAATCATATATTCTTCACTTCTTATTATAAGACTACATGCAGCCTGCCGACCCGTCGCCTGGCGGATAATGCCGGTGTTCTTGTCAGTGCCATCAGGTTTCCGCTCAGCCCTTGCCATACACCAGAGGAAGATGAGTTTATGAGTCTGATCAGCCAGTACTCTGAATATACGAACCGGATTTATATATGGGATTACATCAATAACTTTGATGATTACTTTACGCCTTTTCCTGTTTTTGACATCTTCCAGCATCGCCTTCGCCTGTATGCACAGGCTGGCGTGAAGGGCATATTCATGAACGGCAGCGGCGATGAATATAGTACCTTCTACAGGTTGAAGACTCACATCCTTGCGCATTTACTCTCCAATCCGGATGCTGAATGGCGTCCTATGCTCAGGGAGTTCTGTCATGAGAGATATCCTGTAACAGGTGACGTGATATGCGATTTCATTATCAAGCAGGAGGATATGGTAAGTCAGTCCGGTAAGTCCCTGGCCCTGTATGAGGGTATGCCGGTTGCTACGAGGACGTATCTGCCTGAACAGGATTTCATTGCCTTCCATGACAGGCTGTTGTCTCTGCTTCCCGAATTGAAGGGGAAGGAGAAGAAACGGGTGGGGAAGATCTGCCGGGCGCTGGCTTTTACCCGTCTGGAGCTGAAGCGTATGGCGGGGGATACCGGGGGGTGTGAACCTTTGCTGAATAATCTGCTTGACCTTGCGAATGAGGACATCATTGCCTATAGTGAGGCTGGAGGTACGCTTGAAAGCTATGTGGATGACTACCGGTATATGTTACGACGGGCAGCTGAGACGAAGGGGAGAAATCTGCTGAAAGGTGTTCGCCTAGAGCCGATGACAGCGCTGGACGAGGATTATAACGACATCTCGATTCTGACAGACGGTTTGCTGGGGCTTCCCTCATGTTACCACTGCGGCCAGATGCTGTCTTCTGCAACGCCGTCCCTGCGCATTGCCATCCCACGTATTCAGGGACTGAGACGTCTGCGTGTTAATATGACTAAGAACAATATCTTTTATATCTCTTTTCCGTTACGTGTAGTGTTGACCTGCGGCGGACGTGAGTTGGGATCTGTAGTTCCCAAACCGTCTTCTTCACACCTACAGCGTGCAGTAGCAGAGTTTGATGTGCCGTCTGACTACAAGGACAAACTGGTTCTGATAATATATCGTGACCCGGAGGACCGTACGATGGCACTTGACGAGGTGGAGGGATTTTGAGGAGTCTGATAACCAATATAATAATGAAGGTAAAAGATAATAGATTCATAGGCTTTCTGCTACGCAAGGTTATGGTCCTTGGCGTGTCTGTGTTATGCATTGTCTCATGCGACAAGCATCTGAAACCGGCATCTGTAATAGTTGTCGACCCCGTCCGGCACTATTATCCTGTTATACAGGGCGAGATGATGGAGCTTTCATACGAGATAGAGAACACTTCTGATAATCCACTGTTCATCCAGGAACTGCAAACCACATGCGGATGTATTGTCCCACGTGATGAACTTCCCATTGTGATACTTCCGCATAAGACAGGAATCGTGCATCTCACCTTCAATACCATCAAGAATACCGGTTACGTGGATCACTTTGTCTATTGTTATGGTAATTTTCAGGATTCCACCTGTGTTGAATTGGAATTTGATACCAATGTTGTCCCGCGTGCTGATTATGTGCATGATTACGAACAGCTTTGGCAGGAGCAGACTAAGAGTTCAAAGTCTATCCGCGAATTTGTGGACGGAATGCCCGGGCAGAAGGGCTATTATACCAACCCTGATGAGAGTCCGCGCACCCGTAGGAAAGAGAAAATTCAGGACCGCATAGACGAGATAGCGTTCTGATTGGAAATCTGCTGCCACGCTTGGCAGGATTTTTTTCCACGTGAGAGAAAATTTACGGCCTGACTGGGGAGGAAAATTCCCGTAGTCAGGCCGTAAAGTATTTTATGTACTAAGAGCTGAAAGCCTTGCTTGATTATTTCCAGACAAGTGTGCGTCCGATTTCATCATAGATATTGGCCCAGTGAGCCCGGCTTTCCGCATCCGGAGCTGAGGCCGATGCCGCCTTAGCCTTCTTCTCCAGCTGCTGCAGGGTGTAGAGTACGGCAGAACGTATTTTCCGGTCGTTGTCAGAGAAATTACCTTTCAGATAGTCCATCATTGTGTTCTGCAAATCCATTCTGTATGGAGTGACTTTCCTGTTGCTGTCCAGCTCGGTGAAAATCAGTTTGCTTAAATCGGTCAGATACTGCTGAGGTGTGTACAGCTCGTTCAGCATGTACAACTGGTTCATCAGACTTCTGACAACGTATGTGCCGATGCGGGTGGTGAGATTCTGAGGATCTGCTGTCAGGCGCTTGGCATAGGATACCTGGCGCAGCCATACGGGTTCGTGCAGGAACTGATCGTCTATGAACTTCAAGGCATCCTTCTGCTTCTTCAGGGGCTGTGGGCCGTATATGTCGCCACCCATTCCCTGTGTCTTGTCCTCAATCAGGTATCCGCCGATATTGCGGATTACATGTCCGCTGTATCTCATCAGCTGTGTGGTAATATGGTTATACATGGTTGAGATGTGCTCGTCATAGATGTCCTTTTCGTCATCCAGGGTGTAGCGGCGCAGGTTGTCTGCCAGGCGCTTCAGGTTAAGTATGCCGTAATAGCTGGCCTTTACGGGGTCGTCACCCAGGTCCTCGGTCTGACGTCTAGGGTCACGGTACTCGCCTTCGCCGTCACCCCACCAGAGGCGCCGGTTCTTCAGTGACTCCAGTACCATGGGCTCCAGCATCTGGTGGTCCTGCAACTCGTCCTGTGCATCCGGCATAGGCTTGTATCCCCATGTGATGGCCCACTTGTCATAGTCACCGATACGGGGGAATATACCAGCGCGTGAGATTCCGTCTTCGGGCTGGGCTACGTAGTTGAAGCGTGCATAGTCCATAATACTGGGAGTGTGTCCGTGTTCCTCCACCCACGTCTTGTTGCGCAAACTGTCAACGGGAACGGTGCTGGAGCTTCCGAAGTTGTGGCGTAAGCCCAATGTGTGGCCCACCTCGTGTGAGCTGACAAAGCGGATGAGCTGCCCCATCAGATCCTCATCATAATTCATCTTCTGTGCCGCTTCGTCTATTGAACTGGCCTGAATCATATACCAGTCGTGAACTAATGACATAACGTTGTGGTACCAGCAGATGTGGCTCTCCAGTATTTCTCCTGTACGGGGGTCATGGACATTGGGGCCGTATGCGTTCTCAATGGGGCTTGCCAGATAGCGTATGCAGCTGTAGCGGGCATCCTCCATACTCATGGTGGAGTCGTTCTCAGGCCATTCCTTTGCCATGATGGCGTTCTTAAAGCCTGCCTTCTCAAAGGCGACCTGCCAGTCATTGACACCCTGGATGAGGTATTTCCTCCATTGCTTGGGGGTGGCGGGGTCAATGTAATAGATGATAGGCTTAACGGGCTCCACCAGTTCGCCGTTTCTCATCTTCTCTACATCCTCGGGCTTGGGTTCCAGACGCCAGCGTGTGATGAATCTTTTCTCCTCAACGCGCTGCTGGTCATCGGTATAGCTGGTGTAGTCATCTGTGAAGAAGCCTACACGGGGATCATAGTAGCGGCGCATCATGGGTTTCTCGGGCAGCAGCACGAAGCTGATGTTCAGCCCGAAGGTCGCCTTGCCGGTTTTTCTGACTGCCGGAACCCTGCTGCTGTTGCTTCCGATGAAGGTCTTTACCAGTCTGACCTCGGTATTCAGGGGGAAGGTCTTAATGTCTTCAACGTAGCCGATTTCCTGATTCTGCAACGAGAACTGTTCCTTTATGTAACGGGGCAGGCCCAGTGCAGGGTTATCCTGGTTGAAGAATCCTCCTACCTTAATCTTATAATAGCCGCCCGTATGGCTTTCTATCTTGAAGGCGCCGATGATAGGATTCTCATTGCTGACGGTTATGGCCCTGTTAATATTCTGTGTAGTATCCGCTACATTTATAAGGAGTTTGGCACGCAGGAGAAGGGCATCATCCGGTGCTACCTGGAAGTAAACGGTCTGCTGGTTCACCTGCTCTCCGCCGAACTTGCCTATGCTTGCGGGGGTGGAGGTATAGCGTGTGGTGGTCAGGAACTCGCGCCCGATCAGGCTGTCGGGAATCTCGAAGTACCATTCGTTATCAGCCTTGCTTACCCGGAATAGTCCGTCGCGTTGCAGGTTCTTATTGGCTGCCGGTGTCTGTATCTGAGCGGTCTTCAGCGCTTCATCGGGGGTAAACTTTCCTGCGGGTGCTACCAGGAAACGGTTGCCATTGTCGGCTTTGTCCCAGCTGTTGATTACGATTTCGCCGGCATCGTTCATGTTCAGATATATCTTTGAGCCGTTTTTGTCGGCATACATCATGTATTTGTATTTGCCGTCGGACTGTTTCTTGTCAAAGACGAAAGGCGTTCCTATATGGCTGACCAGGCTGCCGCTATCCGACAGGTACTTCTTAGCCTTGGGGCTGTAAAGGTATTGTTTGCCGTTCAGGGTGATGATGGCAAACTGTCTGTCTTCCTTCGGAGCGTTGGAGCGTTTTATTCCGGAGGTCAGTCCTGTACCGTTTTCGTTCAATACCAACTGTCCTCTTCTGCACGTCAGGGTGTAAAGCCTGTTGTTGCTGAATCCGTTGGGGTTCTTGACTTTCTTTTCCTTTGAGGCTTTCTTTGTCTGTTCTGTCTTAGCCTTCTCCTTTTTCTCCTTTGCTATAACAGGTGTTGTCAACAGTGTTGCAGCAAAAAAGATGCTTAGAATCTTGATGTTCATCTGTTTTTGTGTGTTAATTAATAACGGATTTTGAATTTTAGCCCTCAAATTTATATATTAATTATGAATTATGTATTTGTTTTATGAATTTTATGTGTAATTTTGTATTCTGTTAACATTATGAGAGAGTTTCAACTGACATCCAAATACAAGCCCACGGGGGATCAGCCCGAGGCAATCAGACAACTTACCGACGGGGTACGGCAGGGTATTCCCGCCCAGACCCTGTTAGGTGTTACCGGTAGCGGAAAAACATTTACAATAGCCAACGTTATAGCCAATGTGGGTAAGCCGACACTGGTACTGAGTCACAACAAGACACTTGCTGCTCAGCTGTATGGTGAGATGAAGCAGTTCTTTCCCAATAATGCGGTTGAGTACTACGTCAGCTATTATGACTATTACCAGCCCGAAGCCTATATCCCGAGTACGGATACCTATATCGAGAAAGACTTGGCAATCAACGAGGAAATCGATAAGCTAAGGCTGGCCGCCACCAGCGCTCTTCTTTCAGGCAGAAAGGATGTGATTGTCGTAAGCAGCGTATCCTGTATCTATGGTATGGGAAACCCTTCAGCCTTCTATGAGAATGTAATTGACCTGAGGGTAGGGCAGAAGTTGGACCGGAACGATTTCCTACGTAGGCTTATGGATAGCCTTTATGTCAGAAATGATTTGACACTTAATCGTGGTCAGGTGCGTGTGAAAGGCGATACTGTCGATATTGCGCTAGCCTATAGTGATTTTCTGTTGCGTGTCACATTCTGGGATGATGAGATTGAGAGCCTGGAAGAGATAGATCCCCTTAGTATGACCCGCGTATCCGCTTATGACGAGTACAAAGTATATCCGGCAAATCTCTTTATGACCAGCCACGATATGCAAGAGCAGGCTATCCGTAAGATTGAAGACGATCTGAGGGATCAGGTCGCCTACTTCGAGGAAGTGGGTAAGACGCTGGAGGCCAAACGCTTGCATGAGCGGGTGACTTATGATGTTGAGATGATTCGCGAATTGGGACACTGTTCTGGAATTGAGAACTATAGCCGGTATTTTGACGGTAGGGAGCCGGGTACCCGTCCGTACTGTCTGCTTGACTTCTTTCCGGAAGACTATCTGATGGTAATTGATGAAAGCCATGTATCCGTTCCTCAGATCGGTGCCATGTATGGCGGTGATCAGGCCAGGAAACGCAATCTGGTTGAGTACGGTTTCCGCTTGCCTGCGGCCAAGGACAACAGACCTCTTAAATTCGAGGAATTCTGCGAGCTGACACATCAGGTGATCTATGTCAGTGCCACACCGGCAGATTATGAGTTAGCGCAGAGCGAAGGAGTTGTCGTGGAACAGCTAATCCGTCCCACGGGCTTGCTTGACCCTGTAATAGATGTGCGTCCTACTGAGAATCAGGTTGATGACCTGATGGAGGAAATCCAGCAGCGTATAGAACGGGACGAACGCACATTGGTAACAACTTTAACCAAAAGGATGGCAGAGGAACTGGCAGAATACCTGCTCCGTAACGGTATCCGGACAGCCTATATTCACAGTGACGTGGATACCCTTGAGCGTGTGCAGATATTGAATAACCTCAGGGAAGGACAGTATGATGTGCTGGTAGGAGTAAACCTGCTACGTGAAGGCCTTGACCTCCCGGAGGTAAGTCTGGTTGCGATTCTCGATGCTGACAAGGAGGGATTCCTCCGAAGTCACAGAAGTCTTACGCAGACCGTCGGCAGGGCAGCCCGTAATCTGAACGGGAAGGCAATCATGTATGGTGACGTCATAACCGAGAGTATGCGGAAAACCATTGACGAAACCAATCGTCGCAGGGAAATCCAGATGCATTATAACGAGACCCATCATGTAGTTCCCAGGCAGATTATGAAGGAACGTACAATGGACAATCTGGTACAGGCTCAGCAACAGTCTGAGAGTAGGGCATATGTTGAGCCGGAGGTCAAGTCACTGCAGGTGGCTGAACCTGATTTGACCCTGTTGACGAGGGAGCAGCAGGAAACCCGGATTAAGAGTATCGAGAAAAAAATGCATGAGGCGGCAAAAAGGCTTGATTTTGTAGAGGCGGCTCTATTGAGAGATGAAATGCTGCGAATGAAAGCGAATTTGTGTTAAAAAACTCAATAAACCATTATTTATTGGAAGCCGTTTGATATTTTTTTCGGAAAAAGTGTTACCTTTGCACCCCGTAAAAGTATATACATGCATAGATACAGTCTCATATTGTTGTTTGTCTTGCCGTTTCTGACCAGTTGCGGTGACTATAATTCTGTCATCAAGTCTGCTGATTACGAGTACAAGTACGAGGCGGCAAAGGGTTATTACGCCGAAGGCAGCTACAGGAAGGCTTCGGAAGTCTTCATGCAGGTATTGTCCGTTCTGAGAGGAACCCAATACGGAGACGAATGTCTTTTCCTGTTGGGTATGAGCAACTACCGCTCCGGTGATTACGAGTCAGCCAGAGACTTCTTCAAGAAATATTATCAGAGCTATCCCAAAGGAACGTATGTGGAGTTAAGCAGATTCTTCTGTGCAATGTCCAATTACAACAGTGTGGGTGATACCAGGCTTGACCAGAGCTGTACTATGAATGCCCTCACCGAATTCTCCGATTTCCTGGAACTGTATCCTGATACAAAGCTGAAGACTCACACCCAGGATATGATTTTCAACTTGCAGGACAAACTTGTCGAGAAGGAATACATGTCGGCCAAACTATACTATGACCTGGGAACATACACGGGTAACTGCATGTCATACGACGATAACAATTATGAGGCCTGTATAGTAACAGCACAGAATGCACTTAAGGATTATCCCTATGCATCTCCTGAGCGTAAGGAGGAACTCTCGATTATGGTTCTCAGGTCCAAATACCATCTGGCCCGCCATAGCATAATCGAGAAACGCGTGGAACGGTTCCGTGATACAGTCGATGAATACTATGCGTTCCTGAATGAGTTTCCTGAGAGCCAGTACCTGAAGGAGGCCAAGTCTATTTATAACTATGCCGAGCGTGTTATAGCCAAGAAGGGTGACTTGGAGGAGGATGAGGACCTGACCAGGATAAAAAAGACAAAATAATATACAAACAATTAAAAATATGATGGATTACAAGAAATCAACTGCTCCTACCAACACAGTGAACCGCAATGTTATGGAATTGTGCGAGGAAACAGGAAATATTTATGAAAGCGTTGTTATTATTGCGAAGCGTTCCAATCAGATTGCCGCTGATATCAAGAATGAACTGAGCAAGAAATTGCAGGAGTTCGCCAGTTCTCAGGATAACTTGGACGAAGTGTTCGAGAATCGCGAACAGATTGAAATCAGCCGTTTCTATGAGAAGCTTCCCAAACCCACTCTTATGGCAACTCAGGAGTTCATTGAGGGCAAAGTCTATTTTAGAAATCCCAATAAGGAGGTTGTTACTCCTCAGGAATAATGATTCAGCGTATTCAATCCCTATACCTTCTCATTGCAACCGTTCTGACGGTTGTCTGTATGGCCAGTTGTATAGGGTATTTTATATCCGATGACGGAGAACAGGTGGGAAAATTCTTCAATTTGGGCTGCTGGTTTCCATTCGATTCGGGCTTTTATTATCTTTCTCGCCAAGGCGAGTCATGGGCGCTTTTCGTCATTCTGCTTATCGTGGCGACCCTCTCATTTATGAATATATTCCTGTTCAAGTACAGAGCCCTGCAGATGCGCATTTGCAGTTTTTGCATGATTCTGCTTGTAGGATGGTATGCTGTATATGGATTTTTCGCATGGTACTTTCAGCATAGTTTTCCTGAGGAAGTAACATTCAGAGTATCTCCCTGGGCATCCTTCCCCCTCGTCAGCCTGATATTGCTATATCTGGCATTCCGCGGCATTCTCAAGGACGAGAAACTTGTCCGCTCTTTGGACCGCTTGCGTTAATTACGCGTCTTCAGAATATCAAACAAATAGGCTACCTTCACCGTAATGACATTATTGGCACTGCGGCTGAAGGTATCTTGTTTTGTGCTGTTGAAGATGTTGCTCAGGCTCAGTCCGTATCTTCCTTCCAGGGTAAAGTGATGTCCGCTCTTCGTGCTGACATCCATACCCAGGCCAAGGGTTATTCCATAGTCGAATTTCTGTTCAATCTCCTTGTCGTACTGTTCTGTACGGTTGCGTAGTGATAGGGTATAGTCACTCCATTCTCCCCCTCTTTCCTCTTTGTCACCGATACAGAATCCTATATGCGGCCCCGCTATGATATAGCCCTTTACGCCCCCTTTCTCCTTTCCGAAGCCTAAGTTTACCATAATGGGTATCTGCAAGTAGTTGACATCTCGCTTGTACGTATCGGTACTGGTGGTTATATCCTCAGTCCATCCCAGCTGGGCATAATTCAGTTCGCCCTGTATGGCGCAAATCATACTGAAGTACTTCTCGCATGTATATCTGGTTGTTATTCCCATAGTCATACCGCCGTGCATCTTCTGGTTGACATGCGGACTGAAACTAACCTGATTCAGCGCATAGCCTCCATTTATGCCTATAGCCAAATCCCTGCGGAATTCTCCTACCTGAGCCTGTAAGTTTAATGACAATAAGATATATAATAATGTAAGAAAGGAAAGTCTTTTCATCTGATCAGTTCTATTTGCTTTGTCTTTGTGTAGTGAATCAATTGTATGAAGTTATTCGTATATCCGCTGTTTTCCGCTTCCTGGATAAATCTGTACATATTCTGTTGCGGTATCTGCGGTCTGTGCCCAATGGGTCCGTTTTCCATCATCTCATGTATAAAGTACAGGCCAAGATCGAATCCCATCATGGCATATCTGGGATAATTCTTTGCCATAGGTCTCCTGAAATTCCTAAGGAATGCGTTTTCAAAATCCCTTGTACTGGCGGCCAGGGCATTATAATAGTATGGACTGTAAATGTACGTGTCGTATGTAAAGAGACTGTTTAGCAGCGTATTGGTATATGTCTGCCATTCAGGATAGCCCAGCAGGGATATGTTGTATTGCGGATGCTTCTGCCTGAAAGTGTTCAGTTTGGAGATGAGGATATTCAGTGTTTTCAGGCTGGTGTTATCCGGAACGATAACATTTTCCCTGAACTGGTTCATGGCATCCTCATAAGTGTAGTCATCGCTGTTAATAATTAGGACACCCGTCTGGTTTCCCTTCATGCTTAGCATGTCAGACAATGTCCTGGTAAATATGGAGCCTTGGCTGTCCTCGTTGCCGGTCTTCAGGATAACGTAAATCCTGTCAGCATATGTTTTTGCTATAAAGGCGGCAGCCTCGGCTATGGTAGCCGAATTACGGGGAGTGGCAAGATACAGGTTCGGGTTCCCGGCGGTACTTTGTCCGTTATCAAAGGGAAGCACAACCCGTATGTTGTAAAGTTTACAGAAGTTTATGGTTGCCGGCAGTTGCTGCTCATCCACTGGTCCGAACAGAATATCTAACCGGGACATTCCGGGTTTTCCCAGAACTTCCATTATGTCTGCTTCCGTACGTCCGCTGCTATATGCATGGATTTCCATACTCAGGCCCTCCTTCTTTGCGCTGTCAGCGGCCATCAGGAAGCCCTGATAGAACTCCACCATCTTTTTGGCCCTCTCGCTTTTTTCCGCAAAAGGCAGAACGACACCGACTTTCAGGACTGACCTTTTTTTCCTGACAGTTTCCTCATTCGCTACCGTTTTGCCTTGCTGAACAGCCTGTGGCTGTGGTATAGTCAGGTATGTCCCTTTCTTGAGTTTATTCTTCGTGCCTATCTCAGGATTGGCAGAGAGCAATTCCTGTTCGGTAATATTGTACTGTCTGGCTATTCCATAGAGTGTCTCTCCCTTGTTCACCTGATGCAAGTGATTGAGCACCGACATGGTATTTTGTGCTCCCGTTATCAGTGGAACAAACATCAATAATATGAACATGAGCCTTTTCATAAGCGCAAAGATAACACTTTTTCCATCCATTTCAGACTTTTTGGGATATAAAAATGTCTTTCATCCAAATAAAAATCGTAATTTTGCACAAATTATAACAACTATGACTCGTTTTATTTCAATTCTCCTGCTGATATTTCCCGTCTGTGTTCTTGCTCAGACAGGTCCTATGGTAAGTCCACAGGGATTCTTTATTATCACTAATATAGAAGACGGCACAATAGATACTACCGAGGTCGATCCCGCAAAACCTCAGAGTGCCCCTTTGACTGTTATGTTCAAAGCCAATCCCTCAGGTCTGGAAGGATATGGTACTCCCCGGTATGAATGGAAGATCTGGAATAACGAGTCTCCGTCTGATATTCTTATCTATCGTTCTGAAGAGGATACTGAGCACACCTTCACCGAAAGCGGTGTCTATACAGCACAGCTTTACGTAACCTTTTATAATGCGGACGGAAGTGTCTATTATGAGTTTCCAGAGGAAGGGGAAGATCCCCAGTCCATCAGCTTCTCCATCAGCACAAGTATATTGGATTTTCCCAATGCGATTTCGCCTAATGGAGACGGATGGAATGATAAGCTGAAGCCCAAGGACGGATACCAGAGTATTGTGGAATTCCATGCGGCCGTTTTTAACCGCTGGGGAACCAAACTGTACTCCTGGGATAATGTTGACGGCTCTTGGGACGGAATGTATAAGGGCAAGCCGGTTAAGGACGGTGTTTATTTTCTGGTAGTCAGTGCCAAGGGTGCTGACGGCAAAAGTTTCGGTTTCAAGAAGACTGTTTCCGTAATCTCAGGATATAAACAGGAAGGTAATACAGATACCGGCAATGAGTGACAGCAAGATTTCTGTGTGGGGAGCCCGTGTCCACAACCTCAAGAATATAGATGTAACGATACCCAGGAACAGTCTTACTGTTATAACGGGCCTTAGTGGTAGCGGAAAATCATCCCTGGCTTTCGATACCATCTTTGCCGAGGGGCAGCGCCGCTATATAGAGACGTTCAGTGCCTACGCACGTAACTTCCTGGGCAATCTTCAGCGCCCTGATGTCGATAAGATAACGGGGCTGAGTCCTGTTATCAGCATTGACCAGAAGACCACTAACAAGAATCCCCGCAGTACTGTAGGTACAACCACCGAGATATATGACTTCTTCCGCCTTCTTTATGCCCGTGCGGCTGAGGCCTTTTCCTATGAAACTGGCGAGAAGATGGTACGCTACACCGAGGAACAGATTATTGATCTGATCCTGAAAGACTATCATGACCGTAAGATATGTATCCTTGCCCCATTGGTAAAGAACCGTAAAGGCCATTATCAGGAATTGTTCGAAAGCATACAGAAGAAAGGCTACCTGTATGTCAGGGTTGACGGGCTGATTCAGGAAATTATTCCCGGGATGAAGCTGGACCGCTACCGTAACCATGACATTGAGGTGGTGATAGACCGGCTGAAGGTACAGGACAAGGATGACAAGCGCCTTGTACAGAGTGTGGCCACCGCCATGAAACAGGGCGAGGGGCTGATGCTTGTATATGATATGAATACCGAGCAGGTCAGGTACTACAGCAAGCGTCTCATGTGCCCAACCACCGGAATATCGTATAAGGAACCTGCCCCTCATGATTTTTCCTTCAACAGCCCCCAAGGAGCTTGCCCCAGATGTAAGGGACTGGGATATGTAAGTCTTATTGATGAGGACAAGGTCTTTCCGGACAAGTCCCTTTCTGTCAGACAGGGCGGAATCGCTCCTCTTGGGAAGGCGCGTTCCGCTATGATATTCTGGCAGATTGAGGCATTGCTTAAGACGTATGACTGCACGCTTGAGACACCTCTCTCCGAGGTCCCTCACGAGGCTTTGCATGAGATAGTCAATGGTTGCTCTGAACGTCTGCGCATCCCCTCGGATGTTGCCAGGACTACCAATGATTTCTATACGGATTATGACGGCTTAGGCAAGTTTGTCAGTCAGATGCAGGAGGCAGATATGTCTGCCAGTGCCCGGAAATGGGCTGAACAGTTCAGTTGTACCGCCGAGTGTCCCGAATGCAAGGGCCAGCGCCTGAACCGGGAATCGCTGCATTTCCGTATAGCCGGCAAGAATATAGCCGAGTTGTGCAGGATGGACTTGCAAGAGCTGTATGAATGGATTTCGGGTCTTGACGACAAACTTTCCCCCCAGCAGCGTAGGATTGCGTCCGAGATCCTGAAGGAAATCCGTACCCGTCTGCGTTTCCTGCTGGATGTGGGCCTGGACTACCTATCCCTAAACCGCACCTCCGTAAGTCTCTCGGGTGGAGAAAGCCAGCGTATCCGTCTGGCTACACAGATAGGCAGTCAGCTGGTAAACGTACTCTATATCCTGGACGAGCCCAGCATAGGCCTGCACCAGAAAGATAATATCAAGCTTATTGACTCCCTGAAGAAACTGCGTGATACCGGAAACTCTGTCATTGTAGTAGAGCATGATCAGGAGATGATGGAGAATGCCGACTATATTGTTGATATCGGTCCTAAGGCCGGCCGTAAGGGAGGCGAGGTCGTTTTTCAGGGCAAATACACCGATATGCTGAAACAGCACACTCTTACCAGTCAGTACCTGAACGGTGAGCTCAGTATCGAAGTCCCTCCCTCTCGCCGTGCAGGTAACGGCAAGTCCCTTGTACTCTATGGCGCATGCGGCAATAATCTGAAGGGTATAGATGTATCCTTCCCTCTGGGCAAACTGATATGTGTAACCGGTGTCAGCGGCAGCGGCAAAAGCTCGCTTGTCAATGACACCTTGCATCCTATCCTAAGCAAACACTTCTACCGCTCTCTGCGCGATCCTCTTCCTTATGACAGGATTGAAGGTCTTGAGTATATAGATAAGGTGGTGGATGTGGACCAGAGTCCCTTGGGCCGTACCCCCCGTTCCAATCCTGCCACCTATACAGGCGTTTTCAACGACATCCGCAACCTTTTCGTAGAATTGCCCGAGGCCCGTATCCGCGGTTATAAACCAGGCAGGTTCTCCTTCAATGTAAAAGGAGGCCGGTGCGAGGCATGTAGTGGAAACGGCTATAAGACCATCGAGATGAACTTCCTGCCCGATGTCCTGGTGCCCTGTGAGGAGTGTCGTGGCAAACGTTATAACCGCGAGACCCTTGAGGTTCGCTACCGTGGCAAGAGTATTGCCGATGTGCTGGATATGACCATCAATATGGCAGTTGAGTTCTTTGAGAACGTACCCGCTATTCTCAGCAAGATAAAAGTGCTTCAGGATGTGGGCTTGGGCTACATCAAGCTAGGACAACCCAGCACTACACTCTCCGGTGGCGAGAGTCAGCGTGTAAAACTGGCAACCGAACTCAGCAAGCGTGATACCGGAAAGACATTCTATATATTGGATGAACCTACCACCGGATTGCATTTCGAGGATATCCGCATATTGCTCTCTGTGCTTAACCGTCTGGTTGAAAAGGGTAATACAGTACTTGTCATCGAGCATAATCTGGATGTTATCAAGAGCGCCGACTGGCTGATTGACATGGGGCCTGAAGGCGGACGGGACGGTGGTCAGCTTCTCTTCTCCGGAACCCCGGAAGACCTGGCTGCCAGCGGAAAAGGAGCAACAGCGCCGTTCCTTGCCCCATTACTCCATAATTCATAATTCATAATTCTCAATCCATAATACCTTGAAAAATATCAGTCTGCATTTTAGCCATGTGGCCTCTCGTTTCCCGAAAGAGGTCGGAGGGGCGCTTTTCTGGTCTCTTATCCCATTTGCCGCATATTCACAGCAGCGTCCCAATATTCTGTATATTATGACCGACGATCATACGGCTCAGATGATGTCCTGTTATAATGACACTTACGTTCAGACTCCTAATCTGGACCGTATAGCCCGGGACGGAGTACGTTTCGTCAACAGTTTTGTTGCCAATTCACTGTCCGGCCCCAGCCGTGCCTGCATGATTACGGGTAAGCACAGCCATAAGAACGGCTTTACCAATAATGAGCACGGAGTCTTTGACGGCAGTCAGCAGACAATGCCCAAACTCTTACAGCAGGCCGGCTATAGTACATGTCTGATCGGCAAATGGCATTTAGTCAGTAAACCTACAGGGTTCGATCACTATGAGATTATTCCTGGCCAGGGCGAATACTACAATCCCACTTTCATCACCATGGATGGTAAGACACATCGCGAGGAAGGATACCTGACCAATATCCTTACGGACAAGGCAATCTCCTGGCTTGCTGCGCAGCAACAGACCGATAAACCTTTTGCGATGTTCCTGCATGAGAAAGCCTGCCATCGGGACTGGCTTCCGGAACTGAAATACCTGCATGAGTATGAGAATGTAACCTTCCCTCTGCCAGAGAATTTCAACGACGACTGGGCCGGCCGCCTTGCTGCTCAGCGTCAGGAGATGGATATTGCCTCTGATGTGGATATGACGATGGATTATGACTGCAAGATGTATGACCCGGCCCGTTCCACACGCCTTACCGGCGCATATCTTGGCTATATCGGCCGGTTGAATAGCAGGGAACGTGCTCAGTATGATATGTTCTATGATTCGCTCTCGGTGGATTTCCGTCAGCGTAACCTTAGCGGACAGGCACTTAAGGAGTATAAGTATCAGCGGTTTATGCGTGACTATGCCAAGGTGCTGAAGACCTTTGATGATAATGTGGGCCGCCTGCTTGACTATCTTGATAAGACGGGGCTTTCAGAGAATACCCTTGTTGTCTATACCAGTGACCAGGGCTTCTATATGGGCGAGCACGGATGGTTTGACAAACGCTTCATGTATGAAGAGAGTTTCTCTACTCCCCTGGTCATGCGTATGCCTACGGAATACGGAAAGCCTGTTGCCAAGGGAGATATTACCGAGATGGTACAGAATATAGACTATGCCCCCACCTTCCTTGACCTGGCTGGCATTCCCATTCCGGATGACATGCAGGGGGTAAGCCTGCTTCCTCTGTTGGAGGGGCAGCATCCTGCGAACTGGCGTCAGAGCCTCTACTATCACTATTACGAGTATCCAGCCGAGCATAGTGTCCGCAGGCACTATGGCGTCAGGACGGCTGATGGCTACAAACTTATTCACTTCTATCCCTGTGGTGAGGAAAATCCTGCGGATGCCATCGACCAATGGGAAATGTACGACCTCAATTCCGACCCGCATGAGATGCACAACATCTATGGCCAGAAGGGAAAGGAGAAACTTCAGAAACGACTGCACAAGGAGTTGCGGAAACTCCAGCATCAGTATGACGTAAAGCCCACGGACCGTTAAAGAGCTGCATCTTTTTCTGGGCTCGCCAATAAAGCAACCGCAAAGGGAAGCGCCATGTTGAAGTAGGTAATGTCATATTGTGGGCTGAATAGCTGATTCCAGCTCCCGTCTGTACACATATTGTGGATGAATGTTATCCCTACCAACGTAACCAGGCAGAAAGCCACTGATAGCAGGTACCGGTCCCAGCAGCCCCTCCACCATACTGATGCCCCCAGTCCTGCGGCCATCAGCAGGGGCAAATCTGTCAGGTTTCCCTGTCTCGTCTGCAGTATAAAGGGGTTGTATTCGTGGAAAAGCAACATCTTCCCGTCCCACAATGCGAATGGCAGGAAGGTCATCATAAAGATACATGCCGTTATTGCTATGAAACCGGCCTGTTGTCGGATATTCCCCCGGCAGAAGTCCTTGCAATAGTAAATCGCCATTGGTATCACGGCACTCAGGCGGGTACTCATCATCAGCCCGCATAGGATGGCCAGCAGGAGCCAGTGTCTGCTGAATGTCACATGATACTGATGCAGGTAAATGATAACGGCGGCACTGAGCAGAAAGTTTGAGGCAAGATCGCTTCTCACACATACCTCATAGATATATGCCGGTGACAGGAACAGCAGCGAAAATACCGTTACGGATGTCAGCCAGCCATACATCCTGCGTATGGCATCCATGAACAGCAACAGGCATGCGATAAAGGAGAATCCTACATTTCCCAGCAGGTAGAAGGGCAGGTGAAGTAATTGCCACACAGGGAACGGTGACCCGTATCCCCCTAAATGTGTCTGGGCGGCGTAAGGATATTCGCCGTGCAGCAGATGCTCCAGAAAGTTATGTATGGCCGACCATCTGTCCACCTGCAGGCTCATCGGATCAATCTGCACCTGCAGGGCCGCAAGGGCTGCTATGCCAACGGCCGTCAGGGCAAATCCTTTTTTTCGGTTCAGATGTTCCAGGATACTTTCCCGATAATTGTACAGCACCCATATAAGCACTATATATATAATGTATATGCTCATCCACCATCCGGTTGGCATAACACGTGCGCCATACTTGGCAATGTACAGCAGATTGATCATGCCATACATCACCAGTGCTGTCAGTTTACTTTTTCTTAATGATACCGTCAACTTTTAAATTATCGGATTATAAAATAACTTTCACGCTTCTTTTTCCTGCCGTCAGCACTATGGTGGTGCCGGGTACGGCGCTTGTCTGTACAGAAGCCTCTCCGTTAAAGGCCCTGCCTCTGCCTAACAGCTTACCGTCAACGCTACTTACCGTAATATCCTCGTTCTCTGTCAGCCCCTTTACCTTTACAACGCCGTTTTCAGTGGCAAAGACCAGTACCGGAGTGGCAAATACACGGAATACACCGTCCTCCACATCCTGTGTATGGTCCGCCAGGTTCAGGATCAGTGTGGCCGTGGTAACCGGACTGGTACCGTAGCCAGTAGCCTTGGCTGTGGCAGTGATGGTGTATCTGGCATCCAGGGTAACAGAATCCGTGCCGGTCTGTGCATCAATCGGTGTAATCGTATAGGTACATACAGCCTTCGGCGTGGCACTGGTAAAGTACAGCTTACCATTCTGGTATGAAATCTCGGGAGCGGCGGACGGTTCGGGCTCGGTATATTCTACCGTAATGGAGTTCACCTTGTTCAGGTAGCTGGAGATTAATTGCTTTCTGTCAGTCTTACACAACGTATTGGATCCGGTGTTGTATTCCGTAGTATATATCCGGGCCGAGGCACCTTCCTTCAGTATTTTTATAGACTCTATGTCATTTTTCCTGATGCCATACATGGCCAGTTCGCCTACACTGAACTTACCCACGGGCAGTTTTACGCTGTATCCTTCATAGTTCCTTGTACTGAATACCTCTACCATGGCTTCCTCCTCGGGTACCTGCACTGCCTTGTAGATGCGGTTCATGCCGGATGCCCATCCGTTCATGTCCCAGGTCTCATCATAGCCGTCATTGAACAGCCATACGAATCCGCCTGTAGCCACACCCTCGTCGGCCCACTTCTGGAACTGTGCCACATTCCTGTCCACATCCCAGTCGTTAGAGTAGTCCAGCAGTCCGGCGTGACGTTCTGTTACACCGGTGAAAGTCCAGGTGCCCACCTGGTTCAGGTTGCCGGCACCGCCGTCATAGCACTGCACCATAACGCGGTCCACCGCATTGGGCTTGCTGGCACGTATCTTGTTGCAAAGGTCTTGCCAGAAGGACTTGTAGGTGTATGGTGCCAGTGTAGTCTTGTACCCCAGGTTATACATCATGATATGGAACTTGGCTGCGGTTTCTGCGTCATAGCAGTTCTCGTCATCATTATTCACGGCATCTATCTCAGGCACAGCCTCTTTCAGTGCCTTGAAATTCTTGTACAGCATGGTATTAGAGCCCGTTCCGCTCTGGTTGATCAGGTCCTTTATATGATTGTACGAGTCATTGCCCCAGCCGCCTATTACAATCTCCACACGCTGAATACTGGTGGGAGCTGTCTTCAGGGCTTTGATATCCTCCTGATAGTAGGGCTGGGTGTTGCCGAATACATATTCTCCGTTCTTGCAGATGGTTTCTCCGTCAGTAATCAGTGTGCCGTCTGCTTCAACGTGTACGTTAAACAGCAGGATGTAGGTAAATCCTGACTTGCGCAGTTTCTCTATGGTGCCGGGCCTGCCCCTTCGGATATGTCCGCCGGCATATACACCGGATACGGGTTTGATAACGGGTTCTGCAGATAAGGTCATTTGCCATAAGGCAAGGAATGTAAACAGTAGTAGGCTAATTTTTCTCATTTTTATTGTCGGTTTTTGTTATTTTCCCATTTTCGCAGGTCAAAGATACGAATAAGCGAGAGGAATACAAAATAAAAACC
>CACYMI010000009.1 GCA_902775385.1 uncultured Bacteroidales bacterium
CAGCAGATTGTCCTCCAGGAACCAGCCGGCAAACAGCGATATGAATATTCCGCCCAAGGGCATGATGAACATGGCTGTCATGAAGTCAAACCAGCCGAAAACCGTCTTCCCGGCCAGTGTATAGTCCCGCCAGGGGCCGAAAGAGAGGGAACAGGCAGTTCCCAACAGCAGATATGCCAATGTCACCAGCGTTGCAGCCCATCTGCGTGTCAGGCCATAATGCTCGCTCACAAAAGCAGTACAGATCTCATGCATGGAGATGCTGCTGGTCAGGGCCGCAAGCAGTAACAACAGGTAGAACAGGGCAGAGAACACATATCCCAAGACAGGCATCTGCGCAAAGGCACTGCTGAACACATGCGGCAAAGTGATGAACACCAGCCCGGCCCCTGCATCGGCTTGCACGCCTTCCACACTGAAGACGGCAGGGAAAATGATGAATCCGCTAATAATAGCCACCATAGTATCTATGGCACAGACATTGGCAGCCGAGCCTGCCAGGTTCATATCCTTATTGAAATAAGACGCATAGGTAGCCAGGCAGCCTATACCGACACTCAATGAGAAGAAGGCCTGCCCCATAGCGCTCAGTACCACATGTGGAGTTACCTTACTGAAGTCCGGCTGCAACAGAAAGCGCACCCCTTCCGCTGCCCCCGGCATATTGAGGGAACATCCCACGAGCACCAGAATGATAATCAAGAGCATGGGCATCATCAGTTTAGAGTACTTCTCTATACCGCCCCTGATGCCACGTATCACCACCAGATGGGTCAGCAGCAGGAACAACGCCATATAGAGGACAGGGCTGAAAGGGTCTGAGACGAAACTGTCAAACGTCCTCTCCGGGCTATTGCCACTGATATGGTTCGCCAGCGCGTCAACCGTGTATTTAAGCGTCCAACCGGCTACTACAGCATAGAAAGACAGCACCAGAACTCCGCCCAGCACACCCAGAAAGCCTATTATCATCCACCATCTGGCAGGGGCCAGCTTACGGAAGGCATGTACAATGTTGCTGCCGGAGGAACGTCCTATGACGAACTCGCTGACCATCACAGGCAAAGCCAGGAACAGTACAAAGGCAATATACACCAGAATGAAGGCCGCACCGCCATTTTGCCCTACCTCCGTAGGAAATCGCCAGATATTGCCCAGGCCGACGGCACTCCCCGCTGAGGCCAGCACCACACCCAGTTTACTTCCAAAACTGCCTCTTTTATCCATATTAAACCGTAAAATAGCGAAAAACTCATGACAAAAACTGCGCAAAAGTATAAAGATTTTTATAATTTTGCAATAAAAACCGCTATGATTACTTACAAAATGGAAAGAAACCACCTCCGCAAATACCCATTATCAGTGTTTACTGCCTGTGTAATAGTCTGCCTGTCCCTATTCCCCATCCCGGAAATACCGCAGGCCGAGAACGTACCGTTTATGGACAAATGGACACACATGGTAATGTATGGAGGATTCTGCCTGGTCATCTGGTTTGAGTACCTGCGAACCCACAAGACGGTCAGCGCACGAAGGATAACTGGGTACGGATACCTTTGTCCCGTCATCATGAGCGGGCTGCTGGAACTGATGCAGGAATATCTGACCGACTGCCGTAGCGGGGAATGGCTGGATCTGCTGGCAAATACCACAGGAGCCACACTGGCTTACCTGGCAGGGTGGACGGTACTGAGAAAAATCGTTCCGCCCAAGGGAAAAAACCGTTAGAAAAATATTGCGGGAAAAAATCTTTTTGTAACTTTGCATCCGGAATTGTCAACTTAAATCAAATAAATACTCAAGCACTATGAAACATCACGCAACCAAGGGTGTATTATGGGGCATTTGTCTGTTGTTATCACAGATAGCATCTGCCCAAGAATTTGACATGGAACTCCGCCTGAGCACCAGCGAAGACATTTACTGGTACCGCATCAGCAGTGCGCTTCCAGGTCTGGAGGCCTATGCCGTAACTGACTTCAGCGAGGAGGACGAGTTCTGCCCCGCCCGGCTACTGCCGACTGAGGAAACCAATCCCAAAAGCCAGTGGAAACTGATTCCGGGAACCGAAGGCAAGGTCATTCTGGTAAACCGCGGCACTGGTCAGGAACTGGACGGTGTGTCTGTTGACATGGGCAACTACAATGCCACGCTGATTATGCCAGCCGGAACATCAGCCGGATTTCAGGTAACAGCATTAGGTGAATCCGTCTTTCAGATAGAAAGTGTTGAGGACGACGGCATAAACCGTTGCCTGGCTGTAACCGAGATGAATACACTGCCCATTTCCTATCCCCAGGAAAACCCGAGCACATCCGCCGTAGGATGGAGATTCCAGCCTGTTGAGGTAGAATCAGAGACTGGTGTCAACTCCCCGGCAGACAGCAGGACCGTTATCCGGATAGCCAACAAGCGCATCAGCGTAAACAAAGGCGTCAAATGGCAGCTGTTCAATGTCCAGGGCGAGGAAATGCCCCGTACCACACGCCTTGTTACTGGCGTCTATCTGGTAAAAACCGGAGATAAGCTCACAAAAATATACATCCCATAATCTCTAAAAAACAGCATAAAATGAAGAAGAATATACTCATAACACTGCTATTGGCAGTTCTTGGCCTGACAGAAGCAAAAGCGCAGAACTATATTGTCAGCTCACTGGCCACACCCGGTGCAGCAACCTTCAAGGCTGACGAAATCAAGGACGGTGTCATCACCCTGCCCTTTACCATGACCGCCAAACAGATTCAGGTAGAGACCAATCAGAACGTTACCGTCAAGAGCGATGCCACGTGGTTAAAGGCTTCATTCACGGATGGGACGCTGACCCTGATGCCGACAGTCAACAGCGAAGAGGAGCCCCGTACTGCTACACTGACCATCACCAGCAAGGACTTCCGCCCTCTGATTATCACAGTCAGGCAGGAAGCGCGTCTGGCCTTTGCCGTTATCTCAGACACCCACGTTGGCAACAACTGGGGAGCGGGATACAAAGTAAAAATCCCGCAGGCACTGCAGCATCTGACCAACAAGGGACCGTTGGACGTATTGGCTGTAGTAGGTGATATGACTGACAACGGAAGATCTGATCAGTACAAGGAATTTGTGGGATTCTTCGGCAACGAGGAGAATATCCTGAATCCTGTTGACAACTTCCTGTTCATGATGGGCAACCATGACAACTTTGACAGCAACGGACAGTCAAACTATAAGTCGGGACTCAGGGCCTTCAACGGCAACAGGACCTACCCCCTTCATCAGTACAAACTCATCAAGGGGTATCCGTTCATCACTATCAGCACCCTCGGCTCTGCCAATAACGACCTAAGCAATATCAGTAACGGAACCGCGTCCTACCCCAGCGCGTCCGTAAACACACTGAGACAATATTTAGCAAGGGCAGCAGAGGAAGCTCCCGGCAAACCCATCTTTGTATTTACCCATGTTCCCCTTCGCTGGACATGCTACAGCGCATGGTCTGAGTATGAGAACGGCGAGGCCTGGTGCATGAAGGTGCTGAACCCCGTCCTGAACAAATACCCGCAGGCTGTGGTCTTTGCCGGCCATAGCCATTATCCCCTTGGAGACCCGCGCAGCATCCATCAGGGTGCCAACCCCAACAGCGCACGCAACAATTACTATACCGCCATCAACACAGCCAGCACCACTTACTCCGAGATACATCCCAAGGCTGTAGATGCAGGTATCCATCCAGAAGGATATGCCTATGTGACCGAAGGCATGATTCTGGTAGAGCAACCCAACGGAGACATTGAGATCCGCCGCTACGACACCTATCGCGATGTGGAAATCGATCCCGAGCACCGCTGGGTACTGAGAGCTCCGTTCGACGGCAGCCAGTTCCAGTATGCCGACATCCGCGACAAGGATGACAATCCCAATGGCATCACCCTGCGTGACGGCTTACCCGCTCCTGTATTCAATACCGGCATAGAACCTGGCATCAAACCGTCGGAAGAGGATGTTACGGTAACCTTCCCCCAGGCTACCGACAACGAATGTGTATTCCGTTATAAAGTACGTGTACTGAAAAACGGGCAGGAGGTGAAGAGCAAATTCATCTTCTCGCAATTCTACCTGACCATAGATACACCGGAGGAACTGACGTGTACCATCGGAGATCTGGAACAGAACACCGAATACAAGGTGGAGGTGATTGCCTATGACTCCTGGGACAACCAGTCCGAGCCACTGAGCGCTACCTTTACAACCCTCAACGAAGACCGCCCCGTTCCCGAGCCGACAGGCTGCTGGACATTCGACGATGTGAACGACCTGCTGGCCGGCACTGGCAAAGCCACCCTGACGGGAGCTGTCATGAACAAAGAAGAGCTGAATGTGACGGATAACCTGGCTCTGGCAAACATTACGGCAGTAGCAGGCCAGAAAGAAGGAAACAGAGCCATCAGCGTTCCCGTAGGTTCCGGACTGATGATGACAACCAACCTGCAGCAGAAGAGCCTTAGCAACTACACCTGCATGTTCGACATCCGCTCCGAGAAACTCAGCGGATACACAGCCATTTATCAGAACGACCTGACCAACAAGAAGGACGGAAGCTTCTTTATCAACAACGGAAAGTTAGGATTAAACAGCAACGGACTGGGCTATAACGGCACCCTTACCTCGGGCAAGTGGCATCGTGTGGTATTTGTCGTAAAGAACAACCTTCCCGCCATCTACCTGGACGGCGTTAAAGTCGGGCAAGCCACCTCCGGCAACGAGACCTGCTGGATGATGAGCAACGGTGCCCTGTTCTTCCTGGACAACAATGCAGAGGAACAGACAGTAGAGACATCTGAAATCCGTTTCTGGGATGAGCCCCTCAACAGTAAACAAGTACAGAAACTGGGCAACGCCACAGGAGAGGAGATCCAGGATCCGAGCATCGTACCGGAAGCCCTGGGAGAATGGACATTCGACAACCCCGCCAATCTGATGGAGGGTACCGGCATCGCTGACATCCGGAGTGTCAGCTATTCCAATGGGAACGTAACAGTGGCCGAAGATCCGGCCAGTGCCAATATAACGGCTATTGACGGGCCCGCAGATGGCAACGGAGCCATCAGTATCCCCGTAAAGTCCGCACTGATGATGACCACGAACACCGAAGACTCGGAACTCACCACATACTCTGTATTATTTGATATCTGCGCGGAGGACCTTACCGGCTACAGCCCGTTACTGCAGAACGACCTGACCAACAAGAAGGACGGAAGCCTGTTCATCAAGAACGGGCAGATTGGCCTGGCAGGCGGTCATGGGCTGAACTATACCGGCACTATGACAGCCGGCAAATGGCACCGTGTAGTATTTGTGGTAGAGAACTGCTATGCAACCCTATATCTGGATGGAGTAAAGATCAGCCAGAGCACAGGTAACTGTACGGAACATTGGAAACTGGGGACGGGGGCCCTGTTCTTTGCCGACAATGACGGTGAGGAAAAACCCATCAGGACTGCCGGAATACGCTTCTGGAACAAAGCTCTTACCAGCCAGCAGGTAAGCAGGATAGGCATAATCCCGACAAAATAACAAGAAGAAGAAAAACACAACACAAAAAAAACCTTTTGTCTAACTTAAATCTATCAAAAAAATTATGAGAAAAACAATCGCATTCCTTTGTCTGATGCTGACGGTGTACAGCCTGTCGGCTCAGACAGATGTGACGGTGAACGGCATCAAGTACATCCTTGACGGCACGACTGCCACAGTCACCTACCCTAACAGCAGTGAGCCTGGTACGAGCGAGTACACAGGTGATATAGTGATTCCGCCCACAATTACCGTGGATGAGGCCACTTACGATGTGACGGCTATCGGGAACAAGGCTTTCCGAAAGGCCGCCATCACCTCCATCTCCCTGCCGGAAGGTTTGTTGTCAATAGGCAAGGAAGCCATCTACAACACCAAGATTACGGAAATCACCGTACCGAACTCTGTGACAACGCTTGGGAAATATGCCATCGGACAGAATTCCCTACTGCAGAAGATCACATTCGGCGAACACTGTGCCGACAACCCATGGGGTGAATGGGTTGCCTGGCGTTCCTCGGGCGGCTACGAGGTGTATATGGTTTGTGACGCCATGCCCGTACTGCCCGACGAATACACCTTTGACGACACGCACGCATCCACCATATATGTCAAGCCCTCAGTCTTTGAGAACTACAAGGCAGACCAATACTGGAGCGCACACAACATCGTGAAGTTCGGTACGGAACTGACTGACTTTACTGCCGACGGTATCAAATACAAGATGGTTTCGGAGGACAAAGTCATCGTAACATACCCCAATGATGCGGAGCCCGGTACCAGCGAGTACACCGGCGATATCGTCATTCCCGCACAGGTAGTCTATGAGAACAATACCTTCCAGGTAACAGGTATCGCCGACAAAGCCTTCCGCAAGGCGGCAATTACATCTGTCAGTCTTCCGGAAGGACTGCTGACCATCGGCGAGGAGGCTTTCTACAAGAGCCAGATCTCAGAAGTTAGCGTACCTAATTCAGTTACTACCTTAGGAATACAAGCTTTTGCCTACTGTCCGAATCTGAAGACTGTCAGGTTGGGCGAGCACATTGCCGACAACCCTTGGGGGTACTGGACATTCTATGGCGAGACCGGTCCCTACAATGTGTATATGGACTGCCATGCCAAGCCAAGTCTGGCAGATGAGTGGACCTTCGACTCGGGGTTCTCATCCACCATACACGTTTACCCTGATGTATATGATGCCTTCGTGGCTGACAGTAAGTGGGGCGGTACTTACAGCAACATTGTCCCCGATATGGGAGGCGGTCAGGTATCCTTCATAGACTTCACCGTTGACGGTATCAAGTACAAGATGACCGCTGAGGATAAAGTCTGCGTTACCTATCCTACTAGCGGGAAGCCCGGTTCAGAAAATCCCAACACCTATACCGGAGACATCACCATCCCCGCACAGGTTACCTATGAGGACAAAACCTACAATGTTACCTCTATCGGTGAGTATGCCTTCCGCGGTGCCGGCATCACATCCATCACTCTGCCCGAGGGACTTGTCAGCATTGGCAAGGAGGCTATCTACAACACTAAAATCACGGAGATTACTCTTCCCAACTCCGTCACTAACTTAGGAGAGTCCTGTATCAGCCTTAATTCCGGACTGAAAACTATTACAGTCGGTGAGAATATCGCACAGAACAAATGGGGCTCATGGGTCTTCTGGCGCAGCTCCGGCGGATATGATGTTTATATGATTTGTGATGCCATGCCTAAACTGGCAGACAACCAGACCTTTGATGACAGTCACGAATCCACAATACACGTGTATCCCAAATTGTACCTTAGCTACAAGAACAACTACTATTGGGCCTGTCATAATATCGTTGCCGACCTTCAGCAGAATATCTCACACGAAGAATTGCAGGACTACATTGCCGCTTATAGTGCCAAACTGCCTCTTGCCGAGGAAACCGGTACCGACCCGGGCTACTACTCTTCAGCCAGCGTACAGGCCCTGAGCGATGCCATTGCATACGCCGGTTCTCTTGACGGGAATGCTACGACGGCAGAACGAAACAAAGCATACCTGGGCATGATTATCGCCGAAGACGGCCTTCAGATCAACCCTCTTAACGAAGGCTACTACTATATCGAGAATGTGGATAACAACAAATACATCCGAACCGGTTCAGACAACTACCTGGCTGTAAAAACACTTGATGAGACGGATGCAAGGTTCAGCATCAGGCTCACCCGAAAGGGCAGCAACTGGTATGCCCAGGCTTCAGACGGGAATAAGAAGTGCTTTGGCGCCCCGGACGGGGAAAACTGGGCGACTTCAACCGGCAGTGCCGAATACGAGCAGATCATAACCTGGGTTAAAGGCGGTATATTCAAGATACAATGCCTCAAGGACGGAACCGCAAGCAATCTTTATGGTCATTCCCAAGGCTATGTGTATGTCAGCAGCGACTATACCGATGACAACACCAAAGCACAGTGGCGTTTCCATCCCGTACAGAGCGGTACATTCGCTCAGGACTTTAATATCGAGAATATCCGTGTAAGAGAGTATATGGCTGACGTCACTTATACGAAAGGGGATGAAAGCAGAATCGAGAAATACAATGTCGCACCTCCCGCACGCCGTGACCTTCCGGAACCCGCCACTATCTTCTGGACACGCAAAGATAATGCCACCGCCCAGTACATCACCTGGAGCACCAAGGCGGACTTCTCCGATGCCGCTCCTGTGGAAGTCGGAGACAACACTTACTACGAGATCTTCAACCTTGTACCTGGCCAGACCTATTATTATAAGGTAACAGCTACCATTGACGGCAATACCACAGAGATTGTCAGCTCCAGCTTCACAACCAGCGGTCAGCTGCGTCAGATTAAGGCTGAAGGCGGTGCTAATATCCGTGACCTCGGCGGATGGACCACAGCCAGCGGCAAAACCATCAAGTACGGCCTCATCTACAGAGGTGCGGAATGGAATGGCAAATATAACCTGACTCCGGAGGGCATTGCTGCTATCCGCGCCACCGGTATCAGGGCTGAGCTGGACCTGCGCTCAAGCAATGAAGCGCTGTACATTGATAAATCTCCGGTAGGTGAGGACGTTACCTACATACGCATTCACAACGAGGATTACTACGAGAGCGGCATGCAGAACAGAAAGGACCTCTACAAGAAGAACCTGCAGTTTGTATTTAACTGTGTAAAGAACAACAGGCCCCTGTTCTTCCACTGCCATATCGGTGCAGACCGTACAGGCACACTGGCATTCCTTCTGGAGGGCCTGCTGGGCGTAAGCGAAAGCGACCTGTACAAAGAATATGAGCTCACATCCTTCTCCTACCTCGACACAGAGCGTCACAAGGAGAACATTGACGGTCTCCTGGAATACATCAACACCCTGGACGGTGAGACACTGACTGATAAGTTCTATACTTATTGCCACAAGGAACTGGGCTTCTCGGCCAAGGAGATTGCAGACTTCCGCATGAAGATGCTGGGCGTTGTCTATCCCGCTGACGTAAAGAACATAATATCCGAGGCCGTAAACAGCAAGGCCACGTCTCTGAACCTGAGCGATTACGACTTTGAGACGGAAGCCCTGACCGGCAACATGCCTGACGGATCCAACCTCCTGATTACTGTATCTCCCGAATCCGGAATCAACGGCACCAACATTATCAATAATGGTGTATGCGAGAACATGGTATTGACTGACGGTGCAGACTTTGGCGCACCCTACGCGTTCACAGCAACACAGGCCACCTACACTACTGATGTTAACTCTTACAGAACACTGGTCCTCCCCTTTGAGGCCTCTGTTCCCGCGGAATTCACAGCATCAAAGGCTACATCCGTAACAGGCGCAACCGTCATTATAGAGAAGGTTACAAGTATCAGTGCCAACAGTCCTGTGCTGGTACAGGGCAACGGTCAGCTGGTTCTTACAGCATCAAATGCTGTAGTGGCAGCCAGCGGGGAAACAGACCTGACTGAAGGCGTTCTCTACGGAACGTATAAGACAACAACTGCTACAGAGGGAACATATGTGCTGCAGAACCAGAATGACAAGATAGGCTTCTATCTGGTAGAGGAAACAAAACCTGCCGTAAAAGCTTTCCGCGCATATCTGGAAGTTCCTACACCGAATGTCAAGGCATTCTTCTTTAATGAGGATGCAACAAGAATAAACACCCCGGGCAAGGCTATCTCAGAAAGCAAAAAAATCGTTTACAATCTGGCTGGTCAGCGCATGAGCAAGATGCAGAAGGGCGTAAATATTGTAAATGGCAACAAAATAGTAAAATAATATGAAGGAATATATCAAACCCGGCATTGAGCTACTACAGGCTGAATGCACACAGATAATAGCCGTCTCCATCATTGAGGGAGCTAAGGCTGATGAGTCGGAAGTCCTGACCAGGGAAAGCCCCGAATGGGATATATGGGAGGATTAACTGACGTCCTCCTGTTGAGATAAAATATTTGCGGGCACATGTGGGAGAAAATTTCCCACGTGTGCCCGCAAATTATTACCGGTGTGTCAGGCTAAATGTCGTTACGCCATAGTCTGAAGGGATTCTTACGCATATGGGAGTTATAGAAGCGGCGGTCACCTGTCACCTCCCGGCCTATGAAGCAGGGCTTCTGAAAAGCCTCATCTTCGGAGCCCAGCTCTATCTCCGCCATTATCAGACCGTCATTCTCGCCATGAAACTCATCCACCTCCCATGTATGAATGCCGTCAGGGGATTTAACCAGATAGCGGGTCTTGTCTATAATACCCGGCTCACATATCAGCATCAGGTCCTGAGCATCCTGCAGGGGAATCTCGCGTTCGAACTCATAGCGGGAAAGGCCGGCTTCTCCGCTGGGCCCCTTGATGGTCAGATATCCCTTGTCATCCCGAATCCGTACACGAACGGTCCTGCCGTTCCCGGAGGCGATATACCCCTGCCGGATATGCGTATGACTGCAAGCCTGGTTCTTGAACTCGCCAACAACCAGGAACTTCCGTTCTATCTCAAAGTGCATAATACTGTATTACTCGAACAAAAGAGCCGCACCGGCAAAAATCAGTACGAACATCGCTATCAGTGCAATAGCAACGTATGCGACTATTTTCTTTCCGTTGGCAGCATCTCTCTTGGAGATTACATCTGATTTTCTGTTCTTCTTCATTGTTATTGGATTATATTACGGTTTTTCACTATATCGTCAAGTTACCGGAGCAGGACGGAAATTATTCCTGTCCGCCGAATTCCATGAGATAAGCCTTGATGAAAGCATCTATCTTACCGTCCATCACACCGCCTACATCACTGGTCTGATAGTTGGTACGATGATCCTTCACACGGCGGTCGTCAAAGACGTAGCTGCGTATCTGGCTTCCCCACTCTATCTTCTTCTTGCCGGCTTCCACCTTGGCCTGCTCCTCCATACGATGCTTCATCTCCTTGTCATAGAGCATTGAGCGGAGCAGACGCATGGCATTCTCCTTGTTCTTCGGCTGGTCACGGGTCTCGGTATTCTCAATGAGGATTTCCTCCTCCTCTCCGGTATAGGGATCCTTGTACTGATAGCGCAGACGTACACCGGACTCAACCTTGTTCACATTCTGGCCTCCCGCACCGCTACTGCGGAATGTATCCCATGAGATACGGGCCGGCTCGATATTCACCTCGATGGTATCATCCACCAGCGGGGTCACGAAGACGCTGGAGAAACTGGTCATACGCTTGCCCTGCGCATTATAGGGGGAGACACGGACCAGACGATGCACACCGTTCTCACTCTTCAGGTAGCCGTAGGCATATTCACCCTGGATCTCCAGCGTACAGGTCTTGATACCTGCGTCATCACCGTCCAGAAGGTTGCTGACCACACACTTGTATCCGTTGTTCTCGGCCCAGCGCATGTACATACGCATCAGCATCTGAGCCCAGTCCTGCGCCTCTGTTCCGCCGGCACCGGAATTAATCTTGAGTACAGCATCCATGGCATCACCCTCGCCACGCAGCATATTCTTAAGCTCCAGGTCCTCAATGGCTTTGATGGCACGTGAGTAGAGGTCATCCACCTCCTCTTCCGTCACCAGTTCCTCCTTATAGAATTCAAAGGCTGTCTCAAGCTCGTCAGCGAGGGTCTTGACCTCCTCGTATCCCTTTATCCACTTTTCCAGTCCCTTAACCAGCTTCATCTGTGCCTCGGCACGCTTCTGGTCATCCCAAAATTCAGGAGCCTGTGTACGTAACTGCTCCTCCTCGTACTGCATTCGCTTGGCATCTATGTCCAAGTACCTGTTCAACTGTTCAGTACGCTCTTTTACCTCTTTTAATTGATCCGATGTTATCACTTTGTTAATTCAAATATTATCGCTTGTCACAAAATTGTTTCCTACTCCTCCTCATACATCCTGTCTATCTGTTCCCTGTACCGCTCATTCAGCACCGAGCGTTTCACTTTCAGGGTATTGGTCAGCTCGCCGCGCTCCAGGCTGAAAGGCTCCGGCAACAGGGTTATCCGCTTAACCTGCTCGTAATAGGCCAAGTCCTGCTGCATGGTCTCCAGACGGTCCAGCACGAACCGGACCACCTGCTTGTTCCGGCAAAGATCCGCCATGTCGCTATAGGCTATATCATGGCTCCTGGCATACTCTTCCAGAAGCTTGTACTCAGGAATCACCAGTGCCGACACGAACTTTTTCTGGTCAGCTATGATTACTACCTGGTCAATGTAACGGTCCACGCACAGTCTGGCCTCCAGCATCTGGGGGGCGATATACTTCCCGTTACTGGTCTTGAAGAGATCCTTGATGCGGTCAGTCAGGAACAGTTCCCCGTCTTTCATATAGCCGGCATCGCCCGTATGGAACCATCCCTCGCCATCGATGACCAGATCCGTTACCTCCGCCTTTCTGTAATAGCCCTTTGTGATGGTATCTCCCTTCAGCAGGATCTCGTTATTCTCTCCGAATTTTATCTGGATTCCGTCCAGCAGCCTTCCCACGGAACCGATGGTAATGTTCCGGTTCCACCTGTCAGCCGTTACCGTAGCGGTACTTTCCGTAAGACCGTAGCCTACTATCATCATGATACCGGCGGAATGGATAAACTCCTCCACCTCACGGGAGATGGCAGCGCCTGCCGTGGGGAAGAAGTTGTGCCGCTCCAGGCCCAGCATCTTCAGCAACAGGGCTATCACCGTCTTCTCATAGAAGAGATACTGCATCTTCAGGGACAAGGGGGGCTCAATGCCCCGCATCCTATAGTTTACATTGTACTCCTTGCCTACACGCAGGGCATCCTCCAGCATCTTGCGCTGTATAGGGCTGCTGGTATTTATCTTCTCCTGCACGCCGGCATACACCTTCTCCCAGAAACGGGGAACCGCACACATACAGGTAGGATGAACCTCGCGCAGACTCTGCAGAATCTCGGTGGGCCGCAGGTTTATAGCCAGCGTACAGCCGGTAGCTATGCACAGATATGACCACCCGCGTTCAAAGACATGGGTGAAAGGCAGGAAGCTCATCACCAGGTCCGCATCACTCAGCCTGAGCACACCGTTATGGGCACGGATAGCCGTATTGTACATACGGTGAGTCAGCATTACACCCTTGCTGAGCCCTGTGGTTCCGCTGGTGTACAGGATGTTGGCCAGGTCATCCTGGTCAAGCTCGGCAGTACGCTGGTCCGCCTCGGCCTGATGGCCGAATCCCCTGCCAAGCTCAAGGAACTCGTCAAAGTACATGCTTACGCTATCCTGCTCATCTTTTTTGACAGAGCGGTCAAAGATTACCAGTCCGCACACACAATGCTCAATCTTCAGCACACGGTACGCCGTATCATACTGGTACTGCTCACCCACAAAGATATAGCGCACCTTGGCATCACTGACCATGTATTTGACTTGCGTCTCGCTGCTGGTGGCATAGAAGGGGATAGTGACGGCACGGATGGCATAGGCCCCGAAATCAACATACATACACTCGGGCATATTCTGGGAAAAGACCGCGATATTCTCCTGAATGCCCACACCCAGCTCCAGCATGGCATTACTGACAAGACGCACCTTCCCGGAAAATGTATTCCACGAGATATCCTTCCACCTGTTCTCGGAATAATCTTTATACTTCATGGCCGTCCGGTTCCCATACTTGAGGGCCTGACTGTGAATAAGGGTAGATAGAGGACTGTTGTTCTGCATCTTGTTTGTTTGTCTATTTAGCTACAAAGATAACATTTATTAGGAAAAGAGCCAAATAAATTTGTTTTTTTTGGAATTACAACGTAACTTTGGGATTAAAATTCCCGAACTCACTCACATTCGGGAGAAAAATAAATGGAATCAGAATGAATACGGAAGCATTAACGGCAGAGGCAATAGAACTTTTAAGCAGTCTTATCAGGATTCCCCGTACCAGCAGGAACGAAGCTGGGGCATCCCTGTTCCTGAGGAACTATATGGAGCGGGAATGCGGGCTCCCCGTCCAGTGCGACGCCTGTAACCTGTGGTCCGTTGCCCCGGATTACAGTCCCCAAAGACCCACTCTGTTGCTGAATGCGCATATTGATACCGTAAAGCCCGTATCGGACTGGAAACGGGATCCCTTTACACCGCAGATGGAGAACGGAAGACTATACGGACTGGGAAGCAACGATGACGGAGCCAGCCTGGTTTCCCTGTTGCAGGTATTCCGCGTACTCAGGGAAGAGGAACGGTCCTATAACCTGATTTACCTGGCCAGCGCCGAGGAAGAGGTAAGCGGAAAAAACGGCATTGAACACGCTTTGCCACTGCTGCCTCCTATCGATGTGGCCCTGGTGGGCGAACCGACCGGCATGCAGCCGGCCATTGCTGAGAAAGGCCTGATGGTACTGGATGTAACAGCCCACGGCAAGGCGGGTCACGCCGCCAGGGACGAGGGCGACAATGCCATATACCATGCCATAGAGGACATCCGTTGGTTTCAACAACACAAATGGGAGAGGGAGTCTGAACTGTTAGGCCCCGTTAAGATGTCTGTTACCATTATCAATGCCGGAACACAGCATAACGTAATCCCTGACAAGTGCACCTTTACGGTTGATGTCAGGTCCAACGAACTGTATTCTAACGAGGAACTTTACCATGAGATTTGCCGGCATGTAAAAAGCGACGTGCAGGCCCGTTCCTTCCGGCTGAACTCGTCCAGGATAGAACTTTCACATCCCTTGGTACAGAAAATTATTTCACTGGGCGGGAAGCCTTTCGGTTCCCCCACCCTCAGCGACCAGGCCCTGATGTCCTTCCCGAGCCTGAAAATGGGCCCCGGACAGAGTTCACGCAGCCACACAGCCGACGAATACATTGAGCTAAAGGAGATTGACGAGGCAATAGCATTCTACCTGAAGGTTTTGCGCGGCAACGTTGTAACGAAGTAACTGTTACCTGCCTATCCAGTGCTCGGGATTCAGCTTGGCTGTCTCCTTACGGAGCTGGAAGTGAAGAACACACCTTCCTGTTCCGTCATCGGCAACCGTTCCGATGATATCCTTCGCATTCACCTTCTGCCCTTTGGTAACCGTTACAGAGGACAGATTGCAATACACCGAGATATAGCTTCCGTGGCGGATAAGCACATTACGTGAGCCGCCGAACTGGAATACCGCCGTCACTTCTCCGGTAAAGATGGAACGGGCTCTCGCACCGGACCGTCCTACATAATTGGTACCCTTGTTCTCCAGCTGAACATTCTTCAGTCCCGGCACAGTATAGGTGCCGAAGTGGTTTCCTATCATGTACTGACCTGTAATGGGGACCGGAAGGCGACCGCGGTTCTGCTCGAAGGTACCGTTCAGCTGGCGGTCCTCGGCAGTAAGCCATGTGGCAGGCCTGGCAGGTGCCGGCTTATCGGCAGGCTTGGTAGCGGACTTTGTCGCAGGAGCGGACTTTCCGCCGGCTTTCTTGCGGGCAGCCTCCTCTGCGGCCTTCTTGCGGGCAGCTTCCTCGGCCGCCTTCTTACGGGCTGCGGCTTCGGCAGCCTTACGGGCCTGCTCTATCTCATAGGCAATCAGGTCGTCGATCTTCTTGTTCAGGGCATTCAGCTGCTTCTGTTGTTCGGCAATCTTTCCCGTCAGGCCGGACTCCTGTTTCTTCAGTCCCTCCACTTTCTTCTTCTGCTGAACCTGCTGTGCCCCCAAGTCCTTACGCTGCAGCATGACCTCCTTTACCAGAGTGCTTTTCCGGCTCTTCGTCTTCAGGAGCCGGTTCTGCTCTTCCAGCAGTTCGGACTGCTTCCTCAGAATCTGCTCACCCAGGTTATGCTCAAAGGTCACATACTCCCTGGCATAGCGTGAGCGACGGAACATCTGCTTCACATTCCTGGCCGAAAGGATAAACACCAGTGACGAGGTATGCCCCCGCTGCGTGCGGGCATAGCGCATGGCAAACTTCAGTTTCTCACGCTTCTCCTTCAGTTCCGTCTCCTTCTCCCTGATACGGCCCTGCAACTCTATGGCCAGAGAATCCAACGCATCTATTTCCTTTTCCAGACTGACAATCTGATCCAGCCGGTTATTCAGTTGAACACCGATATAATGGATGTTCTGCTGCCCCGCCTTCACCTGCTGCTTGGTTCTGTTCAGCTCGGCCTTAGACTTCTTAATGGTATTCTGCAGTTCAATTTGCTGTTTCTTCAAAGCCTTTACCTTCTTGCTATTCTGGGGAAAGGCAAGAACAGATACAGCAGACATTATCAGCAGGAGAAAGACGCGCTTCATTATATACCTTATTATATATTATAGTGCCAGACTCATGATTCTTCTGAAAGCCGCCTGCGGGGAAATCTCGGTATAACGGTTTCTGTTCACTTCGGTTCGGGTTTCCCAGGTAGCGTCAGGCTTAACGGAACTGATCCTGAAAACAGCCTCCACATCATCCTTGGGAAGACGGAAGGAAATCTTCATGGCCCCCGGGAAAAGCTGCTCTCCCAACTTGGACCACTCCTCATATTTCCATTTCAGAACAGGACTGTCAGTCCCGTTCCCCGCAAAACTGGTCTCGCCCACCAGCAGGTTGGCGGCATCCACAACAAATGTAAGGGCAATATTCCTGTTCCCGGCATTTACGAGCCGGATTTCCCCCTCCTCCATTTTCAGCTGGAAATTGTCATCGGCGGGAACTTCCCCTTTTCCTTCCAGCACAAACAGTTCATCCCAGAAGAGTGACTGGAAGGTATAAAAGTCTATGCCAGACTGACGGAAGAAATCCACCTCGGAATACCCGCACTTCACATACTGACGGTTCATACGGTCCACCACCATCATATAATCGGGTGTCAGCTCCAGCCGGCCCACCTCCATCAGCCCCAATGCCACCAGTGAAATCTGAATCACATCATCGCGTTTCATCTTCAGGGAACCGCCCACCCTGGCACTGTTATTGGAAGTGCCGATACTCAGACTGATCTTTGCCGAAAGGGACGGCTCACTCACACGGTTGGCATTGACCATCCGGACAACATCCGCCACGCCGGCCCCTTTCCCCATCCCGGGGATATTACCCGTGGCGGAGCCTGCCAGCTGCCTCTTACTTCCGCAGGAGGCAAGGAGGGCGGCACATATAAGGAACAGGATATATTTTCTCATCACTTGATATACTTCTTTTTCTTAATCTTCTTCTTTATCAGAGGTGTACAGGTATCATCCTTCTTCTGAAGAGCCAGGTTCCAATAGCGTAATGCCGTATCCAGGGAGCCGCATTCAGCATAGATATCCCCGGCATGCTCTATCAGGTTCCCCTGCATGCCCTCCACCTTCAGCAGGTCCGCGTCAGAAAGTTCCGGATTCACCACCCTGTCAATATATATACGGGCATTGGTAAAGTCCTGCTTCATGAAAAGAATCCATGCGTAGGTATCCAGATAGGTGATATTGTCCGGCTCCGCCTTTATCGTCCTGTAGCTCATCTCCTCAGCCTTGTCCAGTTGCTCGTTCCTCAGGCTCAGGTAGTAGGCGTAGTTGTTCAGACAGCTTATATTGTCATCCACATAGACAAGAGCGGAATCATACGCGGCAAATGCCTCCAACGGTTTCTGCTGCTGGTAATACAGGTCGCCCAATACGGAATACATATCCGACACCAAAGCCGGACGGGCCTCCTCAGTCTTGGTACGCAGCCCCTGACGGAACACCTCGGCAGCCTCCTTCAGTTTATCCTGCTGATACAGCGACACACCCAGGTAATAGGCATAGGCCAGTTCCTCCGGATGGTAATTGACCCCCTTACGGCAGATATCCTCAATGGCAACCATATTGTTCTTGGGAGCATAATACTGAAGCAGGTGCCACAATGCCGTCTGATTACCCGGTTCCACCTCCAGCACACGCTTCATCAGCCCGGCAACCTTGTCATCACCGGCCTTCACATAAGTCAGGTATGCCGCTTTCAGCATCAGCAACTGGGAGTCCTTCTGCGGCATGGCCAGCAGGGAATCAAAGGTCAGAAGCATACTGTCACGTTTCAGCGTATCCTGAACAGCCTCATCGATATAGTCCCTCATCAGAGCCACACGCAGCCCGTTACTGCTTCCCTCATCATACAGCAAGGAGTCACGCAACCGGACAAACCGTTCATTGTCCTCCATTGAACGGTAATAATTCAGCATAGCCAGGAGAAGGTTCAGATTATGGGCATCCTTCTGCCTTACCTCATTATAAATCTCCATCGCCTTCTCCGAATAGCCCGCCAGTTGATACTGGTTGGCCATGGCGACCCTGCAGTTCAGGTCATGCGGAAACTCGTCACACAGGCTCTGCAGTTCCATGAATGCAGAATCCTCCGCCTCCTTACTCATATACAGGTTAAACTTCTCCATGCTCAGCTGCAAGGATTTCCCCTCCTGTATTTCTATGCGGTTAAGGACCTCTATGGCCTTGTCGGTATGACCGTCGTCACGATAGATGCCGGCAAGCTGGGACAACACATCCGTACGGTTCCCCTGCAGCCTGGCCAGTTTCTCCAGATGAGGAATCGCCGCACTTGACCGGCGCGCATTCAGATAGATAGAGGCCAGAGTCTCCTGATACCAGGGGTTACAGGAATCCAACTCACATGCCCTGTTCAGCATATCAATGCCCAACTCCACACTATCCTGCCTGAGGTACAGGTTCATCAGCCCCAGATTGTAAACAGCCTCGGCTGCGGCGGGGTTGATATCCAGGGAATGCCGGTACAGCTCCCTGGCGGAAGCATAGTCACCCGCCAGGCGGCTCTTCTCAGCCTCCAGGTAAAAATAGTCAAACCTTGTCTGACCCGACAAAGCCCCACTACATAAAAGCAATAATACCAGCAGTCTTACCTTCACGTTAAAATCCCGATTTCTCAACTGTAAACTTCACTTCACTCCGCTGTGCCCGAAACCGCCGGCACCGCGTTCCGTCTCATCCAGTTCCTCCACAGGTTCCCATTCAGCCTGCTCATGACGGGCAATGACCATCTGGGCAATACGCTCGCCATCCTCGATAACAAAGGGTTCTGACGAGAGGTTAACCAGAATCACACATACCTCGCCGCGATAATCGGCGTCAATGGTGCCCGGGGAATTCAGTACGGTAATACCGCGCTTGGCAGCCAGACCGCTGCGGGGACGTACCTGTGCCTCGTATCCTTTAGGCAGAGCCATATAGAGGCCTGTGGGAATCAGGCATCTCTCAAGGGGTCTTAACTCTACGGGGCTGTTCAGATTAGCTCTCAAATCAACACCGGCAGACTGTTCCGTCGCATATTGGGGCAGTGCATGATGACTGCGATTGATAATCTTTATTCTCATCTTCTAATGTTCAATATCCTAAACGTCCGGCAAACTCATGCCGTTAATCTTTCTGTATAAATCCAGCGCATACACATCCGTCATGCCGCTGATGTAATCCAACACTGCCATGACACGCTCATAAAGCGTAGGTGCCAGAATCTGGTACTGGCTGCTCACCCTGCTGATAAGCAGCTGCGAGAAAGTCTTCTCCGGTTGGGTGACCGCCTTTATCATCAAGTCCGTCAGCTGCGTAATCACCTTATAGCCGGCAATCTCAATATCCACCACATCCTTGCAATGATAGATATTGCCTACAGCCACTTTCTCGCACTCCTTGTATGCCATCCGGGGCACATCGGAGATATACCTGATAAGCGGCCCGGGGAAGGTACCGGACAGGAACTCCTCCTCATGTTCCACAAAAACACGCACACACTCCTGCTCCAGGCAGTTGATGACACATGAACGCAGATACACAATCTGCTCATTCACATCCTCCAGCGTCTTCATGCGCGACGTGATATTGTCCCGCTGCCGCTCCCCGAAGTAATTCAGGAAGAGCTGCCTCACCTGTTCCGTAGTCAGCAGCTTCAGCTTATGGGCATCCTCAATATCCATAATCTGATAGCAGATGTCATCGGCAGCCTCCACCAGATATACCAGCGGATAGCGGGCATACCTGTAAGCCCCCTCCGGAGCCTCTAACTGAAGGATTCCCAGATCATCGGCTATCTTACGGAAATCCTCCACCTCGCTGCGGAAGAAGCCGAACTTGCGCTTCTCACCTGCCAGGTCAGAGGTAAAAGGATACTTAACGATACTGGCCAGCGTGCTGTACGTCATGACGAACCCGCCTTTCCTGCGGCCGTTGAAATGATGGGTAAGCAAACGGAACGCATTGGCATTACCCTCAAAGTGAATCAGGTCCTGCCATTGAGCGTGACTCAGACAGTCGCCGGTCTGTTCACAGACGTAGCTCTTAAGGAAGTGCCCTTCGCCTTCGCTGAAATATGTACCGATGGCTTTCTCGCCACTGTGCCCGAAGGGGGGATTGCCTAAATCATGTGCCAGACAGGCGGCACTGACAATACTGCCAAGTTCGGTTAAATGTGTATCAGCCAATTCCGGATGACGCTCCAGCAGCAGACGACTTACGTCATTACCCAGGCTGCGTCCCACGCTGCTCACCTCCAGACTGTGTGTCAGGCGGTTATGAACGAAGATACTGCCAGGAAGGGGAAAAACCTGCGTCTTGTTCTGTAAACGCCGGAACGGAGCAGAGAAAATCAAGCGGTCATAATCACGCTGGAATTCCGTCCTGTCATCCCTGCGATTCGTCATCCCCTCCTGCCCCAACCTTTTATTGGAAAGCAGCCGATCCCAGTTCATCATCATCATTTACGGTTTAGTCATTGACTGTTCTTACTGTTCTTCTCCGTATCCGTCAGTCCTTATTCGGGCTTATAGAAGATACGGTTGGCACCACTGGTAATCTGTACCAGTTCCGGGTGTTCAGCCGCAAAGGTATCAATATGCCTCATACGCTTCTCCTGCAGAATCTCATCCACAGCAATCAGGATGCCGGTCTCCTCCACATCACCGAAGCCGTCATTGATGGCTGTGCCGAACAGCTTCATGGTGGGGCTCAAGCCCATATAGGCATTTACCAGTGGCGGTATATTATAGCCCAGGGCACGTACCTCGCTGTTCAGGATCCTGTAGTCAGCCTTGAAGTCGTCCTCCACAAAGATTTTCGCCAGTTCCTTGGGGTCATGCTCCAGTTGCAGAGGCTGCATGGGGAAAATCAGATTATCGGGATCCGGGAAGTGCTTGTTCAGGAAATACAGAATCATATCACGGGCCATACGGTCATAGCTGGGATACATGGTAAACTTACCGAAGAGGTAGCGAACAGTAGGTTCTATTACCACGATGGCTCCCAGTCCGTCCCACAGGTTATCCAGGGCAAAGATACCCTTTCTTCCACGCAGGGTGCTCTGGTATTCCAGCGTCACAAAACTTCTGCCCAGCTCAATGGTCCAGGGAGCATACTCCTTCAGGAACTTGTCACTGAAGCGGAACATGTGGCTGGTAGCCAGAATGGGCTGCCCGTCCGGGGCATACTTCCAGTCCTTACCTAATATATATCGGTAACCGCCCACAATCTCCTCAGCCTCGGGGTCCCATACCAGAATCTGCTTATAGGGGTTATCACAGGTATCAAACTCGTCCAGGTCCAGACTCTTGCCTGTTCCGCCTCCGGCTGCACGGAAGGCAATCTCACGCAGACGGCCTATCTCCCTGACCACATTCGGCGAATCCTGCCATGTAACCACATACACCTCGTTGCTGCTCTTGTTAGTCATGCGCAACCGCTTGTCAGGCGTCAGCTCCGCCTTCAATATCTCGCGTGGAATACTTGCGATAATCTCTTCCATCATAATTCATAAACTTTATTCTGCACCCACTGTGCCCATTGCAAGGGGGTACGTGATTTATCGAATGTCTGCCATGCGATAGGCTTTCCTATCTTGACTGTATAACTCCTGCCCTTACTGCGGTACATCTCATCAGGCAGCAGAATCTGAGCGAAATTGGGAAGGTGGAACCGCTTGCAGAAACGCGCCACCCTATAGAAGCGGTCGGACAGCTGCCCCTCGAAGTGGACAGGCACCACATCCCGCTGATGCTGCACGCTTTTGGAAATGAACGACTTGCTCCAGGCCACATCCCTGATCTGTCCGTCATCCGTCTTACGGCTGCAAAGTCCCGCAGGAAACATAACCACATGATTCTCGCCGGAAAAGGCGCTCTCCACCATTGCCGGAAAATTCCTGCCGTTCTTACCCAGTTTGTTGATAGGGACACAGAGCGGTGCCAGCCCATCCAGGCTCATCAGCAAATCATTGACCAGATACTTAATCCGGCCGTCATACCGCTCACCGATAACCCAGCCGAGGGTCACCCCGTCAATGGCGCCCAGGGGATGGTTGCTCACAAAGGTATAATAACGGCCGTCATCCGGAAGATTCTCCCTGCCCTCAACCTTGACGTCAACACCCACATACTCAACACAATGCTTACAGAAATCCACGCCCACATAACCCTGGCGCAGATAGGTGTTGATAAAATCCTGATGAATAATACGCTTAAGCAGACTGATAATAAAATGCGGAATATACCTGGCCTTACGCCCCGCCTTCTGACGGATAATCCGGTCCAGGTCTATCTCCCTGATTGTATGCTCCTGCATTGCCATTGTCTCAGTTAATTGTGATAGGTCGGTTATTGATAAAATAATGACCGCGCGGAAGTCCGTTCAGCCAGTTCATCCCCTTGTTCAGGCGAACCGCCATATAGAACGCGCCGCCCCTGGTGTAAATAGGAAGAATCTGGCTATGGTCGCTCTGAATCTGAACCGCCCTTCCGCTGATATGGATCTTGACAGGAAACGTGGAACAGCTCATGCGACCCGTACGGCCCAGGTCCTGCATTTTATCAACAAGCGAAAGGGTGTCCGGCTTAGCCGGAACGCGTTTTCTGCGCACGGCAGCCTCTATCGGCAGCAACACCGACAGAACAACGGCACATACCATTAAACGTACAACTAAGCGTTTTAACATAAAATCCTATTACACCTTTACAATTTACAAAAGTACACCTTTTACCTTAAAAGGACAAATATTTCACTTGAAATATCTCCTAATATACATAAAATGATTATCTTTGCAGAGAGAAGAAAAGAAAAATGAGCGAAAACACGATACTATTGATTCTGGCATGCAGTGCCACAGCGCACCTGGTGATAAGTGCCACGACAGCCGTCTATGCCCGCCACAAAGTACAATACCTGTGCCTGGCCTGGATAAACGGCATCTTCGGTTTCATACTGACAGCCGTAGCAGGCATCAGCGACATGATAGCCGACGGAAAGCCCGGCATCATGCACCCCGCCATGATCATCCCCCTGCTGTGCGGCGTTTACCTGCAGAGCATCTACCCCCTCAGCATCCCCATGCCCGGTTTCCTGCAGGCGAAGCGAATGATCAAGTACGCCAGGCCGGTCCTTCTGCTGATAGCAGTCTATACCATAGCCCGCCTGATGGGAAGCAAGATCGTCATCATGCACACATTCGGCGAGGTCCTCCAGAACTTTCTCTGCAGCGATGTCCTGCTGCGCATCCTGGCCCTCGGCATCAGCATCTACTACATCGTAAACATATTCATGCTTCCGCGCCGCCTGGTGCATAAGACAGACATACCCAGCTTCCTCATCGGCTACTGCCTGTGCCTGGGATTCTCGGTAGTATACTTCACCGCCGTATCCATTGTATATAATCCCACGGCGCTGATGGCCTACATCATCATCTTCACCCTGCTGAACCTGTACCTGGCATTCCGCACCCTGGAGGACATGGCCGTACATCTGCCCCAGCCGGCAATGATAGAGGTAGAGGAAGAGCCCACAGAGGATATTGTGGAGAAGGCCGCAAAGGAAGACTTCAACGAAGCCAACCTGCTACGCTTCAAGCGTATAGAGTTCTGGATGCAGAACCACAGGGAAGAATGGACCGACAACACCTTCGGCAGAGACCGCCTGTGCGAGGCCGTAGGATACAACAGGCACCTGGTACTTCAGTGCATTCGCAGCCAGGGATACTACAATGTACACGAATACATCAACCGCTACCGGATAGAAGAGCTGAAACGCCTCATCACCAAGGGCAAGATAACAACCCTGGGCGAGACGGTTGACGCCGGCTTCGGAACCATACAGACCGCCCGCTCCTGCTTCCTGAAGATGGAAGGCATCACCCTGGACGAATACTGGAACCAGAAGAAGTCCCCCATCCCACCAGACAAAAACGATTAATACATCATATAAATGAAAACACTTACGCTCCTTCTTCTTTTCTGCATCGGGATAGTCTCCCCTGCCGTTTACGCACAAGAACAAGACGAGGACCTTTCGGACTATAAGACAGCCTGCCTTGAAGCCATAGACAACATCGGCAAGATCAGTGACGGCTTTTCGGTCAGCTCCATGATAACCATCGCAAAGTCCTCACTTAACGCATGCGGGACCAAAGACGATATGCGCCGGACAATGACCGCCCTCAGGGCCGGCGTAACCGGTTACCTGCAAACCGTCAGCACATTCCCGGACGGACAAGTCTATACAGGTCTGCTGGGCAACCGTTCCTTCGATACCGGTGACCTCTCAACGTGGTACTGCGTAGACTTCGATCTCAGCCAGATAAGCCTGACCGACATCACCGATGCCATAGGCAGCGGCAATGTGAGCGGACTGGCCGATGCCGTCACGATAAACAACTGGAACGAGGGAACCCAAGCCGTAGAGAACGAGGGAGCCGATGCCATTCAGGGCGGCCACGGAAAATACTACCTGAACAGCAACCAGCTGATCATGCAGCCCGTCATCGGACTGCCGGCAGGCATCTACAGCCTTAGCGCCAAGGCAGCCTGCACCCCGGGACTCCTCAGACTGAACAAAGTGCATCTCAACGCCCTGGTAATATCCTCAAGTGTGGCACAGGAAATACTTGGAGACATCATATCGGACGGAAACTGGAAAGAGCTTTTCTCCAATTTCAATCTGATACCGTACATAACACCTTTCCTTAAGAGCGGCAAACTGTACACCGCATCGGTCAGCTGCAAGAACCTGACCACCCTGTCCGACGGCGAGCTGCGGTTCATCATAGACAAAGGAGACATCGTAATCCTGGGAATAAACGCAGGTATGGTCCCCTTCATCGGCACAGAAAAGTACCGTGCCGACGACCTGCAACTGACCGGACTCAGAGCAGCCGACCGGATTATCACGCCTGCAAAAGCAGGCCTGGCCGAAGCACTGCAGGGGCTGAATACAATTGAGGCCAACTATAACGCCAGCCTGGAGGAAACCGCCGTACAACCCGCCTTCACCTACGATAGGACAATCACAGAGAATTACAATAATGCCCTCCGCACGGCAAAGGACAAGTATGACAACGACAAACTGTCAGACATCCTGACCAAGAACGACCTGAACAACCTTGACGGTATCGCTGACGCGCTGGATAAGCACTACGATGCTGAGATAAAGAAGCTCAATAGTACAAAGGAAGCGTTTGACAGACACGCGTTCATCCCTCCCGCCCCGACGGAGAGGTTCAACATCGTCATGAAGGACGACTGGATCAGCCTGCTGACACCCAAATGGACAGGCAACGCCGTTACCACAGACGAGAGCATGGCCCTGTCATTCAGTCAGCCGCCCGGACAGTCCGTATTCACCCTCGCATTCAGTTTCGGGAAGGCCTCGGATGAATCCGCCAACCAGCTGTATGCCTATGCCGACGACGGTCATAACAGATACTGCCTGGGAGAGAAAGACGGCAGCGTCATCCTTACCACCGACCTGTCCCAGGCTATAAGCATCACAGCCATCCCCTCATACACCGAGGAAGGGAACATCAGCCTGATGGCAGGTGACATGTACCTTGGCACATCCAACGCCAACAACACCTTAGTAAAGACAGGCACGGGATCATTCCTGCGTCCTGCCAGAACAGGACTGACCGTCCTACCCGCCTCCGGAAAAGAAATCAGCATAACCGTCCCCGCAGGCCGGAATGCCTTCACGCTGATGCTGCCGTTTGATGCCGCACTTCCCGAGGGCACCCAGGCCTACGCCATTACAGGCATCGATAACGACCTGTCATGTACAGAAGGTGAGGCCCGGACAAGCCTGAAAGCCAACATACCTTATTTAATTATGCTTGACGGACTGCCCTCAGCAGAAGAGGGATGGAGCAAGACCTTCAGCGGCATACCCCAAGCCATCCTGCCCTCCTATAGCGAGGGACTTCTTACAGGAAGGCACGCCCCTTATACTGTCAGCTCCGCAAACGGGTACAGACTGACAGCCGATGAGGGCGGATATGAAGTATTCAGGCAGGCCGAAGGACAGCCTGTTGCCGCAAACGAATGCTACCTGACATGCGAGACACCAAGTGACGTAATATTCGTCCGCCAGACAGATGCCGCTACAGGAATAGGCGACAACAGGGAACAGGCAACAGCCGGAAATACACATACGCCATGCTACGACCTGTGCGGCCGCCGGATTTCCGATATACCAGGCGTTCAGAGAAAGGGAATATACATCAGGGACGGACGGAAATTCATACGTTAGAGGCCCACCGCACACGCATTTACCGGCAAAATCCCAACAGCCACCATACAAAAACCCCCTACCTGCACATCAGCAGATAGGGGGTAAAAACAATCATGATACTATGGGGGGGGTATCAAGCTACAGCAGCTTACTCCTCATCATCCCACATATTCCAGTCATTCTCCTTAGTCAGAACCTCCTTGCTGGGATCAGCTGTTCCATCCATAATTGAAACAGCCATCATATTCTCAACCTCAGCCTCGTTAACCAGCATTGCCGGCACTGTATATACCTTCTTCATAATTTACTTAAGAACCTTTTTACCGTTAATAATATAAATACCCTTCACAGCCTTGTTAACCTTCTGGCCGGCCATATTGTAAACTGCACCATCATTAACGTTGCCGTTAACGTTAACGTTCTCTATACCTGTAGCCTCCTCAGCATCCTCGGCAGTAAAGTAGAATACCTTGGCGTTGGGAACTGCAACTGTCAGATAAGCACGGTTAGCCTTTACTGTAGGCTGCTGACCGGCAGCTACCTGATAGAAGCCGACCTTATCATCAATGTTCTGCAGAACATAGCTGCCTACAGGAGCCTCTGTGTCCGCATAGACACCAGTCAGCAGACCAGCCTCAGCAACGGCAGGAGCGGCTACACCATAAGCGACAAGTGACTTGGCACCGTCACCCTCCAGGATAACAGGCGTGTTGGCAGGAATTGTACCCTCAACAGCAGTCATATCCAGAGAGGTATCAGCATTCACACCCTGAACGGTATAAGCCTTCATACCGTAAGGTACGTTTACATCGAAGGGAGCGCAGAAGGTACCGTACTTAGCCTCGGACTTAACCACGGGAACCTCGTCATACTCAGTATCGTACAGCAACTC
>CACYMI010000010.1:0-5351 GCA_902775385.1 uncultured Bacteroidales bacterium
GGCATCCGTTGCTATGCTGGCACTCAGTTTGCCGTCCTGTGTCAGAGACAATGTAAGGAACGACCACTGGTTCTGCGGAACATCGTTCAGTGAGGTATAGGTCTGGTCACCTATCCCGACAACCAGCTTGTTGTCCTCATTCACGCCTACGGTCAGTTTATGTGTACCCGTACCGTGGCTCAGCAGTGTGCCGGCACCGTTGGCCTTCACCCACATGTCAAAGGAGAAGTCCTTGTTGGCAAGGTTGATGCTGGCTTCGGTAGCGGCTGTCTGTGTTGTATTCTCCAGTTCCAATGCCGTCTGATGATCTACAGTGGAGCCGTTCAGCACACCCGTCACGCGGAAGTTCTGGTCTTTCGTCAGCTCACCGCTGAGGATAGCCTCTCGTCATAACCGTTGGCACGGGCAGAGAGGGCACGGAACTTATAGGTACGGTCAGGGAATACAGTGCCGTTGTTCATGTCGAAGTTCAGGTTAATGACGCCATTAGCGGGCAGCACCTCCTCAATCCGGGGATTCACGATATCACCTTCTTTCACCACATAGCGGCGGGCATCGTGCCAGGCCGTCTCACCCACGCCCTGATACTGTACGGCAATATATTTCAGACCCTTGTAGGAAGGATCGTAGTCGCGCACTGACAGGGGCAGAATACCCTTCGTAGAGGTGTTCACCACAGCGTTGTCAATACGCAGGGTCACATCGGTGCTGGACGGTACAAACTCTGCCGAGATATAGACTGTATCACCTATAACTTCCCAGGTGCTGGCAGGGTCGCTCTGACACTCTGATGCCAGTACGACGGCGATATTCTCATAGAGCAGGTCGCCCTTGCTGTTCTGTTCCAGTTCCAGGTTCATGCGGACGGTTCCTCCTGCAGGTACCAGCACTCGGCGTCCGTCGCTCAGTTCGTTACTGTTGATGTCCAGACCGGCACCCAGCTTGTTGGTTTCATCTATTACGGAGAGGATGAAGTAGCAGTCCTCGTCCGTCTCGCTCTCGTTGGTCAGCAGCAGGGGGAAGTTGGCCATCTTGCCGGCAGGAACACCTACCTGTCGGTTGGCGCCGTTCTCCACTCTGATGCGCGGTTTCTCTATCTGCATGGTGGCAGTAGCTATTGTGTGCTCACCAGGCTCAAAGTACTTGGTCTTCTGCTCACCCTCATAAGGACATGTAGTCTGTCCGCCACGGGTTACGAAGATGGCACCCATGCCGTCAGGGGCATTGAATACATCTACCGTCAATGCATCGTCATCGCCGGTCTCCACCAGAGCATAGCCTGTAGTAACGGTTTTCTCCACTCCTATTTCACTTGTTACAGAGGATCCGAACGTAGTGGTATTCTGAAGGTTGACGGTCGTAGTGCTGATAGGGGTATCAAAGTCGGTACCGGCACCATACACAATAGTTTTGGAGAAGTTGTTGGTATAGCTAAACAAACCGGAAGTTGAGTATGTTGCCGATGACTCAACAAACGTACCTGAGTCAAAACTCTGATTGGTATTCAGGTATTGGCGACGGTTTTTGATTGCCGTCACTTTCATCCTCTCGTTGTAGGCCAGCCATCCCTTCCAGTTGGCAACCTGCTGGTTGTAGTAACCTACCATGTCAGTATAGATCTCACTTGTGGGATTGGCAGGTTCTGAGAAGGTATAGGTGCCCTCAGCTCCATAGTTCTCATCGTCTTCGGTCAGTGCAGTGCTATAGAGCAGGCCATTCTCATCGTAACCTTTCTTCAGAATGTTGTTACGCAGGCTGATGAAATTGGGAATCAACACGTTTTCAATATGGTTCTGGGTATAATAGAAGCTCGTTCCGAATTCCTGTCCCGTCACGTAGTTGTCAGCAGCGGTCAGTGCGTAGTTCTCACCATCCTTCTTCAGGCCTACGATACGGGCGTTACCGAACAGGATGTTCGTAGCATTACCCATGAACACATCACCCTGTGCACCTACGTATTCAGGTTGGTCGCTGGTGGAGAAACGCTTATTATTTGTCACGCTCACACTCCTTGTGTTTGAAGATACATCGCTGATTTCCGTTGTTGTATTCAGGTCAACCGTCACCATATCCCTCGTATTGGTAATAAAGCCGGCAAAAGCGCCAACACCTGCTCCGGAAAAAGCTGTTATTTCAAAGCCTATCTCAGTATGTGTGGTAAGTTCTGCTTCAGTGCTGTATGACTGCTCGGTTGTAATGGTGCTCGTTGTTGTGCTGCCGGCCTCCCAATAAGCCTGTGAGGCACTACCGGCAGGGTCACGCAGAATCATTGTTATCTGGTCGGGGCCGCTGGTCACAAAGTTATTACCGGAAGGCAAGGCTCCTGTTACCACACCTGTCAGGCTGTTCTGTCCTTTCACGCCATCCCATGTATAGGTTTTGGCGTTCTGTACAAAGGTGGCAGCAATATTCAGTGTATAGGGTGCCGTGATATTAGGCAGACCTGCCATCCATTCATACTGGCCTTTGCCTTCTTCATCAAGGGTCACCACGTCAGGGGCTGTCTCACCCAGGTCACCGCGCTGGTCATCACCTTCGGTCAGTTCGGGATTAATTACCACCTGCTGGCCTGTACCCATCTGGTTAGTAAAGGTTACCTCCACATCACGCAGCGGCATCTCATATACAACGGGGCTTTCGCCGTCGTAGTTCACATAGGTTTCATATCCGCGCAGGTCAAATACATAGGTATTCTGCTGCTTGAAGAACGGATACCCGTAAATATAGTTGACATCACCGTTCTCCCCGACAGTATAGAGGGGCAGCTTCGTTTCAGGGGTCAGCTTATCGCTATAGGTATAAGTCTCCTCACCGAAGGAGCCGTCGTTGCGGTCCTGCTGTGTTATTTCAAGCACAGGATCGCTGTAGTAGCTCTGGATGAGTTTTGCCACATACTCAAACTCCTTCTTCGTACCGTCCTCCAGTATCAGTGAATCGGTGTCGGTGTCCAACGGGTCGCTGGCATAGATAACGGGCAGGTTTTCAAAGTTGATGTCGGAATTATTATCAATCTTGATGCTCTTCACGCTATAGTCAATAGGTGGCAGCTGGGCCGCAAACTCACCCGTTCGCGGATCTGTCTTGATAATAATGTCCTTCACCTCGTCATTATTGCCACCCTGGCGAACGGTCTCGCTCCGTACATCGGCCGTAGGTGAGCTGACATCCAGATTCTCTTCATTAGGCTCATAGCTGACGGTGGTGCCGCTGACCTGGCGTACCACGTTCAGGCGGTATTTTGATTCAATGCCTAAGGTGATGGTGGCCTGACCGATGTTGTTTACGCTCTGTCCGAAGCCGAGGGGTTTTTCCTCCTCAATCTTACCACCCGTAACACGACCGGCTACAGTCACCAGTGTCTCGTCCTCAAAGTCAAGGTTCTTTACGGCATCGTTGAAGTTCACCAGGGTACCCGTTTTCTTCGGGTCGGCAGGATAACGGCCGTCATTGGGGAACTTATGGCCCTGCTTCTTCACGGTGATATAGTGCTCGCCTATGGGTACGCTGATTTCGTACTCACCATCGGAATTGGTGGTAACGGGTTCACCTTCCTTGGCACAGATCTGGCCGTCAACATAGAACTGTACGCCCTCTACGGGATAGTCAGTATTGGCATAGCGCACTGTACCGCGTACGGGGAACGATGAAACATCAGTAAAGTCTGTACCGTTGTGTACCAGGGAGTTATTGCCTACAAAGCGTAATTGCTGCGTGGGGTTGAACTGATGAATGCCCAACTGTGGAACAACGGCGTATGTAGTACCTTCGCCACGGAATGGCACACCCTGAATAATGTAGTTACCGTCCGCATCAGTTTTGGTCCTAAGCTTCAGCTGATTGGGGGTCAGAGTAGAGGGTCCGGCATTGCTGCCCGTCTTACCATGATGCTGGCGGTAAACGGTTCCGTCGCGCGAGTAGTCAAAGAACTGTTTGCTCAGACCCTCGTCAAAGGTCCAGTAGGTCTCCAGGTTATTCTCATTGCCTACGAGCAGATGGTCATAGTTCTCCAGGATAACATCGTCTGAGAGGTTTTTTGTCCAGAAACGGAACTCATCCACATAGCCGATGAAATGGCCCAGGGTAAGCTGTGCGGCATCGGTCAGTGACAAGCTGTCAGGCACAGTCTGGGTGCTGCTGTTCAGAATCACTTCACCGGCCTCGTCAGCACCCACCACGCTGGCGGTTACAGTATTGCCCGTACGTGTCAGTACCACGTGGTTATACTGCTCGGCTTTCAATACTGCATTCTCAAATGTATAGGTGGTTTGGTCATTCCTGAAAATCAGCTGACCTTCAGCGTTCATACCCCAATAGCAGGTATCGCCTTTCAGACACACAATCTTCGCATCAGCAAGTTCATCAGGTCTCAGCCACATCTGAATGGTAAAATCGTTCTTGGCAAACTTGCTGGCAGCGTAAGTTGATGAGGGATAGTTCCACGCCACCTCGCCGATGGGGTCGGTGAAGCGCATAGCGCGATATTGTGTATTGTCTTCGCCTGAAGTACCTGTCAGTCTTGCCTCAACATTTACGTTGGCTACGGAACTTCCTGTAGAACCAAAGGTAATGCGGCCGCTCATAGTACCTGTGGTTTGGGCAAAACCAATATCGTCAGCAAAGGCTTTCTTTTCAATTCCGTCCTCACATTTGTCAATCACCGTCACGCGGTAGTCGTAGAACACGCCAGGCAACGGTGTATCGTCAGTGTATATCAGATAGTCTTCCGCGCTCGACATACGGGTGATTGTCGCCCAATCCTCGTTTTCCCTTTCAGCACGACGACGTTCTATTACGTAGGTCTTGGCATCGGTGGAACCTTGACGGTTCACATGCCATTGCAGTTTCACCGTGCCAGGATAGGCACCCTTTGTAGCATCAAAAGAATAGAACAGTGTACCATTGCCAATAGCTGTGCTTTTAAACTCCCGTGAGTCGAGTCTCTTTGTGCCGACAGCACCCTCAATGCGGTAAGTATGAGGTCCGCAGACATTCAGTGGCTCCTCGGTATAATGAACACCATTATCTACGCCGTTTTTCCGACTACTATGTTTATCGGTAGTACGGTGTTCCCATCGGAAGTTGACTTGGTCGACGAGTGGTATGATGGTGTCGATGGGGGTTGTCTCGTTATCCACATAAATATAAAACCTATGTCCCATGCTTGCGTCATAACGATTGGATGTCCAAGTAAATATAATACGGTCTTCTTTAGCCACCGCATTAGGGGTATTCACTGGCACGTGGCGCGTGGTATTTACTGTAACGGATGCTTTTGCGTCAGTCCGTTTAGTGTCTTCACTCCAACCGTTTGGTACCAAATAGACATCATAGGTTACATTACTCTCGTATGG
>CACYMI010000010.1:5367-31894 GCA_902775385.1 uncultured Bacteroidales bacterium
CGTGCCAACCTTCGTATCGTTGCGGTAGATAACAAACTTGCCGCTTCCCGGATGACCCTGCTCAGTCTTCCAAAACAGTTTCACTTTGTAATCCCCCTGAGAGAACTCACCTGTCAGGCCTTTTGCTATTGACACCCATTGTGCATAGAGCGTCACAGGGCCTTTGTCAGAAGATGTGGCGCTGACTGATGCTTTATCAGCATAATATGTGCCGGTGCCATCTGCTTTGGTGTTCCACCCTGCAAACACATAGCCGTTGCGGGTCAAAGTGCTGGCCTGCAGGGTACCTTTGTTCTCAATGGTTTGTTGCGACATTGAGCCGCTGCCGCCGTTGGCATCAAAGGTTATATGCTTGTAGTAATAATAGTCCCAGGTAACATTCGCTGTGCTAAAAGTTGCCCAGTTACCCACATGTTTGTCTGAACCACTACTGTTTCCAATAACCTGAGTAAGTAACAGATGCCAATATTTAGTAGTCTTAGTAGAGGAATTCCTATTGTCATAATCAAAAGTTCTTGCATAATAACCCAAGTCATAAGTTCCCTGATCTTTCGTAAAATGTGCAATGTGGTAAGCGGAACCGCTACCGTTAGTATATGATTCCGTTAAATCCACGTACGTTTTCTTCAGTGTATTCAGGTTATCACATGCATATAACGCTACAGTTTGTCTGAAAACCGTACTTGACGAGTGCAATGCAAAACTACACGTCATTCTGTATCGCGTATAAGGGGGGACAAGCTCTGAGTGCGTGTATAGCGAAAAGACACCAAACTTGCATTTATCAGTTCCGGAACTGCCACTTACTGTAGTGCCGATGCCTCCATACTTTTCAAACCAGCCAACACCGGTATCACCCCAAGAGCTTTGATCGATATTTGAATAAGACATAGACTCTTTTGTTGAATACCACCCCTTTTTGTAGCTATCGGAGCTTTCTTTCGCCCAGGGGCCATAACCAGCCCGCGCCATAAAGGAATTAAGGAACAACAATAGCAGCAACATCATTGCCACTCTCACTCTTCCTGCGCCAGCCAGCCATCCGCCGGCCCGCGCCATAGTTGAAACTGTTTTTCTCATCATTGTGTGATTTAATATGATTATTGTTGAGTTGTTATTCGTTATTCATTCCGTTCTTCCTGAAACAGGCTATTGACAGGCGGTAGTGTGCGGTATTGTCCGTTGCCTTACGGGTCTGGGCGGAACCGGCGTCATAGAATTGGGGAGTCTTAGTCAGGAAACAGCCTGAGGACTCACGCACCCAGAAACCGGAAGCGGCATTGAATTTCATGCCCGCTGCCTGGAGGCTGCTCATGAGGGATGGGTTGGAGCTGACGATCCGCAGGACTTCCTTCAGGGCATCCACGGTAGGGAACGGGTAGCTGTAGTAGCGCCTGCCCCTGAAAAAGTCATCCCTTTCGTCCTTGCAGAACGGTTCTCCGTTTACAAACATGATGAACTCCTTGGAGATTCTGCCCAGCACCTTTACCAGTATGCCGCACTGGCTGTCAGTTGCCTCGCGCACGCATACATAATTTGATACGGCACAATAGGCATAGGAGGTCTGACCGCTTTTCTTAATCAGCGCATCATTCCAGTTAAGGGTTACAAGTTCACCTAAACGGCAGTCACTTCCTGCCAGGTCTAAAACCAGCTTCTTTTCTTCAGTATCCGATAAAGGAATCTTCATAATGTGATGTGTATATTATATTTGTGTTCGTTTAATACCTGATTATAATCATAGGGCGCGTACCCTTCTTATCTTCTCACGCAGTTCAATGTTCTCGGTGATGAACTTCTCCAAGTGAACATTGCAGTCGCTGATGCGCCACCGCTGGAAGACGATGATGACTACCAGCACCAGGATTACCATGACCATGGCCACGCCTAATGCGACTGCTATTACAAATATCCATCCGCTATTTAACATATATCATTCGGCTTTTTTCTGTTTTCTGGCTGCAAAATAACAAACCGCCAGCGAAACGGATGTCTCACTGGCGGGAAAGTGTGTCTCAAATCTGGGAAAAATCAGAAAATCGCCATTTCATCGGGGAACGTTGCCCCCAGTGAAACGGCGAAATTGGGAAATAACTTTATGACGGAATAAAGAAGGCCGCCTAATCGGAAAAGGATTCAGCGCCGGCCATTCTCCCTGGCTACCTCACGGAACTCGGTGCACGTCATACCATAGGCATTACGGAACAGGCGTGCCAGGGTGGCACGGCTGGGGATGCCGGACATCTCGCCGATGACGGCAACAGGTTCATCGGTGGTCCTGAGCAGGCGGGCTACATGCTCCAGACGGTAGCGGGTGATGAAGTCTGTGACGGTCTCTCCATGTGAACACTCGTGAATGGCCTGAACCACATACTTGGCATTGGTGCCAAGGAGCTGGGCCAGTATGTCACGGTTCAGGTTCTCATCGGTATAGGGCTGCTGCTCTGTCATGAGCGTGCAGATACGGCGGTAGAGTTGCTGCCCGGCGGTAAGCGTCTCCTCGGGTTCGGCCTGTAACTCCTCCATAGCCTGCTGTTCCTGCCGTTCACGTTCCTCTATCTCGGCAAGCAGGCGGCGGTTCTTGGCAAGCAGTACCTTATTATATATATGGGAGCGCCACAGGAAATAGGCAATCAGAAGACAGATGAGGAGGGCGGCTACAACAAGGACACGGTAGATGATGGCCGACTGACGGCGGCTGATGATTTCCTGCTCCTTCTGGCGGATGATCTGCTGCTGCTCCACGTCGGCCATGCGTTCCTGCAGGTGGATGGAGTCGGTCAGATGACGCATGCGGTCAGACAGGGCCATTACCTCTTCATTCCGCCCGGCCTTCTGCAGCGTCTTATACAGGTTCATCATGTAGTTCTTGATATAAGTGGTGTTGATATCGCTGCCCTGAGCCAGATAGAGGGAGTCAGCCCGACGGAACAGGCGGACAGATTCATCATAGCGACCGAGCATGGACAGGTAGCGGGCTTCGCCGCCGATATCATATACTGACAGCATTTCACCCTGCTGATGCTTCCGGTAGAGAGAATCAGCCTTTTCATACTGGCCATTGGCGGCATAGATCATGGCCTGACCGATGGTGATGTTGTTGTGGCGGGTGTGGCGAAGGCGTTCAGGCACATTAGTGCAGCGGTCCTGACGGGCCAGGGCGGTATCGCCCACAGCTACCAGGGAGAGGGCTTTCTTGGGCATGTTCTGTTCCAGATAGAACTCCGTTGTCTCAATAACGGCCATTATCAGGGGATCTATCACCCAGTAATCGTCAGTATGTTTTACGCCGTTCATCATCAGGTCAATGCTCTCCAGATATAACTGTTCTGCCTTGTCGGGATGGCCCAGATGCAACTCGCAATCGCCTTTCTGAATCAGCACGCGGCTTATCACCCGCAATGCTACCTCCTGGCTTATAACGGATACTCCGTCACCCTTCTCCCGCTCACTCTTGACATCGGCAATGATATCATCGCATAAACGGAGAACCCTGCCGTGCTCGCCGTTTCGTGACAGGAATCCGTTCACCATAAGAGCTACAGCATAATAGGACACGGGGTCGCTCTTGAGTTCAGGATGGTTAAATATTTTCTCAGCGTAGAATACGGACAGATGCTCGTGCCCCATAGTACCATGTACGGAACTGCGGATAAGGTCGGCCTTTGGCGCGGAGAATACACCGGCGCGTTCTGCACTGTCCACCCTTGCCAGTATCTGTTCGGGGGTTTTATACAGCATGTCCTGATATTCCTGTTTGAGCCGTGTGGCCTCCTCGCTGCGGTCAGGCTTACCGCAACCCGTTATCATAACCAGCGTAGCACCTAAGAATAAGAGGTAAAAGGAATGTTTCATGTTTTAACTTATGTATGTGAATAAAAAGAAAGATGCGTTATCAGTCAAAATCAAACTCTAACTGCTGTGTATTGCCCAACAGGTTGAAGCTCATACGGTGGTATGGTGTGGTGCCGAACTGGCGGATAGCCTCGCGGTGTACCTTGGCAGGATAGCCCTTGTTTTTGTCCCAATGATACTGGGGGTACTCCTCATGGATGCGTAGCATGAAATCATCCCTGTATGTCTTGGCCAGGATGCTGGCGGCTGCTATGGAGAGGTACTTACCATCGCCCTTCACGATAGTCGTTGCGGGCACAATGGCAGGCCCGTTCCCGTTATCGTTCCCGTTAGCCGTAGGCTCTTGATAGGGTTTCCAACGGTTGCCGTCCACAATGATGTTTTCAGGACGGACGGTCAGCTGATCCAGTGCCCTGTGCATAGCCAGAATGCTGGCGTTGAGTATATTTATCTGATCTATCTCGTGATTATCAACAATGCCCACAGCCCATGCCAATGCCTCACGCTCTATCACTTCACGCAACTGGTAGCGTTTCTTCTCAGTCAGCTGTTTGGAGTCGTTCAGCATCTCGTTCTGATAGTCGGACGGCAATATCACAGCTGCGGCAAACACGGGGCCTGCCAGACAACCACGGCCAGCCTCATCACAGCCGGCCTCAATCACTCCTTCCTTATAATATGCTTCTAACATCGTTGAACAGTGGTTAGTAGTAAGCGGTTAGGGAGAGGGGCCGCTAAAACATCTGCCTTACCCTGTTTATGCCTGCTACCAAGGCATCCACCTCCTCGCGGGTATTGTACAGGGCGAAACTGGCACGGCAGGTTCCCTCAATGCCTAACCTGCGCATCAGGGGTTCGGCACAATGATGGCCGGTACGGACGGCTATGCCCAGGCGGTCCAGCAGAGTACCCATATCCAGATGATGGATGAAGGAGCCCTCCTGAGCTACCAGGAAGCTGATGACGGCATCGTGCTGCTGAATGTCCTTGGGACCGAAGATATGCATACCCTCTATCTCATTCATCCGCTGCATGGCATACTGTGTAAGATCACGTTCATGTGCCTCAATCTTATCCATACCTATGGCACTGACGTAATCCAGTGCCTTTGCCAGGCCGGTGGTGGCCACATAGTCCGGTGTGCCGGCCTCGAACTTGAAGGGCAGTTCATTGAAGGTGGTACGCTCAAATGACACGTTCTTTATCATCTCACCACCTCCCATGTACGGGGGCAGTTTGTCCAGCAGGTCCTCCTTGCCGTACAGTACGCCAATGCCTGTAGGGCCGTATATCTTATGTCCGCTGAAAGCAAAGAAGTCGCAATCCAGCTCCTGCACATCCACCGGCATGTGGGGTGTGCTCTGCGCACCGTCTATCAGCACGGGAACACCGTGTTCATGGGCTATGCGGATGATTTCCTTAACGGGATTGATGGTACCCAGTACGTTGCTGACATGTGTTACGCTGACAATGCGGGTATGTTCGTTGAAGAGCTTCTCATACTCATCCAGCCGGAGCAGGCCGTCATCCGTAATAGGAATCACACGCAGCTTAATACCTTTGCGCTGCTGCTGCAACTGCCAGGATACGATGTTGCTGTGATGCTCCATCTCGCTGACAATCACTTCATCACCCTCCTTCATAAAGGCATCCGAGAAGCACTGGGCTACCAGATTGATGCTCTCCGTGGTGCCGCGGGTGAAGACAATCTCACTGCTGCTGCGGGCATTCAGGAACTTCCGGACGGTCTCACGGCTGCCCTCATGCAGTTCGGTAGCCTGCTGCGATAAGAAGTGAACTCCCCTGTGCACATTGGCGTTCACATTATAGTATTCCTCCGTCATGGCCTCCACTACGGAACGCGGTTTCTGGGTAGTAGCCGCGTTATCCAGATAAACCAGCGGGTACTTCCCGTAGATGGTCTTGGTGAGGATGGGGAAATCGCCTCTTACTTGCATAGTTTGCATCCTTCACATTTACTTAATTCACCTCTCAAGCGCTTGTCCACCAGCATGTGCAGCCTGTCTCTCAGCGCTTCCAGCGGGATTGTCTCTATCACCTCGATGATGAAGGCAGACTTAAGCAAGAGTCTGGCTTCCTGTTCAGAAATACCCCGCTGACGCATGTAGAAAAGGGCATCGTCATTCATCTGCCCCACGGTACTGCCATGACTGCACTTCACATCGTCGGCATAGATCTCCAGCATGGGCTGAGTGTACATACGCGCCGAAGAGGTGGCGCAGAGGTTGGCATTGGTCTCGTTGCTGACGGTCTTCTGGGCGCCCTCACGAACCAGGATGCGGCCGGCAAAGGCACCTACGGAGCTGTCGTCCAACACATATTTATACAGCTCGTTGCTCTGGCAGTGGGGAACCTGATGGTCTATGAGGGTGTTATTGTCCACATGCTGCGTCTTGTCAGCAATGACACAGCCGTTGAGGATAACCTCGGAACCCTGGCCCTGCAAACTGACATCCAGGCGGTTACGGGTGCGTCCGTTAAAGAGGGTCAGGCTGGTATGCCTTACCTGGCTGTCCCTGCCCTGCCGGACGAAGACGCTGCTGTAACGGGTGCAAAGCAAATGGGTCTCCTCCACCTCGTACATATTCAGGTGGCTGCCGTCGCCGGCAAAGACCTCCACTACCTGATTGGTCAGGAAGTGTGTCTGGTCAACTGCCTTGTCTGTAATGACAATGTCAGCCTCGGCACACTCCTCCATAATAACGAGGATGCGGCGGTTTACCATTGTGTCATGCTCACCCTTCAGGATATTGCTGATCTGAATGGGGTGCTCCACTTTGGTATTACGGGGAACATAGATGACCAGGGCATCCACGCTGAGCAAGGTATTCAGTGCCACTACGGCGTCCTGCCTGTCAGCCAGGCTGTTATAATATGAAGTCACATCCACAGGCGACTCGCTGATACGGTAACAGTAAGGAAGGTCCTTTACCTCGAGCGGAGTCAGGGCTATGCCGTAGTCGGGGGCAAAGTCCTCTGCCACATCGGTATATTTGTAACGCTCCACCTTCCGGGTGGGGAATCCCAGCGCGGAGAATGTCTGCAATGCCTCGTTGCGGGGCGCATTCATCACCTCGCAGGAACGTTCACGGACAGACTTCTCAACCTGAGCGTAGAATTCGGTATATTGTCTTGTATCCTCTGCCATAGCTTACAGACCCACTTCTTCCTTGATCCAGTCGAAACCGCGGTTCTCAATCTCCAGTGCCAGTTCCGGACCGGCTGTCTTGACAATCATGCCGCCGATAAGCACATGTATGACATCCGGCTTCAGGTAATCCAGCAAGCGCTGGTAATGGGTGATGACCAGGGCGCTCGTCTGAGGAGTACGCAGCTTATTGAACCCTTCGGCCACGATGCGCAGGGCATCCACATCCAGGCCGCTGTCCGTCTCGTCCAGAATGCTGAACGTAGGCTCCAGCATGGCCATCTGGAATATCTCGTTACGTTTCTTCTCACCGCCGGAGAAGCCTTCGTTCACGCTTCGGCTGGTGAGCCGACTGTCCAGTTCCACAATCTTACGCTTTTCACGCATCAGTTTCAGGAAGTCGCCGGCACTCAGCGGTTCCAGCCCCTGGAACTGACGCTTGGCGTTCAGGGCGGCACGCATGAAGTTGACCATGCTGACACCGGGAATCTCAACGGGCTGCTGGAAACTCAGGAACACACCCTCATGGGCACGCTCCTCAGGTGTCATCTTCAGCAGGTCCTTACCGTTAAAGATAACCTCGCCCTGGGTGACCTCATAGGCAGGATGGCCTACAATCACATTGCTGAGCGTGCTCTTGCCGGCACCGTTCAGTCCCATGATGGCATGCACCTCACCGTCTCTGACGGTCAGGTTGATACCTTTTAATATCTCCTTGCCATTTATCCTGGCATGTAAATTATTTATCTGTAGCATCTATGATCAATTCATAATTCCCAATTCAAAATTATAGCCCCACGGGCTAACGATTTAGCGGTTAGTGGTTAGTGGTTAGCGAGCACTGCGGTAGCAAATTCTTCACTCTTCACTCTTCACTTATCACTCTTCACTTATCACCCAACGCTGCCCTCCAGACTTACGCCCAACAGTTTCTGCGCCTCTACGGCAAACTCCATGGGAAGTTTGTTGATAACCTCCTTGGCATATCCGTTCACTATCAGGCTGACAGCCTCCTCGGTATTGATACCGCGCTGGTTGCAGTAGAAGAGCTGGTCCTCGGATATCTTGCTGGTGGTAGCCTCATGTTCCACCACGGCCGTATCGTTATGCACATCCATATAGGGGAAAGTATGGGCACCGCACTTACTGCCTAAGAGCAGGGAGTCACAACTGCTGTAGTTGCGGGCATTATCGGCAGTCTTGGCCACCTTTACCAGTCCGCGGTAGGCATTCTGGCTCTTTCCGGCGCTGATACCCTTGCTGATGATGGTGCTCTTGGTGTTCTTTCCGATATGGATCATCTTGGTTCCCGTATCCGCCTGCTGGTAGTTGTTGGTCACGGCCACACTGTAGAATTCGGCCTGCGATCCGTCACCGCTCAGCACACAGCTGGGATACTTCCAGGTGATGGCGCTGCCCGTCTCCACCTGTGTCCAGGAGAGCCGGCTGTTACGCCCCCTCAGATGTCCGCGCTTGGTCACCAGGTTCAGGACGCCGCCCTTACCCTCGCTGTCGCCGGGATACCAGTTCTGCACGGTACTGTACTTGACCTCGGCATTCTCCTTCACCACAATCTCCACGATGGCGGCATGCAACTGGTTCTCGTCGCGCATAGGAGCTGTACAGCCCTCCAGGTAGCTGACGTAGGCGTCATCGTCACAGACGATAAGGGTACGCTCAAACTGACCCGTGCCCCTGGCGTTGATACGGAAGTAGGTACTCAATTCCATGGGACAGCGTACGCCCTTGGGAATATATACAAAGCTTCCGTCCGAGAAGACGGCTGAATTCAGGGCGGCAAAGAAGTTGTCCCGGTAAGGAACCACGCTGCCCAGGTATTCGCGTACCAGTTCGGGGTGCTCCTTCACAGCTTCGCTGATAGAGCAGAAGATGATACCTTTCTCCTTCAGCTTCTCGCGGAAGGTTGTCTTAACACTCACCGAATCCATCACGGCATCCACGGCCGTACCGCTCAGTGCCAGACGCTCCTCCAGGGGGATGCCCAGTTTGTCGAAGGTCTTCATCAGTTCAGGATCTATCTCGTCAGAGGTTCCGGACTTTCCCAGCTTTCCGGCCGTAGGATTGGCATAGTAGCTGATATCCTGATAGTCAATATCAGGCATCTTCAGGTGTCCCCATGTAGGGGGCTCCATCGTCTGCCAGTAGCGGAAGGCTTTCAGACGGAACTCCAAAAGCCAGTCGGGTTCGCCCTTCTTCTGCGAGATCAGGCGCACCACATCCTCCGAAAGTCCTTTTTCTATAACCTCGGTATGCACATCAGTGGTGAAGCCGTACTGGTACTTCTTCTCCGCCACCTCACGTACAAACCCGTTCTTTTCTTTCATTTTTTCAATTTTTCATTCTCACATTCTCTCACCCTCTCATTTTATCCCCAATAAATCAATCAGCTCCAGGGCCTGGTTCTTCAGGGAGTCAATGTTCTCCATCAGGGAGGGGACATACTGCCGCAACATCTCCAGCTTCTCAATCAGCAGGAGAATCAGTCCAGCCAGCAGGCCCCACTTGACCAGGCCTAAGACGGCCCCCAGCAGGTGGTTCAGGAACCCGGCAACGGGAATCTTGTCCAACACCTTGGTAAGCAATGTGGCCAGCAGGCCCAGTGCCAGGGGTGCGCCTAAGGTAATGAGGACAAACTGATAGAGATTGCACCCTACGGTCTTATAGTAGAAGTAGGCAACGCCCAGTCCTATCAGGCAGCCGCCCGCTGAGACGAGCTCCTGGAACAGACCGTTGATCCACCCGCGTATCAGACCATACAGCAGGGCACAGGCACAGGCAACCTCAATCCACATCAGAGCTTGGCCTTGATTTCAATTTCCTGGAAGGTCTCCAGGATGTCACCCTCGCGCAAGTCGTTGTAGTTCACTAGCGAGATACCGCACTCGAAGTTGGTGGTCACCTCCTTCACATCGTCCTTGAAACGCTTCAGGGCATTGATGGCACCTGTATGAACCACGATTCCGTCACGGATGACACGGGCCTTGTTGGTGCGGTTCACCTTACCCTCGATAACGTAAGCACCGGCTACGACGCCCACCTTACTGATATGATATACCTGGCGTACCTCAACCTGAGCGGTAACCTCCTCCTTGATTTCAGGACTGAGCATACCCTCCATGGCATCGGTCACCTCCTCAATGGCATCATAGATAACGCTATAGAGACGGATATCCACACCCATCTGCTCTGCCAGCTTACGGGCAGCGGCACTGGGACGTACCTGGAAACCTACGATGAAGCAGTTCTCGGCAGCGGCGGCCATATTGACATCGCTCTCGCTAATCTGACCTACAGCCTTATAGATAACATTCACCTGAATCTTCTCGGTTGAGAGCTTGATGAGCGAATCGCTCAGAGCCTCGATAGAACCGTCCACGTCGCCCTTGACAATAAGGTTGAGTTCCTTGAAGTCGCCCAGGGCGATACGACGGCCCAGTTCGGTAAGGTCGAAGCGCTTCATCGTACGCAGGCCCTGCTCACGGGCCAGCTGTTCACGCTTGGTAGCAATCTCTCGAGCCTCCTGATCAGTATCCATCACGTGGAAGGTATCACCGGCCTGGGGAGCGCCGTTCAGACCAAGGATAGTGGCTGCCTGGGCAGGACCTATCTTCTCTACACGGCGACCACGCTCGTCCAGCATGGCCTTCACACGACCGTAGTTGGTACCGGCCAGCACGATATCGCCCACATGCAGGGTTCCGTTGCTCAACAGCACAGTAGCCACGTAGCCGCGGCCCTTGTCCAGACTGGATTCGATGATGCTGCCCGTAGCCTTGCGGTTGGGGTTAGCCTTCAGGTCAAGCATCTCGGCCTCCAGGAGCACCTTCTCCAGCAGGTCCTCCACACCGATTCCCTGCTTGGCGCTGATATCCTGACTCTGGTACTTACCGCCCCACTCCTCAACCAGGAAGTTCATGTTGGCCAGTCCCTCCTTGATCTTGTCGGGGTTGGCACCGGGTTTGTCTATCTTGTTGATGGCGAATACAATGGGTACATTGGCAGCCGTGGCATGAGCAATGGCCTCCTTGGTCTGAGGCATGATGTCATCATCGGCAGCCACAATGATAATGGCGATATCCGTCACTTGGGCACCACGGGCACGCATGGCGGTAAAGGCCTCGTGACCGGGAGTATCCAGGAAGGTCACATGACGGCCGTCGGGCAAGGTCACGTTATAGGCACCTATGTGCTGGGTAATACCGCCGGCCTCACCGGCAATTACGTTGGTCTTACGGATATAGTCAAGCAGAGAGGTCTTACCGTGGTCAACATGACCCATGACGGTTACGATCGGAGCACGGGGTACCAGATCCTCCTCAGCATCCTCCACCTCGGTTACCGCCTCGCTTACCTCGGCACTTACATATTCGGTAGTGAAGCCGAATTCCTCGGCCACCAGATTGATGGTCTCGGCATCCATACGCTGGTTGATGCTGACCATGATGCCGATCTGCATACAGGTTCCGATAACCTGGGTTACGGGCACATTCATCATCGTCGCCAGCTCATTGGCTGTCACGAACTCGGTCAGCTTCAGTACCTTGCTTTCCGCTGCCTGGTTCTCCAGCTGCTCCTCCATTCCCTGACGGATGGCGTCGCGCTTCTCGCGGCGGTACTTGGCACCCTTGCCCATCTTATTGTTCTTATTGGTAAGGCGGGCCAGTGTCTCGCGTACCTGCTTAGCTACCTCCTCCTCGCTTACCTCGGGCTGCAGGAAGGCCTGCTGCTTCTGCTTGTTCTTCTTCTTGCCGCCGCCGTTCTGCTGGCCCTGGTTGCCGTTATTGTTGTTATTGTTCTTCTGGAAATTCTGGGGCTGGTTGGCCACCGCATTCACATCCACACGCTCCTTACCTACACGCAGACGCTTCTTGCGCTCGCCCTGGGCGGCCTGCTGCTGTTGCTGCTGGGCACGCTTCTCGTCGCGCTCACGGCGTTTCTCCTCCTTGCTCTTCTTCTTGGGGCGGGTGCTCTGGTTCAGGCTGTCCAGGTCAATCTTACCCTTTACGGTAAGACCGGGACCGGGCTGAGGTGCGGGGGAAAGACGGAATACGCCGTTCTCCTCTATACCGATTTCCTTCTTCTTGGGCGCAGGCTTCTCCTTGGGCTCCGGCTCAACAGCGGGAGCAGGGGCAGGAGCGGGTTCGGGGACAGGAGCGGATTCGGGCTCTGCTTCCTTTGCCTCGGGCTTCTCCTCGGCCACCGGCTTGACGGCCGGTATCTCGGGCTGCTCACTGGCAACGGGCTGCTGCTCCTCGGCAACGGGCTGCTGTCCGGCAGGAGCCGCAACAACCTCGGGCTCAGGCTGAACCTCCTCGTTCACAGGTGCCACAACCTTCTCAGCCTCGGGCTTTGCCGGCTCGGGCTCGGGCTGCTCACTGGCAGCGGGGGCAGGGGCGGGAACAGACTTCTTCTTCTCCAGATCAATCTTACCCAGAATCTTGGGGCCCTGGATGCTCGGCCTGTTGTCCACAAACTCCTCAACGGGGGCAGGCTTCTTGCTTTCCTTGGACTTCTCCTGACGCTGCTGGATTAGCATCTTTGCCTCGGTACGCAGACCTTTGTCGGTGCTGAATTCCCGCTGCAGAAGGTTGAATTCCTCGTCCGATATCTTATAGTTGGGATTGGCCTCTACCTCAGAGAATCCCTTCTTCTGCAGGAACTCCACGGCTGTCTGCAGACCTATATTGAATTCTTTTGTTACTTTGTTTAATCTTACGCTCATTCGTTAATGTTTTTGAGTTTGTAAGTTTTCATTTTTATTCAAACTCTGCGGCCAGGATATTCAGGACTTCGTCAATGGTCTCCTCTTCGAGGTCGGTACGCTGAATCAGCGTCTCGCGGCTCTCGCCCAGCACGTCACGGGCTGTAGAATAGCCGATCTTCTTGAATTCCTCGATAATCCAGGGTTCGATATCGTCGGTGAACTCGTCCAGACTTACGTCATCGTTGTCCTCGTCGTCAATCTCGCGGAATACATCGATGGTGTAGCCGGTTAGCATGCTGGCCAACTTGATGTTCAGACCGCCCTTACCGATGGCCAGTGATACCTGATCAGGATCCAGATAGACCTCGGCCTTGTGCTCCTCCTCGTTCAGTATCACGCTGTTCACACGGGCAGGGCCCAGAGCGCGGGTGATAAGAATCTGTGTGTTGGCCGACCATGTCACCACATCGATATTCTCGCCGTGCAGCTCACGGACGATACCATGCACACGGCTGCCCTTCACACCTACGCAGGCTCCTACGGGATCTATACGGTCATCATAGCTCTCAACGGCAATCTTGGCACGCTCGCCGGGGATGCGGGCTACCTTATGGATGGTGATAAGACCGTCCTGAATCTCAGGCACCTCGGCCTCCAGCATACGCTGTACGAACATGGGATCCGTACGGCTCAGGATCACACGGGGTGTACCGTTGGGGTTCTCCACACGTGAGATAACGGCACGCGCATTCTCGCCCTTGCGGAAGAAGTCGCTGGGAATCTGCTCGGAACGGGGCAGCAGCAGTTCGTTGCCCTCATCATCCAGCAGCAGGGTCTCACGCTTCCAGGTCTGGTAAACCTCGGCGCTGATAATCTCACCTATGCGGTCCTTGTACTGGTTGTACAGGGTGTCATGCTCCAGCTCCAGGATACGACTGGCCAGTGTCTGACGCAGGGTCAGGATGGCACGGCGACCGAAGTCGGAGAACTTGACCATCTGGCTCACTTCCTCGCCTACCTCGTAGTCATCCTCAATCTGGCGGGCCTCGGAAAGGCTGATCTCCAGGTTAGGATCCTTCACCTCACCGTCGGGAACAACGGTACGGTTGCGGTAAATCTCAAAGTCACCCTTGTCAGGGTTAACGATGATGTCATAGTTCTCGTCGCTGCCGTATGTCTTGATGATAACGCTACGGAAGCACTCCTCCAGTACGCTCATCAGCGTGGTACGGTCAATGTTCTTAGTCTCTTTGAACTCCGCAAAGGAGTCAATCAGATTTACTGATTCAGTTTTCTTTGTTGTTGCCATGTATATTTTATTTTATTTTTATCAGATATTTGGTGTAGGTCACGTCGCCGAAAGCAAAACGGACGGGGACCTCCTTGTTGACGGGGCGCTTCTTGCCCTCTTCCTTTACCTTCTGCATCACGCCCAGCTCAAAGCCTTCCGGATCAACAGACAGCAAGGTTCCACGATACTTCTTGCCATCCTTGGCCAGCGTCTCCACTTCCTTGCCAACGTGAATCTCATACTGACGCAGAATCTTGAAGGGCTGTCCCAGTCCGGCACTTCCCACCTCCAGCTCATAGTCCTCTTCCTCACGGCTTACACGCGCCTCGATGAAACGGCTCAGATCGGCGCAGTCTTCAATCCATACACCATCGGCATGGTCTATCTCCACTACGATTCTGTCATCCGGGCTGATGCTGATGTCAACCAGAAAATAGTCCTTTCCCTGCAGCCATTCTTCCACGGCCTGCTGTACTGTTGCTTTGTTAATCATGTACCTTTTCTTGTTTTATGGTAAAGCATATATAACGAAAAGTGAGGAACCCGCAAGCCCCTCACATTCATCTTTTCGACCGCAAAGGTACGAAATTAAGATAAAAGTGGAAAATTAAAAGTGAAAAAAAATACTTTTTCCGCTATAATTAGCACTTATTGCCCTGAAAATCACTCACTTCAGGCACCAGAACCAGAATACAGCCACCACCATCATGACCACAACGGCCATTCCGATGATGCCTAACATAAAGTTATGGTTGGCCCTGCGGATGTCCCTTCTTCTCATTTTCCCAGTATTTTATTGTATTCATTCATATCCGAGAACAGCGCCTTCACACGTCCGATGCAGGGGTCGTCCGTCAGCTGCTGCCTGGCTGCGCCCCACTGGTAGTAGTAACGGTGGGCCAGTTCATCAACAATGTATTCCTCAATATGCTTGCGGAACCGCATCAGGTCCGTTGCCAGATTGGGTGAGAGCTTGGCCTTCAGCGCCTCGAACTCCTGCTCCGACTGCTCCAGATAGCCCTCGCGCCTGGCTACGTCACGCAACAGTTTCAACACTTCCTCGGTACGGCGGTTATAGGTAAAGCCTGATTCTGTGATATACTGTACAAACTGGCTGTACTCCTCGTCCGTAAGCCTGATTTCCCCGGCCGGAGCTATCTGCCCGTGCCTGCCGCAATAATCCGTTGCCCAGTCAAAGAACTCGTCGCTGGCCACCAGGTCATATATCAGCGTGGGCAGGCTGTCAGGTCTGACCTCCACGTCCGGCTTGATGCCGCCGCCGTCACGTACCTCACGGCCGCCTGCCGTATGGAACACCCTGGTCAGGCTGTCAGGAACGGTTCCTGCCGAGCCGTCGGCATTCAGGTGACGGTAGTCATAAGCCTGGATACAACGGCCCGAGGGAATATAGTAGCGCCCCGTAGTAATCTTCAGATGGCCTCCGTAGGACACATCACGCACCATCTGCACCAGTCCTTTACCATAGGTACGGATACCCATTACCACAGCACGGTCCATATCCTGCAGGCTACCGGCCACAATCTCGCTGGCCGAGGCTGAGCCGCCGTCCACCAGCACCACAATGGGCATCACCGTATCTACGGGCTCATAAGCCGTATTGTATTCATGCTCGGTATGCTTCATCTTACCCCTGGTATAAACCACCTTACGCCCCTTGGGGACAAACAGGTTGACAATGTCCACCGCCTCGTTGACAGAGCCGCCGGGATTGCCGCGCAGGTCCAGGACCAGCTTTCCGATGCCCTGCTGCCGCAGTTCCGTATAGGCCTGCTGAACCTTCTTAAAGGCTCCTTCCGTAAAATCCGCCAGGAAGATATAGCCTATGCCGTCCTCCAACATACCATAATAGGGTATCTGGGGCACCTGGATGGTCTGGCGGGTTATATGTATCGTCTTCTCCTCATTGCCGCGGCGCACTACCAGCTCAAAGGTCGTGCCGGCCTCACCCCTGAGCATATTGCTCACCTTGGGAGTTCCCAGGCCCTTCACATCCTTGCCGTCAATGCGCATAATCACATCACCGGCCTTCAAGCCGGCACGCTGGCTGGGCGAATTCTCAAAGGGATCACTTATCACAGCCCGGGCCTCCTTCTTGTGGTAACGGATGCCGCTGCCTATTCCGGCATACTTGCCGGTAGTCATCTGACGCAGCTCCTCGTCCTCCTGCGGATAGTAATCGGTAAAGGGATCCACCTGCCGGAGCAGCGAGCGTATGCCCCACCCTATCACCGTATCGGCATCCAGGGTATCCACATAGAAGATATCCAGCTGCTTGTATATATCATTCAGGATTTCCAGGTTACGGCTGACAGCCGCATTATGCCCCACCTTCTTCTGCGCATCCGCTTCCGCAAAAGGCAGCAATGCCACCAATAAAAACGTATATATCAGTCTCTTCATTTTCAAACTATACAGATATTGAGGGCGCAAAATTATGAATAAGTGAGAGATAAACGAAATAAAATCAGATTTATTTCTTTATCCGTACGAAAATAATTTCAAGACGATAGTTTTAAAGTTACGCAAGGTGGGGATTCTACTTCAGAATCCCCTGTCCTTTCAGAAACTCGCTGATACGTTCCAGCCACGTGTAGCTGCCTGTGCCAGGTGAGGCATTACGCTGGAAGCAATGGGGACGTAGCGCCAAAGTATGCAGCTCGCTCTGAATTCCCATAGCACGCATCTTCTCCCAGATCTTGACAGAGTTCATAGAGGCGAATCCGTCGGCATCACCATGGATGAACAGCATGGGGCAGGTCTTCAGGTCGAAGTTGAATTCAGGAACAGGCATGGCGCTGTCATCATTGCCTCCTGTACTGTTATTACTGTCCTCACCGTCCGTCAAAGCATATGCAGGATAGATGCCGATTCCCCACTGGACGTTGCAGGGCTGCTTGTCCGTATCATCTATGGGCAGGTAAGCCTGCTGCTGAGAAGAGGTCACACCCATCAATGTCAGATGTCCGCCTGCAGAGCTTCCCATAATACCAATCTTATTGGGGTCCAGACCGTATTGCTCAGCCTGACTGCGTACCAGTCTGACGGCCCGCTGCAGGTCTTGCCAGGCGGTAATGTGCTTGGGCATTCCCTTTGGGCGGGGCGTGCGGTACCTCATGGTAACTACCGTCATACCTAATGAGTTCAGGTAACGACGGGCAGGAGCCACTTCGAAGCCGTCAGGACCGTTTCCCTGGTAGCTTCCGCCCGAGTATATAATCTGTATGGCATTGGTCTTCCGTTCCTTGGGGAAGTGCCATTCTATGTAAGGCTTGCACTGGTGTTCCTGAAACAGAGGCGTCTTGCCCTCGGGCCATACATCCTGTGTAATCTTCTCCTTACGGGCATCATCGTTGGGATAGCGTTTCATGATATCCTCTTCAGGAGCTACAGAGCCGGGGATTCCCATCTGAGTCAGGAACTCTATGGCACGGTCCAGGCCGAAGGCGCCGTGGCGCTTGTTGGGATACAGGTGCAGCTCAGCGGGAATCTTACGTTTGCGCAGCTCCCTGTAGATAAGGGTAGAGCCGTTAGGCGAGTATTCGTCCATACCGCCGTGATGCAGACTCATGGGGCAAGTCTTCTCGTCGAACTTGAAGCAGGAGCTCAGTTTAATGTTAGGACCATAACCCTGTTGTGTGGCAGGTGTGCCCAGTTCCCCGTCGGTAGTCACATAGGCAGGCGCATCGGCAATGGCCCAGTTGATGTGGCAGGGAACGGAATCCAGTTTGTCAACAGGCTCGTAGGCGGGAGTCTGGGAACTGGTGGCAAGCAGGACAGCCAGGTGGGAGCCGGCTGACATAGAGATGGTTCCTATGTGTTCGGGGTCGAAGCCGCGCTTCTTAGCCTGACTGCGCACCAAGCGGACGGCACGCTGTCCGTCTTCCCAGGCTGTCTGGTAAATAGGCAGGCCCTCGGGACGGGGAGTACGATACACAAAGTTCACGCATTGGTAGCCCAGAGCGGTAAAACGCTCGCGCCATTGCTTGATGAGACCCACATCACAACAGCTGAAATAGCCGCCGCCGGAGATGAGGATCATACAGCAGCCATTGGGATTGGCAGGCTTGTCGAACCACTCCAGGTAAGCCGTCCTGAACTTTTCGGGTTTGAACCCTTCGGCACTCGTCTCGTTTGTCATTGCCGCAATCTGATGCTGCTGAGCATCGGGCATCTTGCCCTTGGGCCATACACTCTGTCGTTCCCATGCCCATCCCGTCAGGGAGCAGGCAAAGGCCAGAAGAAAGAGAATCTTTTTCATATTATGAGTTTGTAAGTTAGTTTACTGTTTACCGTTTGACTAATGTCTAACGTCTGAAATCTTTTCCATTGACGCTCACAAAGGTAGTCATTTTTGGGTTTGACTCCAAATATTGCGTCTTCTTTCTATACCAGTTGATGCCGTACGCCAATAGTGCTATGCTGATGGCAAACATGATAATCCATACCTTCATGTCGGCTTCTGTATCATCATCGCCGGATTCTATGAATTGTGGTGGAACGAAGGCAATAAAGTTGTTCACCATGTGTATGACGATGCCAGGAAGCAGGCTCTTGGTACGCCAGTAAAGCCAGCCTGTTATGATGCCATAGGGAAGAATGTCAATTGTCTGATATGCGGTGCCATGAATAACGGCAAAGACGAAAGCTGACACCGGGATAGCTATCCAGGGATGCCATCTCATCTTGAGCATGCTGCGCAACATGATACCCCTGTAAAGAATCTCCTCGGATATGGGGGCCAGAATGACACCATTCAGTATGCCCAGTATGCCTTTAGACATCAATCCGTACTCTTTATCTAACTCGTCCAATTCCGCTTGGGGGAAAATGTTTCCAAGGCCACCTATTATAGCCCAAAAGGAAAGACTGGAGAAGAAACAGCCCACCCCAATCATGGCTGCTATGCCGATTGCCGTCGATAGGGTCCGTCGGTCCATGCGATCTGTGCGCCCTATGCGCTCCAGCGACATCCTGACATACCGGTTTCGGATGAATATGACAATAATCAGCAGATAAGCTAAGCATTCTGACAACTTATAGTAGTCGGATGCCAACAACTGCTCTTCTATGGCCTCCCGGCTCATGTGCATTGACAGGCCCCTGAATACCAGGGGAGCGCAGGTCACCCCTATAACAATGTTACTAATAACAAAGAACAGCAAAAACAGTCTGGCCACCCTCCAAAGTTCTTTTCCTTTACTCATCGCTCATATGCTTTTTTAACACCACAATCATTCACTTCATCTGATTCAGTAGTTTTTTCAGTCCTTCCAGGTCACGTGCGTCCACATTCACATCCAGAACATTACCATTGCGGTCAATGAGTTTGTAGGTGGGATAGCCTGATACGCCGACAAAATGCTCTATGGCGCTCTGCTGGGCTTTGGGCAGATTGTAATGAACCACGTTCTCTCCCGTCACATTGTACATTTGGATGATGTTCTTCCATGCCGTCTCTTCGCTTCTGTTGGCCAGGTAGAGATAGACCAGGTCATAGTCCTTCAGCTGCCTGTATTCCTCCTGACTGTGCGAGAGAGCCTCCTTGCAAGGGCCGCACCAGGTTCCCCAAATGTCCATCAGGATAATCTTACCCCTGTACGGCTCTGTGATTTTGCGCAGTATTTTCTCTCCGTCGCTCATATTGGCTACATCCTCAGCAGACTTCAGGCTGCTGATTCCAGCGCCATCCCCGCGTTGGAGTGCCAGGTATTTCTCCTGCTCAGCATACAGGAGATCCCTGACTGCCGGCAACTTTATATTTTCCTCGATAAACTGCATCTCATTATCTCCAAGGGGCATGCAGTTGTACTCGAAGATATCATATATTTTACCGGCAATGATAATGTCCCGCATATCCTGGCTGCAACCTATGGAATCCAGGATGCTGATGGCCCGATAGGTATCAAACAAGGATTCGTTATCCTTCAGGGCTTTTTTTATGTCTTCACGATCCAGTATCTCACAGGCTTTGTTAAACCACTTACTTTCCTCCTCGGTTAAATCTAAATGAATAACCTCATTATCGGCCTGTTCCTTATGTACCCTGTGATTAATTTCCGCGTATTTTTCTATTGTTGACAAATCCCCGTCAGTAATCTGCACTTTCCCGGCATCCCTGAAATTGCGTAGAAGGGGTGCATATACATCCTCGTATAACATGCAATACCCCCCTTTCATTGGGATGGCGTACCGGTTCTCTGTAAGATAACGGATATAATCCTTCCTGAACCAATAGGCATCCGAGTAAAGTGTGTATGGCTCGGCCATTTTCTGCCAGCTCTCCTGATAGGCATAATCCAAATAGCCTGCGGGAATCATACGGTTTTCCGTCCAGTATCGGATCTGCATAAGGGCGGATCCTACACTTGCATTAAACTTATCCGCTATGCATTTGATGTAACGGTCAGAAATGTTCGGGTGCTTGTCTATTACCTGCTCCAGCCTCTGCATGGCGTTGGCTTTGTCTTTTTTCAGGCTTTCCAGAAGTTGCATGAGCGTGGCTTCGTCCATGTCTTTTTGGGGTCGTTGAGAATAAATCATCGGGATGGGATAGGTTAGCATCTCGTTTTGCAGACGGCAGTCCCTGCCCATGAACAGTTTGTGCCCACCCTTAAAGTCATACAGCATGAAATAAGTCTCGCCCGGTTCAAAGAATGTGCGGATATATGGCTCCTCGTAACAATCTACCTCAGACGAATTATGCAGCGGTACCTTAATAGTAAAGCGTCCCAGCGAATCAGTCTTGCTGTAGCTGATAATGTTTTTATCCGTAAAAATGTTTGTATACTCAACCCTGAATTCCCCGTTATCTTCTTTTAATTCCTCCGGCATATTCCTCAGCCAGCCAACGAAGGTTACGGTATCCGTCCGGTAACCGGTATCCTTGAAGCCGGCACGTGTATCCTTCTGAGGATAGTCCGGAAGGGTAATGGAGGTTATCAGGCTGTACTGGCCTTCTTTCCCGTCGATGGTAATTCTGCGCAGGCCTTTCTTATTCTTGCCCACATTCACGGTTATTTCCTTGCCGTTGTTCTCTAATACAATAAGGTATTTGTCGCCTTTCCGGATTTTCTGACTGTAATTCCAGAACTGGCAGTCATAGACGGCGCATTCATCGTAGAAACTGATATCCCAGTCGCCCGTCTGCGTGTTACGCCAGTTGGACGGGAACAATTGTCCGGCCCGGGTCTTAGCATCCTCAACGCCCAGTAGTTTCCAGGCCCCTTTATCCTCACCCTCCGTAAAGTCGAATCGTTTGGTGTTCATGGGCAGTGGCTCAAAGTGCAATACCACGTCCACATGTCCCTGTGCTGTCAGATAAGTTTCCTTATCCAGCTCCATGCCGTCCAGACGCTTCAGCGCGTACTGTTTGCCTTCGGCTATCAGGTGTGTTCCTGATGAAAGCTTAACCCAGGATGTGGGACGGCTGGCGATGTGCATTGTCAGGCGTGTTTCATCTTCCGCAAATTCAACCAGCACTATTTGCAGTAACGCATCAGACAATCCGTCAATTTTGGTGTTCACTTCCGTGCTGGGCTGTTCCCAAACCACGGTTTTCCCCTTTGCCCATCCCGTCAGGGTTGCTAAGGCAAACAGGGCCAGAATTACTTTTCTCATTGGTGTGTTGTTAGTTGTGTTTATAATAAATCGGATGCAAAGTTATAAAACTATCTTAAAACAGATGCCCGCAAAACCTTAAATAAATATAAAAAAGTGGTTAGAGGTTAGTGGTTAGAGGCCCCTCTGCCTAACCCTCTGCCAATGGTGTCGGGAACAAGCCAAAAAGAATTCAGGCTTAATTCGGGGAGTTTGGAGCCTGAATTCTCCGGGTTTGCAGGCTTCAAACTATTGGGATTAAACAAGCATGTGCAGAGCGGGCCGGACTGAAGAGAGAAGCCAAAAACGTCCTGGCTCAGGGGCCGGCAGGCAACTTCTTGTCAGGCTTAAGGTAAACTCGCTATCGCTCAGACATACCTTCAGCTTTTCCTCCCAGAAGCAGCTTGCCTCTAAAGACCCCTTCGTGCGGAATGTTTTTAACTTTCTCTCTTCAGCCCTCACAAAAAGATCCACCCCGGCCCTCCTTGAAAGGAGGGAGGTTCTTTATAACGCCACCTTAAACGTACGGTTGTTAACCTTCACAACATAAACGTTGTCAGGCTGCACGGGAATCACAGTCTTACCATAAGACGCAACCACCGATTTTACCATTTTACCGTCTGTTGTGTATATATACGAGTTTACAGGGTCGCCATCATTATGGATATAGATGGTAGAAGCGCTTGCCGATACTCTAAGTTGAGAATGAGAACCGACTTCATTTACCATATCAATTTCATCTTCATCCATTTCAAATACAACGCTAAGCTCAGCGTCACCTTCCAACAAGGGCGTAGTGTATGAATCTTCCGTTATATTTCCCGTTACATCTACCCCGTTGAATGAGACACTACTAACTTGCCAGCCCTTTTCTGTTATTATTCTGAAGGTATAGCTGGTTTGTGTATTACAAATCATCTCCAAATAGCCACCTATAGCACTCTTTATAGAAAGTACACACTTTTCCGGCTCGTCTTCAAATGTACGTATGCGAGAGAATCTCCCCCAAACATTATCCCTCTTATATAGTGCTTCTGTCCCCTCTGGCACATACAGCACCGCATAATATGCGTTGTACGGGAATGCTGTACTAAAAGCAATTGGCGGCTCTGAAGCCTTTACGCGGACTTCCTCTAATTTATCACATCCGCCAAAAGCATAGTCCTGTATTCTTTCAATGTTTCTTCCTAAGTCAATGCTAACAACCTCTTTACTACTGGCAAATGCCTGTTCACCTATTCGCTTTACCTTGTCTCCAATTATATAATTCTTCACTTGGCTGCCAAATATCGTGCCAATATTATTTGAGGATGAATATGTGGCAGAAGTAATGGCATTTGAATTTAGTATAACAGAGGTCAGATTGCTGCAGCCAGAGAAAGCAGAGCTCTCAATGCTTGTCACATTTCCTGGAATGGTGATGGAAGTCAGACCGCTGCAACTATAGAAGGCAGAATTACCGATGCTGGTCACACTTTCCGGAATGGTGATGGAAGTCAGGCCGCTACAGCCACTGAAAGCAGAGTTTCCTATGCTAGTCACACTATCAGATAGAGTGACAGTTTCCAAACCACTACAGTCGTAGAATGCGTAACCACCAATTTTACTCCCGTTTATTATGTACTCCTTCACTTGACTACCAAATTTCTTGCCAATATTATTTGAGGATGAATATGTGGCAGAAGTAATAGCATTTGAATTTAGTGTAACAGAGGTCAGATTGCTGCAGCCAGAGAAAGCAGAGCTCTCAATGCTTGTCACACCTTCGGGAATAGTTACGGCAGTCAGGCCGCTGCAGCCACTGAAAGCAGAGTATCCAATGCTAGTCACACCTTCTGGAATGGTGATGGAAGTCAGGCCGCTGCAGCCATAGAAGGCAGAACTTCCTATGTTTGTTACCCCTTCTGGAATGGTGATGGAAGTCAGGCCGCTGCAGCCATAGAAGGCAGAACTTCCTATGTTTGTTACCCCTTCTGGAATAGTGATGGAAGTCAGGCCGCTGCAGCCATAGAAGGCAGAACTTCCTATGCTAGTCACACTTTTCGGAATGGCGGTTGTATTACATCCATACAAAAGCGTATTGGTATTTGTTTCAATAATAGCATTACAATCATCACGAGAATCATATTTAGGATTCCCTTGCTTTACGATTATTGTATTGAGTCCGCTGCAGCCACTGAAAGCAGAGTATCCTATGCTAGTCACACTTTCCGGAATAGTGATGGAAGTCAGGCCGCTGCAGCCACTGAAAGCAGAACTACCTATACTGTACACACTTTCTGGAATGGTTACAGTATTCAGTCCACTACAGCCATAAAAAGAACTCTCACCAATGCTGGTCACACTATCAGATAGAATGACAGATTCCAAACCGCTGCAGTCGTAGAATGCGTAACCACCTATTTTACTCCCGTTTATTATGTACTCCTTCACTTGGCTGCCAAATATCGTGCCAATATTATTTGAAAATGAATATTCGGCAGAAGTAATGGCATTTGAATTTAGTGTAACAGAGGTCAGATTGCTGCAGCCACTGAAAGCAGAGCTCCAAATGCTTGTCACACTTTCCGGAATGGTGATGGAAGTCAGACCACTGCAGCCACGGAAGGCAGAATTTCCTATGTATGTCACTCCTTCTGGAATGGTGATGGCAGACAGACCGCTGCAGCCACTGAAAGCAGAGTTTCCTATGCTAGTCACACTTTCCGGAATGGTGATGGAAGTCAGACCGCTACAGTTATAGAAGGCAAAACTTCCTATGCTTGTCACACCTTCGGGAATGGTGATGGAAGTCAGGCCGCTGCAGCCAGAGAAGGCATAATTGCCAATATTGGAGATACCAGAAAGACTAACACTGCGAATGTTTGTTTTGTAACTATACCAAGGAGAATGAGTAGTGAAAGAATAATCATCCATAATAGAGTAACCTCCAGGTTGACTATTATAGATCTCAAGCAGTCCAGTCTCTGTGTCCAACTTCCATTTTACATCCTGGCCGCAACTGCCAGAATATATACTGGCATAAGAAATGGCAGGCAAGAGTATTACTACAAGGCACAACAAGCCAGTTCTTTTCAAAAAACATTTCATTTTAGATTTGTTTTTAATAGTTCATTCAGTAATTAAAAATCATGGTAATCTGCGGAAACAAAAAAGGCATGGGAGTAACTACATCTGCCCATCCCTGCATTCAGGCTCTCGCATTGCCCCATTCCAAGGATAAGCAACGCAGACAGCCCACGCCAAGTGATCATATATACAACCATTTAGCTATACATTATAATATAGCATAGGTTGGGATATAATCTACCCACGTAGGCGCTTAACGTTGCTATTATCTCCTGTGGATGTTTCAAATGTGCGAGATTTGAATGCACAGAATGATAACGTCCGTAAACGCCTTTCCGAGACCTGCCCTACAAACGGCTTGGTGGTCTCTGTTCCAATAAATATTAGATTTCGCACACCCTTCAGGAATGCTCCGTCGTTGCAAAAATACGCATTATTTCAATTCGCACCAAGAAAATCGCGGATTTATTTATTGGGAGCCCGTAAATGCACAAACAGCAATAGAGCGTTTATCTGAGGACAAACTCAACCAAATCACAAACAAACCTGGTTAAAGGCGGGGCGGAGAGCAAAGCCAAAAACATTCCGCACGAAGGGGTCTTTAGAGGCAAGTTGCTTCTGGGAGGAAAAGCTGAAGATATGTCTGAGCGATAGCGAGTTAGCTTCAGCCTGACAAGAAGTAGCCTGCCGGCCCCTGAGCCAGGACGTTTTTGGCTTGCTCTTCGGCTTGCCCCCCTGACTTTAACCTTTTTGCAACCTCCGGAGTCTGCAAACGCAGGCTCCCCTCGCCCTTTACGGGAGAGGGTCTCCGAGTATCTGGGTGGCATGTTCTTTTGTATTGACCTGCTTGCCTGAGAAGATTTGCTCTATGATGCCTTCCTCGTTAATGATAAAGGTGGTGCGGATGGTGCCCATTGTCTTCTTGCCATACATGGTCTTCTCGCCCCAGGCACCCATTGCCTCAAGGAGGGTCTTATCCACATCGGCTATGAGGGGGAAGGGAAGCGAATGTTTCTCCTTGAACTTAACGTGCGAGGCTGCCGAATCCTTGCTGACACCCACCACTTCGTAGCCGGCTCCCTGCAGTTCCTGATAACGGTCGCGGAGGCTGCAAGCCTCTGCCGTACAGCCGCTGGTATTATCCTTGGGATAGAAATACAGGACCAGTTTACGACCTTTGTAATCACTCAGACGGATATCCCGTCCCTGTTCGTCTTTGCCCAGAATCTCGGGCGCTTTATCACCTATTTTCATGATTGTTGTGGTTAAACTTTTGGAAGTTAAAAGGGAAGTTATATTGGAAGTTATGCGCTTTGCGCAGGGAGTTAAGCCAGCAAGGCTGGCTGGACGATAGCTTTGGAAACTGACGATCTGTTTTGGTATTGTCCCTTTAACTTCCAATTTAACTTCATTTTATAACTTCATTTTATAACTTCATTTTATAACTTCATTTTATAACTCCCGATACTTAAAATTATCGGTTAGAACTTTATCAACGCTGCCTTCTTCTAACAGTCGCTGGTGGGCCTCTTCGTAACTAAGGCCAAGGGATTCTTGAATCATGCGGGTGCCGCGATCTACCAGTTTGGCATTGGTGAGCTGCATCTTGACCATGCGGTTGCCCTTTACTCGCCCCATGCGAATCATCAGGGAAGTGGAAATCATGTTCAGGACCATCTTCTGAGCCGTTCCGCTCTTCATCCGGCTGCTGCCTGTAACAAATTCCGGGCCCACAATGGTTTCTATGGGATATTCGGCAGCGGCGGCCAAGGGCGTATCGGGGTTGCTGGTGATACAACCG
>CACYMI010000011.1 GCA_902775385.1 uncultured Bacteroidales bacterium
CAGTCGGGCCAGCTCGAAAGGCTTCAGTTGCAACGAGAACGTGCCCTTCAGTTCATCCAACCCGAAGTAAGCCTTCATCAGGCTGGCCAGATTAAAGGAAAGTCCATCGCCTCTCTTCATCAGGTAATAGGCTATGCGAACCAGATAATCCCTCTCATGCTCAATATAGCGTAGCGAGGAGAACAGTACAAAAGCACAGGGCAGCGTATTCACCCTTATCAGATATGGTATCCATTCCCCGGCTTCATGCTTCCCCAAACTATGGAACAGGTGTCTCACTTGTTGATCATCAGTAAGAAACGGCAGCATAAAGTCAATGGTCTTCTGCCGATCCACCTCATTCATAATACCGCACAGACAGGCGAAACCCTCATCGCTGACAGAAGCTGCCCCACTCCCGATTCTGTCCGAAAGAGCCTTCAGCATCACCACCAGGAATGCCTTCGGATTCCATTTCACCAGCGTAGTGAATAGTCGCCAGAATGCATCCGCCGGCAACCCGGGGGCATAGCGTTCTCCTATCATATACACAGCAGTACGGAACTGCGAATGAGACAGGGAATCCAGGACATCCGTCAACCGCGCATATTCCTCCTGCACCACCAACGGAGCCAGCCGCTTGTCCAGCATCACACTGTAATGAACGTCCTTAATCATATTTTTTTCTACGGATACACAATAGGCACAACACCAGTATGACGGGGAACACCGAAGCTGCCAACAGGCCATGCTGGATAACATTACCGCCAGACCGCGTACCCAGACCTACCAGCGACGGTCCAAGCGTTCCTCCTACATCACCGGCCAAGGCCAGCAACGCAAACAGCGCCGTTCCGCCACCCGGAATACGGGCCGAGGTAAGGCTAATAGAACCTGGCCACATAATACCCACCGCCAAGCCACAGACCATACAACCCACCAGGGCCAGTACAGGAGCAGGCGACAGCGAGGCCGTCAGGTAAGCAACGAAGGACAGGACACCGGCCCACGTCATATAACCCCGCAAATCCATGTTCTGCCCCTTCTTGCCGTACCACATACGGCCCAGACCCATACAGAAGGCAAAGCCACACGGACCCGCCAGGTCACCGATTGCCTTGTCAACACCCAAGGAAGCCTCGGCAAAGGCAGATGACCACTGGGCCATCGAACTTTCAGAAGCACCGGCAGCAACCATCAGTATCAGAAATAGCCAGAACATCCCGTTCTTCAGCAGTTGTGTCATACTCATCCCCTCAGCATCCTGCACAATCGGCTCAATGGGGCAGGTAGCAAAGTTAATAATGTTATAGAGCGGAATCAGCGCCCACAGACATGCCAGCAGCCGCCAGCTCTCCAGCCCGAAAGCCCAGAAGAACAGCGTAGAACCCACAATCACCCCCACGGCACCCCAGCAGTAGAACGAATGCAGCAGACTCATCATCCCCTCCTTGTCAGGAAAAGGGCAAGCCTCAATTATAGGACTGCATAACACCTCTATCAGACCGCTGCCCACTGCATAGACACATACACACAGCAGGATACCCGCCAGCGGATTTCCAAACAATTGCGGCAGGAAAGCCAGTCCGATAAGCCCCATTGCTGATGTAATCTCCGAAAGGATGATACAGCGGCGATAGTCAATATCCTTGAACTTAGCGCACAGAAGATCCGTCGCCAGCTGCACGATATAGAATGCAGCCGGAATCAGTGCCAGGCTGGCAATGGGAATCTCATACTCACGGTGAAAAGCAATAAACAGCAGGGGCGTAAAATTAGCCACAATAGCCTGTGTCACAAACCCCAGGTAACAAGCCCATTTAGTTCTATTGTAATCTTTCATTCTTTTGTGCTTAGCATATCCTCCAACCTGTTCACCGCCAGGGTGATATCCTTTCCGAACTGTTTATGATCCTTAAGAAAATCATTTCTTCCGTCCGAGAGCATGGAATACAATTCCCCACTCATATCACCTACATAACACGCAATGGCATACTCAATGTCATCCCTCTGCCACTCCAGCGAGGAATGAATATACACATTCCGCTTCTGATGCAGAAAACTGTATGCAGTCTCTATACTATATCTTGAAATCACATTATTCATGACAAACAGTTGGCAAAAATATAAAAAAATCGCCATAATTCCGCCTCGCCCGAAGAAACTTGTGTGCTTATTCTCAAAAAACAGATCACCTTTGCATTCATAATTAAAGTATCATGAATCTGTTTTGGAGAAAGATGAGGAAATGACACTGACGTATATCTTCCATAGCCACTTTGTACTGGAAACGGAAAAGCCATACCTATTCCCTTCTGGGAAAACTGTAAAGAAGGAGACCAATTAGCGCTCCCCTGGAACTGAAAGTCCCCTGTCATCTTACCCCAAACAGGAGTCGCAAAACTGAAGGGGGAGTAAGGCTTCAATGCCATCTACAACATGAATACCGTCCGTTCCATAGAGGAGAATGCGGATGGGCTGTCCGTAACGCTGCTCTACGCCGGAAATAACCTGGCGGCAGGCTCCGCAGGGTGTGACGGGCCGAGACAGAAAGCCGGCCTTATTCCTTGCAGCTATTGCCAGGGTATGCACAGGCTGGTCCGGATACTGAGCGTTGGCGGCAAAAAGGGCTGTACGCTCGGCACACAGGCCGGAGGGGAAGGCCATATTCTCCTGATTGCTGCCAATGACAACCGTCCCGTCTCCCAGGCGGACGGCAGCTCCTACACGGAAGCCGGAATATGGCGCATAACTACCTGAGGTAGCATCCTTGGCCGCCTGCAATAAAGCCTGGTCTTCCCGGGCTAATTCATCCCACTTATAAACACGGACTATGCTCTGAATTGTGTACTCTTTCATCTTTAACTTCACATTTTTAAGCACAAATATAGGAGTTTATTTCATAAAGCGGTAAATTTTAGCTAATTTTGTGCCCGAATTTGGAGAACGGGAAATGAAATCAAGATTATTTTCGACATTCGCACTGCTTTTCTTCCTGCATTTATTCATCTTTGCGCAGCGGACAAACCAAGTTTACTGGGCTTACATTGATCAGTACAAAGGTATTGCTATTGAGCAAATGCAGAAATACCGCATTCCGGCCAGTATCACGTTGGCTCAGGGCCTGCTGGAGAGCGCTGCCGGCCGGAGCAGTCTGGTCACAAAGGCCAACAACCACTTCGGTATCAAAGTCAGCGGCAACTGGACTGGCCCATATGTACTGAAGAACGATGATGCCCCGAATGAGAAATTCCGTAAATACAGGAGTGCCAGGGAAAGCTATGAGGACCACTCCCGTTTCCTGCAGGGTAAACGTTACCAAAGCCTGTTCCGGCTGAAGATTACTGACTACCGGGGATGGGCACGCGGCCTGAAGGCCGCCGGCTATGCCACATCGCCCACTTATGCCGAGTCCCTGATCAGAATCATAGAGATGTATGACTTGTACAAGTTTGACAACGGCAGTTACAGAGCAGAGAGAAAGACAACACCTGTCATTCCGGTTACGAATGCAAAGAACGCCTTCTTCCAGACTCATACACTATATACGCATAACAAGAACTATTTTATAATTGTGGAGGTAGGTGACAATATGGCTACCATCAGCAAGGAGACGGGCGTGAGTTTGCGGAAACTGTACAAGTACAATGATCTGCCAAGGGATTATGCCCCTACCCAGGGCGACCTGATATACCTGAAGAAGAAGCAGAAGTGTGCCAGCAAGCAGTTCAAGAAGAACCCTATACATATTGTGGAACAGAACCAAAGCCTGTTTGACATCTCACAACTCTACGGCATACGTCTGAAGAACCTGTACAAAATGAATCAGTTTGACCCCTCGCATGAAATCAAGCCCGGTGACATCATCAGAATCCGCTAACCGCTAATAAAGATTTTAATATATATATGATTACATTATCCAACATTGCCGTACAGTTCGGCAAAAGAGTCCTGTACAAGGACGTGAATATGAAGTTCACCAATGGTAACATCTATGGCGTTATCGGTGCTAACGGTGCAGGAAAGTCAACCCTGCTGAAGGCTATCAGCGGAGAACTGGAACCTACCAAAGGTACCGTAGAACTAGGCCCGGGCGAACGACTGAGTGTCCTGAGCCAGGACCACTTCCAGTATGATCAGGAAACGGTGCTGAATACCGTGCTGATGGGACATACCACCATGTGGGATGTAATGAAGGAACGTGAGAGCCTATACTCTAAGGCGGACTTTACCGACGAGGACGGAATCCGCGTAGCCGAACTGGAAGACAAATTTGCCGAGATGGGCGGCTATACGGCCGAGAGCGATGCCTCCGCCTTACTCTCCGGCCTGGGTATTAAGGAGGACAAGCACCATCAGCTGATGGGCGAGCTGTCAGGTAAAGAAAAGGTACGTGTAATGTTGGCCAAGGCCCTCTTCGGCAACCCCGACAACCTGTTACTGGACGAGCCTACCAATGACCTGGACCTGGATACCGTACAGTGGCTGGAACAGTATCTGAGCGAATTTGAGCATACGGTACTGGTAGTCAGTCATGACCGACATTTCCTGGACTGCGTATGTACACACACCGTGGATATTGACTTCGGTAAGGTAACCATGTTTGCCGGCAACTACAGCTTCTGGTATCAGAGCAGCCAGCTGGCCCTCCGTCAGGCACAAAACCAGAAGGCCAAGGCTGAGGAGAAGCGCAAGGAACTGGAGGAATTCATCCGCCGTTTCTCGGCCAATGTGGCTAAGAGCAAGCAGACAACCAGCCGTAAGAAGATGCTGGAGAAACTGAATGTGGAGGAGATTAAGCCTTCTACCCGAAAGTATCCCGGCATTATCTTCCAGATGGAACGCGAGCCGGGAAACCAGATTCTGGAAGTAGAAGGCCTGAAAGCGACCATGGATGACGGCACGGTACTGTTTGACAATGTCAGCTTTACCATAGAGAAGGGTGACAAGGTAGTATTCCTGAGCCATGATCCCCGTGCCATGACAGCCCTGTTCGAGATTATAAACGGCAACCGCGAGGCACAGGCCGGTACCTACAACTGGGGAATTACCATCACCACGGCCTATCTGCCCCTTGACAATACAGAGTTCTTCCAGAGCGACCTGAACCTGGTGGACTGGCTGGGGCAGTTCGGTGAAGGAAACGAGGTATATTTCAAGCAGTTCCTGGGCAGGATGCTCTTTAGCGGCGAAGAGGTGCTGAAGAAGGTAAACGTACTCTCCGGAGGTGAGAAGATGCGCTGTATGATTGCCCGTATGCAACTCAAGAACGCCAACTGCCTGATTCTGGATACCCCCACCAACCACCTGGATCTGGAGAGTATTCAGGCCTTCAACAACAACCTGAAGCTCTTCAAAGGTAACATTCTCTTCAGCAGCCATGACCACGAGTTTATCCAGACCGTAGCCACACGTATCATTGAGCTGACACCCAACGGTACCATAGACAAACTGATGGATTATGATGAGTATATCAGCAGCGAGTCAATCAAGGAACTGAAGGAAAAGATGTATACAGTATAAGGACTGACACATTGACACTTGGCACGCTTTTTGTTTGAAGTGAGACAGAATCAACAGATTACAATCATGAGTGAAGAATTGAAGAACGAAGAACTGAAGGAGCAGCTGGAGACTCAAGAGACTGCAGATGCTCAGAACGAAACGAATACTGAAGAGAAAACTGATCAGGATACAGAGAAAGAACTGACCGTAGAGGAACAGCTGGATGCTGCCAAGCAGGAAATTGAAGAGTTGAATGACAAACTGCTGCGTAAGATTGCCGAGTTTGACAACTACCGTAAGCGTACCCTCAAGGAGAAGACCGAGCTGATTCTGAACGGCGGCGAGAAGACCATTGTGGCCATACTTCCCGTAATAGATGATATGGAACGTGCACTTAAGAACATGCAGAAGGCCGAGGATGTAGCCGCAGTGCTGGAGGGCGTGGAGCTCATCTACAAGAAGTTTATGGATATTCTGGGCAAGCAGGGCGTGAGCGTTATCGAAACCAAGGATGCCGACTTCAACGTAGATATCCATGAGGCCATAGCCCAGCTGCCCGCTCCCACCGAGGAACTGAAGGGCAAAGTCATGGACTGTACGCTTACCGGATACAAGTTAAATGACAAGGTAATCCGCCACGCACAGGTTGTGGTAGGATTATAAATGAATTCAAAATTCAAAATTCAAAATTGATAATTAGCGGTTTGAGGTTAGAGATAAGTTCATACCTCAGCCTTCAAAAATCGATAATTATGAATGATGAATTAAAAATTATGAATTGAAACAACTATGGCAGAGAAAAGAGATTATTACGAAGTCCTAGGCGTATCGAAGAATGCCTCTGATGCAGAGATAAAAGCCGCATACAAGAAGATGGCCATCAAATATCACCCCGACAGAAATCCGGGTAACAAGGAGGCCGAGGAGAAGTTCAAGGAGGCAGCTGAAGCATACGATGTACTGCGTGATCCGCAGAAACGCCAGCAGTATGACCAGTTCGGATTTGCCGGAATGGGCGGACAAGGCGGATTCGGCGGAGCCAGCATGAACATGGATGACATCTTCTCCATGTTCGGTGACATCTTCGGAGGCAGAGGAGGATTCGGCGGCTTTGAAGGTTTCAGCGGATTCGGAGGATTCGGTGGCGGAAATACCGGCCATAAGACTTACAAGGGTGCCGATCTGAGACTGAAAGTACGCCTGACATTGGAGGAGGTAGCTACGGGTGTAACCAAGAAGTTCAAGGTACGCAAGAACGTTACCTGTACGGCATGTAACGGAACAGGCAGTGCTGACGGCAAGAAGGAAACCTGCTCACAGTGTAAAGGCTCGGGCAGCGTATATAAGACCATCAACTCCATGTTCGGCCGCATGCAGACGCAGACGGTATGTCCCTCCTGTAACGGAGTCGGAAGCACCATCAAGAACAAGTGTCCCAAGTGCGGTGGCGAAGGCGTAGTCAGCGGAGAGGAAATCATCGAGGTAGCAATCCCTGCCGGCGTAGATGACGGTATGGTGGTAACAGCCAGCGGAAAGGGTCATGCCGGTAAGCAGAACGGAGTGCCGGGTGATATTCAAGTATTCATAGAGGTGGAACCGCATAAGGAACTGATTCGAAACGGACAGAACCTGGAATACAATCTGCTGCTGGATGTACCTACAGCTGTCTTGGGAGGCTCAGCAGAAGTACCCACCATAGACGGCAAAGTCAAAATCAAAATTGAGCCCGGAACACAACCGGGCAAGATTATGCGTCTGCGCGGCAAAGGTTTGCCGGCCGTATCAGGCTATGGCTATGGCTATGGTGACCTGATTGTGAACATCGGTGTATATGTCCCCCGCGATCTGAGCAGAGAGGAGAAGGAGATGTTCGAGAAGATGCGCAATAGTGAGAACATGTGTCCGAAGGCTGAAGAGAAAGACAGTTTCTTCAGGAAATTTAAGAAAATGTTTGAATGACCTATCAGGAAGCAACAACATACCTGTTTACCGCCGCCCCGTTATTCCAGAATATCGGGGCGGGTGCATATAAGGAGGGTTTAGACAACACCCGCCTATTGGATGAGCACTTCGGTCACCCGCACCGTAGTTACCGTACCATACACGTCGGAGGCACCAATGGCAAGGGAAGCACCAGTCATACACTAGCAGCTATCCTGCAGTCACAGGGCTACCGCGTAGGACTCTATACCAGTCCGCACCTGGTGGATTTCCGCGAGAGAATCCGTGTGAACGGGGAGATGATACCCGAGCAGCGGGTCATCAGCTTCGTAGAGCAGGAGCGCTCCTTCTTCGAACCCCTGCACCCATCCTTCTTTGAACTGACAACCGCATTGGCATTCCGGTATTTTGCCGAGCAGAAGGTGGATGTGGCTGTGATAGAGGTAGGACTGGGAGGACGGCTTGACTGTACCAATATCATACAGCCGGACCTTTCAGTTATCACCAACATCAGTTTCGACCACGTCCAGTTCCTGGGCGACACCCTCCCCAAGATAGCATCCGAGAAAGCAGGAATCATCAAGCCCGGCATCCCCACCGTAATCGGCGAGGCAAAAGATGCGGAAGTGAAAGCCGTCTTCTGTGAAAAAGCTGAGACAGCAGGCACAAGACTGATTTTTGCCGAGGAGGAGGAAGAACTGATAAGCTATGAGTACTCTCCAGCCAGCGGCTATACCTACCACACCCGTACATACGGCCAGCTGCACGGCCAGCTTGGCGGCTACTGCCAAGAGAAAAACACCCGCACCATTCTGGCAGCCGTCAGGGAGCTGAATCAGGCTGGCTATGGCATCACTTGTGAATCCGTAGCTGAGGGAATGAGCCATGTTTGCGAACTCACCGGCCTGATGGGCAGATGGCAGATTCTTGGGCGCGAACCGCTGACCGTCTGCGATACCGGCCATAACGTAGGCGGCATACAGTACATCACCCGACAGCTGCAGGAAACACCCCACCGGTACCTCCATATAATAATAGGTATGGTAAATGACAAGGATGTAAACACCGTTCTGTCAATGCTGCCGAAGGATGCGGTTTACTACTTCACGCAAGCCTCGGTAAAAAGGGCAATGCCCTGCGACGAGTTTGCCCGGATAGCCCGAAAACACAATCTTCAAGGCACATGTTACGGAGATGTATGGACAGCTTATCATGCAGCGAAGCAAAATGCGGGAAAATCCGACCTAATCTTCATCGGAGGCAGCACATTTATTGTTGCGGATATGCTAAAAAACATACTTTGACGTATTTTCACCGTTAATGTGACATAAAATTCGTTCATTGATTTTGTTTTTTGATAAAAACTTTGTAAGTTTGCATAAGTAATTATCAAAAACTAATCTTCAAAACCAATGGACAAAGAACTAATTTCCGGATTAAAAAGAGAAGACTTCCAGGCTGTTGTCCAGGGCAAGCAGACAGACTTGTACACCCTGACCAACAGCAATGGAATGGAAGTAAGCATAACCAACTACGGCGGTGCTCTTGTGGCCATCATGGTTCCTGACAAGGAAGGCAAGATGGCCAATATTATCCAAGGACATGACAACATAAAAGGAGTTGTGGAAAGCCCCGAGCCTTTCCTGAGCACACTGGTAGGCCGATACGGCAACCGTATCTGCAAGGGCAAGTTCATCATGAACGGCAAGGAATACAACCTGGCTGTCAACAACGGCCCCAACCACCTGCACGGCGGACCAACCGGATTCCATGCCCGCGTATGGGATGCCGAGCAGATCAACGACAGCGAGCTCGTTCTCCGCTACGTATCCGCCTATTATGAAGAAGGCTTCCCCGGCGAACTGAAAATGGCTGTCAAGTACAGCCTCAGCGAAGACAATGAGCTTATCATTGACTATCGCGGCAATACCAACAAGAAGACCATTGTCAACATGACAAGCCACGGCTTCTTCTCCCTGGCCGGTATTGCCAACCCCACCCCCGAGGCATTGAATAATGTATTGCAGATCAATGCCGACTTCTACATTCCCATTGACGAGACCAGCATTCCCACAGGAGAAATCCTCAAGGTAGCCGGCACACCCTTCGATTTCCGTCAGCCCCATACCGTAGGCGAACGCATCGCCGCAGATGACGAGCAGATAAAGAATGGCACAGGCTATGACCACTGCTACGTACTGAACAAACGTGAGCCTGGCGAACTGTCATACGCAGTGAAATGTGTAGAGCCTAATAGCGGACGCTGCCTGGAGATGTGGACCACAGAGCCCGGCGTCCAGTTCTATAGCAGCAACTGGCACAATGGCCTTGTAGGCACCCACGGAACCGTTTACGGCAAATACAGCGCCCTCTGTTTCGAGGCACAGCATTTCCCTGACAGCCCCAACCGCGCCTACTTCCCCAGCTGCATCCTGAAGCCCGGAGAAGTATATCAGCAGAAGACTGTCTATAAATTCAGTGTGGAGGAATAAGAACAAACATTAAAATAAAATTAAAACTAAAACAAAAATGGCACAAAAATCAAAACAGTGGGCAGCGATTATCATGATGATTGCCCTCTTCGCAATGATTGCCTTCGTGACAAACCTTTGCTCACCCATGGCAGTTATCGTACAGAATCAGTTCGGCGCTTCTGAACTTCAGTCGCAAATCGGTAACTATGCGAACTTTATCGCATATCTGGTAATGGGTATTCCCAGCGGTATGCTCATCGTAAAGTACGGTTACAAGAAGACTGCCATCCTGGCCCTAATCGTAGGTATCATCGGTATGGCACTGGAGTTGTTGTCCGGCACGATGGAGAGCATGTGGATTTACCTGGCCGGCGCATTTATCAGCGGTTTCTGTATGTGTATGCTGAACTGCGTTGTCAACCCCCTTCTGAATCTTCTTGGCGGTGGCGGTAATACCGGTAACCAGCTCATCCAGATTGGCGGTGCATTCAACTCCTGCGCAGCTGTAGCAGTTTATATCATCCTGGGTGCCCTCATCGGCGAGGTAACCAAGGACACCGCTATCACAGACGCAGCTCCAGCCATGTTCATAGCACTGGCCATTTTCCTGCTGGCATTGTTTGTAATGTTCCTTACCAAGATTGAGGAGCCCGCTCAGGAGCCCGTTAAGATGGAACTCATCAAGGGCGCCCTCAGCTTCCGTCACTTCGCACTCGGCGCATTGGCCATTTTCCTGTACATGAGCGTTGAGGTAGGTACTCCCACCTATATGATCAAGTATCTGATCAGTGACTGCGGTGTTGCCGCCGGTACAGCCTCACTGATTGCCGCCGTATATTGGTTTGCCATGTTCATCGGCCGTTCTGTAGGCGGTTCTATCGGTGGCAAGGTCAGCAGCCGCGTTATGGTCAGCACCACAGCAGCCGCAGCCGTATGCCTTATCGCCTTCGGTATGTTCGCTCCCGAGACAATGACAGCCAACGTACCCGGTGTTGACTGGGCTAACCTTACTGTAATATGGACCGAGGTACCCGTCGGCGTAGCAGCCTTCATCTGTGTAGGTCTCTGCACATCAGTAATGTGGGGCGGTATCTTCAACATGGCAGTAGAAGGCCTGGGCAAGTACACAGCCGCAGCTTCAGGCATCTTCATGACAATGGTATTCGGATGTGCCGTAATGGTAGCCGTTCAGGCATGGGTAGTTGACCTCACCCACAGCTATCTTACCAGCTACTTCGTGCCCCTGGCATGCGCAGCATACATCCTGTTCTATGCCCTTATCGGATCCAAAGTCAGCAAGCGTGCTGAATAAAATGTATATTAACCTAAAAAATCAGAAAACATGAGATTGACAATTGATGATGTAAGAAGTCGTTTCATCAAGCATTTTGATGGAACCACAGGCTCGGTATATGCTTCACCCGGACGTATCAACCTGATTGGTGAGCACACAGACTATAACAACGGTTTCGTATTCCCCGGCGCTGTAGAGCAGGGAATCATTGCTGAAATCAAGCCCAACGGCACCCGTAACGTTCGCGCCTACTCAATCGACCTCAAGGACTATACAGAATTCTCTATTGATGACGAAAAGGGACCTAAGGCATCATGGGCACGCTACATCTTCGGTGTATGCCGCGAGATGATGGCTTTGGGTGTACCCGTAGAAGGTTTCAATACTGCCTTTGCAGGTGATGTACCCCTTGGCGCAGGCATGAGCTCAAGCGCAGCCTTGGAGAGCACCTTCGCCTTCGCACTGAATGACATCTGGGGCGAGAACAAGATTGACAAGATGGAACTGGCCAAGGTTGGACAGCGCACCGAGCACAAATACATAGGCGTTAACTGCGGAATCATGGACCAGGCCATCAGCGTATTGGGCAAGAAAGGCTCACTGCTTCGTCTGGACTGCCGTAGCGGAGAGTACGAATACTTCCCCTGGAACCCCAAGGGCTACCAGCTCATCCTGGTCAACAGCTGTGTAAAGCACGAACTGAAGGGCTCACCCTACAACGAACGCCGTATGCAGTGCGAGCACGTTGCCGAGGTTATCAGCAAGACACATCCCGAGGTAAAGAGCCTGCGTGATGCCAACTACGAAATGCTGGAGGAGGTAAAGAGCCAGATTACAGAGGACGAGTACAAGCGTGCCCGTTATGTCATCGGCGAGGTAGTACGCGTACTGACCGTATGCGATGCCCTGCAGAAGGATGACTACGAGACAGTAGGCAAGATGATGTACGAGACACACTATGGCCTGAGCAAGGAATATGAGGTAAGCTGCGAAGAACTTGACTTCCTGAACGACATCGCCAAGGAAGAAGGCGTAACCGGCTCCCGTATCATGGGCGGCGGTTTCGGCGGCTGTACCATCAACCTGGTTGCCGATGAACTGGCAGCCAACTTCAAGAAGGTTGTGGTAGAAAAGTTCGAACAGAAGTATGGCAAGAAACCCATCGTCATTGATGTGGTCATTGGTGACGGCTCACGCAAACTCTGCTAACCAACTATAATTTAACAATACTTCATCCCCGCTATGGACATCAGGTTCCGTAGCGGGGATTTTTTCTATATTTACAACTATTGGGAAATAAAGAATTGAAGATAGTTGAAAATCTGTTCAGAATTTCATAATTTTGCAGACAGAAAGAAAAGACAAATAAAAGATATCACAATGAATAGCATTCAAACGATGAATCGGGCAGCCGACAATATACGTATTCTGGCTGCGGCAATGGTGGAGAAAGCAAAGAGCGGACACCCCGGCGGAGCCATGGGCGGTGCAGACTTTATCAATGTTCTGTACAGCGAATACCTGCAGTTCGACCCCAAGAATCCCACCTGGATGGGACGTGACCGTTTCTTCCTGGATCCCGGACACATGTCACCCATGCTATACGCAGAGCTGACACTTATAGGCAAATACACCATGGAGGAAATCCAGCAGCTGCGTCAGTGGGGGTCTCCCACTCCAGGCCATCCCGAGGTATGCTATGAGCGTGGTATCGAGAACAGCTCAGGCCCCCTGGGTCAGGGACACACCTATGCCGTAGGAGCAGCCATAGCCGCCAAGTTCCTGGCAGCCAAGACCGGCAACCCCACCTTCCAGGAAGAAACCATCTACGCCTACATCAGCGACGGCGGTATCCAGGAAGAGATCAGCATGGGAGCCGCCCGCATCGCAGGCAATCTGGCACTTGACAACCTAATCATGTTCTATGACTCCAATGATATCCAACTCTCTACCGAGACAGACGTTGTCATGAGCGAGGATACAGCAGCCAAGTACCGCGCCCTCAAATGGGAAGTAATAGAAATTAACGGCAATGACGTAGCCCAGATCCGCTCTGCCATTGAAAAGGCCAAGAGCGTGAAGGGCAAGCCCACCCTGATTATCGGCAAATGCGTCATGGGCAAAGGAGCCAGGAAAGCCGACGGCACCAGCTACGAGCGTAACTGCGGAACACACGGCGCCCCCCTTGGCGGCGATGCCTACCGTAATACCATCCTCAACCTGGGAGGCAATCCGGACGACCCCTTCGTTATCTGGCCCGAGGTACAGGAAATGTACAACGCCCGCCTGAAGGAACTGGAGGGCATTGTAGCCAAGCGTCATCAGGAAGAAGCCAACTGGGCCGAAAAGAATATCGACAAAGCCGCCCAGCTGAAAGACTGGTTTGCCAACAAACTCCCCCATATTGACTGGGACAGCATCCAGCAGAAACCCAATGACGCCACACGTAACGCATCCAGCGCCTGCCTCAGCCTCCTGGCCAAGCAGGTACCTAATATGATTGTATCCTCTGCCGACCTCTGCAACTCAGACAAGACCGACGGATTCATCAAGGGCGGAGCCAGCAATATCACCAAGGACAACTACGGCGGCGGATTCCTGCAGGCCGGTGTTGCAGAGCTGACAATGGCATGCTGCTGTATAGGTATATCCCTGCATGGCGGAGTCATAGCAGCCTGCGGAACCTTCTTCGTATTCAGCGACTACATGAAGCCCGCCATCCGTATGGCAGCTCTGATGGAACTCCCAGTCAAGTTCATCTGGACACATGACGCCTTCCGTGTAGGCGAGGACGGTCCAACTCACGAACCCGTAGAACAGGAAGCACAAATCCGCCTGATGGAGAAACTGAAGAACCACAGCGGACGCAACTCCATGCTGGTACTGCGTCCCGCGGATACCAAGGCAACCACCGTATGCTGGAAGTTGGCCATGGAGAATACCAAGACACCTACCGCACTGATACTCAGCCGTCAGACCATCGAGGACCTTCCCGAAGGAACCAATTACGAGGATGCCAAATACGGCGCGTACATCACAGCCGAGAGCGACGAACAGTTTGATGTTATCCTGGTAGGCAACGGTTCAGAGGTCAGCACACTGATTGCCGGTGCACGCCTGCTCCGCAAGGACGGCATCAAGGTACGCATCATCAGCGCCCCCAGCGAAGGCCTCTTCAACGAGCAGCCCCAGGAATACCAGAGCAAACTGCTTCCCCTGGGTAGCAAAGTATTCGGCCTTACCGCCGGACTGCCCGTCAACCTGCAGGGCTTCCTCATCGGCGCACATCCCTCCAGCCGCGTATGGGGTCTGGAAAGCTTCGGATTCTCAGCTCCATACAAGGTGCTTGACCAGAAGCTCGGATTCACAGCCGAGAACGTTTACAATCAGGTTAAGGAATTACTTCAGGCATAACAACAGAATATGAAAGTAGGATTAGCCAGCGATCACGCAGGATTTGCGCTCAAGGAGCATGTAAAGGAATATCTGAAAGCTAAGGGAATGGAATTTGAGGATTTCGGCACCTATAGTGAAGACAGTTGTGACTACCCCGATTTCGGCCACGCCTTAGGCTCGGCTATTGATGCCGGAACCGTATATCCCGGAATAGCGATATGCGGAAGCGGAGAAGGAATCAGCATGACACTGAACAAGCATCAGTCCGTAAGAGCCGGACTATGCTGGATTCCCGAAATAGCCCACCTCATCCGTCAGCACAATGATGCCAACGTACTGGTAATGCCAGGCCGTTTCATCAACAATGCCGAGGCAGATGCCATCATGGATGAGTTCTTTGCCACCCCCTTCGAGGGCGGACGTCATCAGAAACGGGTAGATAAGATTCCCTTGTAGAAAAACGGGAACGGAAACGGGAAACCGTAAACATAAAATAAGGGGGCTGGAAAAATTTCCAGCCCCCTTATTTTTATTTATCCAGTACGCAGTACTTTGAACTGTTACTCTTATACTCAGGGACAATCTCCTTCATAATCTTAACGATAGTCATATCGTCAAAATCCTGGGCCGCCTTAATCAGGCGATTCTCATCAGCACATACCGTCTCATAGTCATACTCACGTACCGATGCAATCATAATCTTGGGATGGATGGTAGGCTTGGTGCTTTCCATATCAGAGAGCACCTCCTCGTACAGCTTCTCGCCGTCGCGCAGACCGGTGAACTTAATCTCCACATCCTTGGCACCGGACAGCTTGATCATACGCATAGCCAAATCAGCAATACGCACGGGCTTGCCCATATCGAATACGAATATCTCACCGCCGTGTCCCATCGTACCGGCCTCAAGCACAAGCTTACAGGCCTCGGGGATAAGCATAAAGAAACGGATGATGTCAGGATGGGTAACCGTAACCGGACCGCCCTTCTTAATCTGCTCCTTAAAGATGGGAATAACAGAACCGTTAGATCCCAACACATTACCGAAACGTGTAGTCACAAACTGTGTCAGAGGCTTCTCTACCCCGTCGGCTACGGCAATAGGACAGTTACCCTCGGCAATAGCACGGTTCAATGACTGGCAGTAAATCTCGCAGATACGCTTGGAACAACCCATCACATTGGTAGGATTCACAGCCTTATCCGTTGAAATCATCACAAACTTCTTGGTTCCGTACTTCACAGCCAGGTCGGCTATCACGTGCGTACCATATATATTATTACGTACTGCCTGACCTGGATTGTCCTCCATCATAGGCACATGCTTGTAAGCGGCAGCATGGAATACGTAATTGGGGCGATGCTCATCAAACAGCTTCTCCATGTGCAACGGATCGGTAATAGTAGTAACAATGGTAAAGGCCTTGATATCAGGGAATTCACGCTGCATTACCAGACGTACGTCATGCATGGGTGTCTCGGCCTGATCTATCAGCACCATCTCAGAAGGCTTGAATACAGCTATCTGCCTTACCATCTCGCTACCGATAGAACCGGCGGCACCGGTTATCATAATCTTCTTGCCGGTCAGCAGTTCACCGATGGCATCCATATTAACCTCAATCTTGTTACGTGGCAACAGGTCCTCGATATCCACCTCCTGCAGATTCTGGTGATGCAGCGAGGACTGGCCGTCCCATTCCTCCGCCTTAGGCATCATCATAATCTTGATATTATTCGAAATCAGATCATTGATCAGTTCCTCACGGGTACGGAAGCGGTCCACCTCCAGGGGGCTGACAATCAGAATCTCAGCCCGCTTGTCCTTCATGTGTCCTATCAGACGGGGACTGTCATGATGCACCAGGGCACCCATCAGGTACTCAGCGTACTTATCCTCGTCAGGTGTGACAAATCCCACCACCTTATACTGCATGGGATTCTGGTTCTGGATACTCTTGGCCAGACCCACACCACCGGCATGCACACCATAGATGAATACACGCTTGGTATAGGAATCCTGGCGGAAGAAGTCATACATAATCTTCACAAACACGCGTAATATGGCCATAAACGCGGTGGCAACGATAAACAGACCCAGGCTCTCATAAAAGGTAAAGGGAATGAAATGTCTTAAATTGATGTAATCCAGGACAAGACATACCAGATATGATGAGGATGTCGCAGCCAGGTTAGCGATGACTATATGCTGCAAGTCGATAAAGGACGAGTATCTGACAATTCCCGAATAGGTATGGAACAGCCTGAAGAAGAACACAAAGAAAGGCAACAGGAACAAAAGCCTGAATGTCATAGGCCATAATTCATCAAGGAATGAGAGACTACCTAAATGCAGGAAGTAAACCACATATCCCGAGAATAATACAATAAGACAATCCAGCATCAAGAGTCCCCAATAAGGCAAAGCTCTTCTGGAGAAGTACCAGTTGGTAATGGATGACAGCCAATTCATTTTCAATAGACTCGTTTAGTTATGTTTCTGATAGTTAACCACCCCAGTAAATGATTGGTGGGGTAAATTTTATTTTATTCCCACTCAATTGTCGAAGGCGGCTTTGAGGATATGTCATAGCATACCCTGTTCACACCCTTAACTTTATTGATAATATCAGTACTTACCTGAGCCATGAAGTCATAAGGCAGATGCGCCCAGTCAGCCGTCATGGCATCAGTACTCGTCACAGCACGCAGCGCTACGGGATTCTCGTACGTACGCTCGTCACCCATCACACCCACACTTCTTACCTCGGAAAGCAGGATGGTTCCAGCCTGCCATATCTGGTCATACAGGCTGACCTCAATCTCGCCGTTCCTCATATCGGCAGGTACACCGGCAGCCAGCACCCTGCGGGCTTCCTCACCGCTCAGCTTCACCTTGTAGTCACGCAGGGCACGGATGTAGATATCATCGGCATCCTGCAGGATACGTACCTTCTCACGGGTGATGGCACCCAGAATACGGACAGCCAGACCGGGACCGGGGAAGGGATGACGGGTAATCAGATGCTCGGGCATTCCCAACTCACGTCCCACACGGCGCACCTCATCCTTGAACAGCCACTTCAGCGGCTCGCAGAGTGACAGGTGCATCTCCTCGGGCAGACCGCCCACGTTATGATGACTCTTAATCACCTTACCCGTAATATTCAGGCTCTCTATACGGTCCGGGTAAATCGTACCCTGAGCCAGCCACTTGGCATCTGTAATCTTACGGGCCTGCTCATTGAAGACCTCAATGAAGTCACGGCCAATAATCTTACGCTTCTTCTCAGGCTCCGTCACACCGTCCAGGTCCGAGAGGAACTTTTCGCTGGCATCCACGCCTATAACATTCAGTCCCAGACACTCATAGTCACGCATCACGTCCGTAAACTCATTCTTACGCAGCATACCGTGATCCACGAAGATACAGGTCAACTGACTGCCGATAGCCCTGTTCAGCAATACGGCACACACACTACTGTCCACACCGCCTGACAGACCCAGAATCACACGGTCCGACCCAATCTGCTCACGCAGGGCACGTACCGTAGTGTCAATATAGTTGGCTGCCGACCAGTCCTGCCTGCCACCGCAAACGTCCACCACAAAGTTCTTCAGCAACAATGTACCCTGAACGCTGTGGAACACCTCGGGATGAAACTGAACACCGAACACCGGCTTGCCCCCGTTCACCGAGGGAATATAATAGGCAGCATTCGTCACCTGAGGCGTACTGGCTGCCACCTTGGCTCCTGTAGGGATAGCCGTAATGGTATCACCGTGTGACATCCACACCTGGCTATTGCTCTCAAAGCCCTTGAACAGCGGACAGTCCCAGTCAATGGTCGTCAGATTCTGACGTCCGTACTCACGGCTTCCGGCAGGCTCCACATTACCACCGTTATTATAAGATATGTATTGTGCGCCATAGCAGATTCCCAACACAGGCAACTTGCCCCAGAACAGGCTCAGATCCACCTTGAAAGCCTCAGGATCATATACACTGAAAGGACTGCCAGAGAGGATGACACCTATCACATCCGGGTCACCCACAGGAAATTTGTTATAGGGAAGAATCTCACAGAATGTATCCAATTCACGCAATCTCCTCGCAATCAACTGCGTAGTTTGCGAGCCAAAATCCAAAATAATTACTTTCTGCTGCTGCATAGCGGCCCTAATTCGTTAAAGTTTTATTACGTTATTTAAATTCAGCGATGCAAAGTTACGAAAAAAATTCAAATCATTGTTAAAAATAGGATATTTTTTCAAAAAAAGAATAACTTTTACCTTAAACATTAGTATAAGTGCGCGGAAAACCGTAATTTTGCGACTTGTTAAACAGAATGGATATTATAGCATGAATCCCAAACACAAGAATGACAGCATCGTAATCATTCCCACCTATAACGAGAAGGAAAACATAGAGGCCATCATCAGAGCCGTGACCGGCCTGGAGAAAGGATTTGACGTACTTATCATTGACGACGGAAGTCCCGACGGAACGGCACAGATTGTCAAGAACCTGATGAGCGACGAATTCCAGGACCGCCTGTTCCTGATAGAGCGCAGCGGCAAACTGGGACTGGGAACAGCCTATATCAGAGGCTTCCAGTGGGCCATTGAGCAACAGTACGACTACGTCATCGAGATGGATGCCGACTTCAGCCACAATCCCGCTGACCTTCCCCGCCTGTACGCCGCCTGCCATGATGAGGGATATGACGTCTCAGTAGGCAGCCGCTATGTGACAGGCGTAAACGTAGTCAACTGGCCCATCGGCCGCGTGCTGATGAGCTACTACGCATCCGCCTACGTACGTACCGTATTGGGAATCTCACTGCGTGACACCACAGCCGGCTTCGTCTGCTACAGGCGTCAGGTGCTCGAAGCCATTGACCTGGAGCACATCCGCTTCAAGGGATACGCCTTCCAGATAGAGATGAAATACACCGCCCTCCGCCTGGGCTTCAAGGTCAAGGAAGTCCCCGTCATCTTCGTCAACCGCGAGTTAGGAACCAGCAAGATGAGCGGCGGCATCTTCGGCGAAGCCCTCTTCGGCGTAATGAAACTCAGATTAGGAAAAATCAGGAAAAAAGCCTAAATGAACGCTGAGCTGAAAGACGTTATCATCGTCAACGAAGGCGAATGCTACCTGGGCAGCGTAACCGTTCAGGACGGCCTCATCACTCAGGTGGACAGGTCACCCGTCACCCCCAGTGACAAAGACCTGCAGGAGAAGCCCTATCTGCTCCCCGGTATTATAGATGACCACGTACACATGCGCGAGCCCGGCCTCACCCATAAGGCCGACATGGATACCGAAACCCGTGCGGCGGCAGCCGGCGGTGTAACCACCGTACTGGATATGCCCAACGTCTCACCGCAGACAACCACCCTGCCCCTGCTGGAGGAACGCTATCAGACAGCAGCACAGAAGTGCCACGTCAACTACGGTTTCTTCCTGGGAGCCACCAACAGTAATATCGAGGAAATCCGTCACGTTGCCCCCCATCTGATACCGGGCGTCAAACTCTTCATGGGCAGCAGCACCGGCAACATGCTGGTAGATAAGGAAGAGGCACTCCGAGCCATCTTCCGCGACTGCCCCACCCTGCTGATGACCCATTGCGAGGACACCAACCGCATCAATCAGCGCATGGCAGCATTCAAGTCCCTGTATGGCGAAGACCCCGAAGTAATCCATCACCCCCAGATACGTGATACAGAAGCCTGCTACCAGAGTACCGCCCTGGCCGTACGCCTGGCTAAGGAAACCGGAGCCCGCCTGCATGTAGCCCATTTGACTACGGCACGTGAGCTGGAACTCTTCGCTCCCAATGACAAACAGATAACAGCCGAAGCCTGTGTAGCACACCTCCTCTTTACCCAGGAGGACTATGCCGCTCTAGGCACACGCATCAAATGCAACCCCGCCGTCAAGAGCAAAGCGGACCGCGAAGCATTAAGGAAAGCCCTTACCGACGGACGCATAACCGTAATCGGAACAGACCACGCCCCACACCTTCTGAGCGAGAAGGAGGGCGGATGCTGCAAAGCCATGAGCGGAATGCCCATGGTACAGTTCAGCCTGCCAGCTATGCTGAGCCTGGTGGACGAAGGCGTACTTACCATCACCCGCATGGTAGAACTGATGTGTCACAACCCGGCCACCCTCTTCGGGATGCAGAAACGCGGATTCATCCGCCCCGGCTATCATGCCGACCTCACCCTTGTACGTCCCAATACCCCCTGGCAGATCAGCAAGGACATCATCCAGAGCCGTTGCGGCTGGAGTCCGTTAGAAGGCCGCACCTTCCGTTGGAAGGTAGAGCGCACCTACGTCAACGGCCAACTGGTATGGGACGGCCACCAGGTCAACACCCAGGTCATAGGTCAGGCGGTAGAGTTTTAAAAGACCCTCCCCGGCCCTCCCGTGAGGGAGGGAGCTTTGTTGTTCTGCACCTGTTCGGTATCGTCCTTTTAACTTCCACGAGCGTAACGAGTTAACTTCCTCTTTTAACTTCCTCTAACTCCTTTAGCGGTTGTTAGTATCCTTAGATTCATGTCCCCGTGTTTTGATGTTTCAACGCTACCATCTCCATGGATGACTTCTCATACTTTTCTGTTTTCATACTAGTTTAGTTTTAAAATAAAAAAAAGTCTTTATAGTCTAGTTGCCGCAAAGATAATAACAAAAAAAGATAGAAGGGAAGACAGCTAAAACTTTTTTGTGTTTAGTAGTCCCTAATTTTATCTTATTTAACAATTCAATCATAGAAGAGGGGGCATTCAGTTCCTCTTCCTCAAGTATCTTGGGGGCAAGGGGCAAGAGGATAGTAACCCAGCCGTGGCTAGGACGTCAACGATAACGTCAACGTTAACTTCTCTTAAACCCCTTAAACCTCCTTAGCTCTTTAACTTTTTAACTATACAGTTGTTGTGATACGACCAGGCGCAATATAAGCACTCTGTTCCACCAGAATCTTACTTCCCGGAACAATACCCCAGCCGGCATCCATCAGCATGGGGTCTATCTTGTTAAATCGTGTCTGCGCTTCGTTCATACAATTGTATTGTTTTCTGTTTTTATTTCGTTATTTCAGAATTTATACATATTTTTGCAGTAAGAATAAAAGTATGAAGGTATGACTACAATGCAACTTAATGCCGAGATTCTCCGAAACATGAGCATCATTGCAGAAGATGAGAATTTGCTAAAGCGTGCTGCAAAATACTTGCGCAAGTTGGTAGCTGAAAAGAAAGACCCTACGGAAATCAGTAAAGAAGAGTTCTTTGCCAGTATCGAGAAGGGCGAAGAAGAGTACCGGCAGGGCAAAACACACCATATTGATTCGGTGGAAGCATTGCATGATTTCCTGAATAGCCTCTGAGCCTTATGTATAAGATTGAATACACAAAGAAGCACCGTTTGGTTTACCGCATCTTCAAGGAAGAGGTGGTTGTGCTTGTACTGAGGGCCTACGGCCATTATGATAATAAGTAACTGTTGCATTCTCCTATTCAAATACCTGTCGTAATATTGCTTGTTTCAATGCGTCGCACTCCTGAGAAATCTTGTCGAAGTTCTCTTGGAGGCGGTCAACCTTGGATTTGAGAGAGTCGAGAGTTTCAACGATGGATTGCTGCTCGGAGAGAGGAGGTACGGGGATTGTGACTGATGCGACCCTATCCGTGTTTAAATTGTTAACTATGCTACCTTGCGCTTTCATACGGAACTGCCTTTGAACATATTCAGATGATAACGCATAGAAAAAGAAATCAATATTCAAATATTTCTGATAGTCTCTTAATACTAGCCATCCGTCATGAATGCAACCGTTGGATTTTAATATGTATGGCCGTCCAAAACTCATAGAGTTGGAAAGAAGAAATTCATTCTCATCTACACAACGACTTTTCTTTAGACCTTCAGGTTTAATCTTTTCTTTAGTACTATAAATGTATTTACCCCCCATGTCAGTATCACCAATTTTAATCCAATTAAGACCATTGGGATCATTGGTGATATAGTCCTTGATGGGTCTTGGGGAACCTCCTCTGGCAATGGAGCACACCTCATCTATTCTATTTTTACCCCAGCTTTCTTTCATTTCACCATCTCCATGAATTCGTTAATAAGAGTCTGATTCTCGCTATTGAGGTCAAAGATGCTCTGCGCAATCTCGCTGGGTGTGCACTCATCAACTTCCTCTACCTTGTTCGGATTCTTCACGCTGAGGTCGCAAGCATCATCAAGGGTGCTGACATCGAGTGTCCACGAGTGTTCGCTTTCTCCCTGAGTCTTCTGTAAGGTCAGGAATTCCTCCATATCAGCCTCGGTCAGGGGCTGCGTCTTGGTGAAGTGCTTATCTACCTGATAATACCAAATCTTCTGTGTTGGCTCGCACTTGGTGAAGAATTCATGTGGAAGTGTTTTAAGCTTTTGCAAGTAACTGAAATACAGATAGAAATACGATACCACCAAAATTAAACGGTACAAAAAAGTGCAATAGCAAAAAATGGGAAATCTAAAAGTTTTGCAGAGCAAAACCAGCCTTCAAAGGTGTGTAATATTTAACATTTCGTTAAGATTATTTAACCTTTAATTTTGTGGCCATTTTGCCGTTTGCTAAGTCTGGCTGACAACAGGAGGTCATTTTAAGGCTTTGCCAATTGCACGAAAATTGAATAAAACCAGGTTTCTTGTACCGCAGTTGAATCTCGGATTCTCAAAGTATCTGGGATTCAACGACGGTTAATAATTCAAAGTCAACTATGGACAGCATTTCTGATTGTCAATCGTGCCAAATCCGTGATTAAGCGAGAGCAAAACAATAGTTTACTTTTGCTTTGTCGAGTGTTAACGGATTATCTAATGTTTATGTGTCGCCAGACAGGTAATCTTTGGTTCATATTAATTCAAAAAGGTAGGGAAAAGAAAGGATGTGGTAACACTTTGAGGCAAAAAGGGGATTTCTTAGGCAACTTTTATTCTGTTTCTTCAAAAAAGTTTGGCTATTTCAAATAAAAGCAGTACCTTTGCACCACCAGAACCCGCCAAGCCTCTCAACGATGCTCAAATGTGCGGGTCGTTTTGTTTTTATACAATGAGCAACAGAATCCCATTCCAAAAGCCGTACACCAGTGCGCACGACCTTGTCAGTCTCTTGCAGTCAAGAGGATTGACAGTTACAGATACTGCCAAGGCTGAGAGTTATCTCGAATATATAGGCTATTATCGCTTGTCAGCCTATATGTATCCTTTGCTACAGATGCCAAAGGATCAACATCGCTATAAACCGAACACTACGTTCGGTCATGTGATGATGCTCTACCGCTTCGACAAGAAACTACGCTTGCTCATCTTCAATGAGATAGAAAAGATTGAGGTGGCCGTGCGCAGCGCCATCGTCAACATCGGCAGCGACATGACAGGCAATCCCTTCTGGATGACCGACGGCAGCAATTTCATCGATGCCGCAAAGTTCCGTCACACGATGGACTTGATAGACGCAGAGCTTCACCGTTCACGCGAAGACTTCATCGTCCACTTCAAGCAGACCTATTCCAATGCCTATCCGCCCGCTTGGATATTGGCCGAAGTGCTACCCTTCGGTGTCATCACCAACATCTTCAGCAACATCAAGACCCCGCGCATCAAGAAGAGCATTGCCCGCAAGTTCGGCCTGCAAGTAGCCCCCTTCGAGTCGTGGCTCACCATCGTCACCCTAACGCGCAACTCCTGCTGCCACCATGCCCGTGTATGGAACAAGCAGAACACCATCCGTCCGATGCTCCCCAACCGCATGACGGGCAGTTGGATCACCTTGCCGACGGACACGCTTCGCATTTACTTTGACCTTTGCATCATCAAGTATTTCCTCAACATCATTTCGCCCAACAACGACATGAAGGCGAAGGTCGATGCCCTGCTCGCCGCTTACCCGTCCATCGACGTCACCGCCATGGGCTTCCCTCGCGGATGGGAGAGCGA
>CACYMI010000012.1 GCA_902775385.1 uncultured Bacteroidales bacterium
TCCTGATCTCCCTGTTCTTTCTGGCGGGCATAGAAGTCCTCAGCCTCAGCCTGAGTGATGCCGTCCTGATAGTAATTGCTGGCAGAGGTGAGAAGCAGGTCTTCACCATGTGCCTGGTTCACTCGTTTGCTCAGAATTGACGGGTCGAAGATTATGGGTATCAGGTCAGTTGCGTCAAGGCCTGATTCCCTGGCGGCATTTATGAGGAACTGCTCAGAAAAACCGGGTATGAACTTCTGGTATCCGTAATGATGATGAATTCCATTGCTGAACCAGACGCGTTTCAGGTAGGTGGTGAATTGCTGAAAATCCTTGCTGCTCCTGTCTCCCTGATAATGCATGTAAATGGTTTCCAGTACCTTGCGCAAACGAAGATTGCAGGCACCGTTCTGGTCCCATAGGATATCACGCCCCAGCAGTGCCGCCCTGCTCAGGTGGTATATGAGGAGTTTCTGACGTAGGGTCAGTTCTCTGAATCCGGGAACTTGATAGCGAAGAAGTTGAATGTCGGCAAAGCGTTCAACCTGGAATGTAAAATCACTTTGTGCCAGCATCCTTCTTTTCTTTCTTCTCGTTTTCCTTTTTCTTGTTTTTCCGGTTTTTCTTTAAGTCCAACTTCTCCTGAAGCATCTCCATATTACTGGTTCTGTATTCACGCGGAGTGATACCCAGACGCTTGTAGAAGGCAACGTAGAAGCATTGTCTGTTCTGGAATCCCACAGCCAGGGCGATATCCTCTACTGTCATATTCAGATAGCGGCGGTCCTTGAGCATATACATTGCCTCCTTGATACGGAACTCATTTACCATCTGGGAGTAGTTGTCCTGGTAGCGCAGATTAACAATGGCACTGATGTATCTGACGTTCGTGTTCAGTTCCTCGGCCATCTTCTTGGCAGAGTAATTGCAGTCACGATATTTCTTCTCAACAATGAACTTTGCCATAATCTGTTGGTAAATTTCATCTACGGTCTCCATTTTAAGCAATGACCTGTAAAGAGGTGTCTTTTGCTTCTTTTCAGTTAAATTGTACTTTGCCATTGTTTCTTCTTGAAGGATTTTCGCTGCAAAAATACAAATTAGTTTTATTAAAAATGTAATTTTAGCAAAAAAAATGATAATTTTGTGCGATTTTTTTTACCATATATATGTTAAATGTACTGAAACGGTATTTCGGATATGATAGTTTTCGTCCTTACCAGCGTGAGATTATAGAGACTGTCATGCATGGACGTTCCGCTCTTGTGCTGATGCCGACGGGTGGAGGAAAGAGTCTTTGCTATCAGTTGCCGGCCCTGATGATGGAGGGTACGGCCATTGTAATATCCCCGTTAATTTCCTTGATGCATGACCAGGTAAGCCAGCTTCGCAGCAATGGCATACAGGCTGTGGCATTGAACAGCAGCGAGGGAGAACAGGACATGTTGACCCTGCAGCGTGAATGTCAGGACGGACATGTGAAACTTCTGTTTCTTTCCCCTGAGCGTCTGATGCTGGAACTTCCGCGCCTGCTTCGCTCCATACGTATCTCGCTCATTGCGGTGGATGAGGCGCACTGCATATCGCAATGGGGGCATGATTTCAGGCCCGAGTACAATGAATTGGGCATTCTCCGGCAGACCTTCCCTCAGGTTCCCATTATCGCTCTCACCGCCACAGCTGACAAGGTAACACGCTTTGACATCCTGAATCAGCTGAACATCCCGGACGCACAGGTTTTCATTGGAAGCTTTGACCGCCCTAACCTGAGCCTGGATGTCAGACACGGCCTGGACTCATATGAGAAACGCATGGCAATCCTGCATTTCCTGGAGTCACACAGGAACGAATCGGGTATCATCTATTGCCTTAGCAAGAAGAATACAGAATCCGTAGCGGCTTTCCTTCGGGCACATCATATAGAGGCCGCTGTCTATCACGCCGGTTTGTCATTGTTGGACCGTAACAGGGCGCAGGAGGATTTCCTCAATGACAGAGTGCAGGTGGTTTGCGCTACCATTGCCTTCGGCATGGGTATTAATAAGGGGAATGTGCGTTTCGTAATCCATTATAATCTGCCCAAGAGCATTGAGAATTACTATCAGGAGATAGGACGTGCCGGTCGGGACGGAGCACCGGCCGACACTTTGTTGTTCTATAATGTCCAGGATATCATACAGCTTACCAGGTTTGCCCGGTCGAGCGGCCAGCAGGATATCAATATGGAACGCCTGAGCCGAATGCGTGAATATGCCGAGGCCAGTGTGTGTCGCAGGCGTATCCTGCTGAACTACTTTGGTCAGGAGACAGCAACGGATTGTCATAATTGTGACATTTGCCAGCATCCGCCCCAGCTCTTTGACGGTACGCAATATGTTCAAATGGCGCTCAGTGCCATTATGCGTGCCAATCAGATGATTTCCATGCATACCTGCATTGATATCCTCTGCGGGATTCTTTCCGACGAGGTGAACCATAACCGGTATCACGGGCTGAAAACCTTTGGAGTGGGACGGGCCGTTCCTGTCAGAGACTGGAAGGACTACATGCTGCAGATGCTGCAGATGGGATTTGTAGAGGTTATGTACGATCAGCATAATCATCTGCGTATAACCGAACTTGGGAAGCAGGTTCTTTACGGAAAGCGTCAGGCTATGCTGGTGGTGATAAGGCGCGAGGTACAGCCGCCAAAGGGCAAAAAGAGGCAACCCCGGCAGAAAGAGTTACTGCCAGGGCTGTGGAATTTCATGATGAACGGGCCAGAGGAGGATAAAGAACTGTTCGAGGCCTTGAGACTCGTGCGTCTGAGACTGGCCCAGCAGAAAGGCGAGCCTCCGTTCGTGATTATGTCCGATAAGGTGCTTCATCAATTGGCTACCTATAAGCCTACTACCCTGCAGGCCTTTGGCAATATCAATGGAATAGGGGAGTACAAGTGCGCTACCTACGGTCCTGTGTTTCTTCCGGTAATCATTCAGTACACCTCCGGCTCGGATTCCTGATCCGATGCCGAGTTGTTGGCTGAGTGGACAGCCTTCTCATGATCCTCCAGCGCCACACTCAGACGGGCTATCTGCATTGAGATCTCATTCCGTTTGGATTCCAGGCTTTCCAGCTGTGCCGCCAGGGACTCCTGAACCGTCTCGTCATCGGCGTTATGGTAGTTCCCGTCAGCCTGTAAGGACAGGAGCCGGCTGTTCAGGTCATCAACCCGGGACTGGCATACTGCAACATCACGCTGTACATTCAGAATGACGGAGCGGATGCTCTCCCAGTCCTTCTCCTCATTGAATATCTCCTGTAGCTCGGCATATTGTACGGGCGGGTGGTGCATGTTGAAGTTGCGTATCCACAAGTCCAGACGCGAGCGTTCCCGGCTCAGTTCCTCACTCAGTTCCTTTCCGAACATGACATGGAACTCATTGCGTCCTCTCAGGTAGTCAATGTCATGCAGTATCTTGGTGGTTCTCTCCAGCTCCGTCTCTTCTGCCTGCCGGGCGCTGGTCATCTGGTGGTGTATCTCGTTATACAGTAGTTTTGGACCGCTCTCCCCAGTTGACTGACGGATAGCCTTGTTACTCTCCTCTATCTGGTTCTTGCGGTCTTCTGTACGGTTTTTGACCATTTCCAGATAAAACCTGAAACTTTTCTGCTGTTCCTGCAGCACCTCATACTGGGCCTTCAGGAGTTCCAACTCCTGCTGCTCCCTGTCAATTTCCCTGTTGAGGGCATCCCAGTTATTCCTCAGAGTGATAATCTGTTCGCGCAGGCCTTCCTGATTGTAGTCCCAGATACCTTTCCAGTCTTTAATGGTAAGGTTTTCCTCCAGATGGTGGTATATCTCGCTGAACCGGATGCTTTCCTTGTCAATCATGTCCAACACCCTATCCACCTGACCTACTCTTACCTGGCAGGCAGTGTTAACTTCGCTCAGGCGGACGCTCAGGTTTTTCTTCTGTATGTCCAGCGCCTGTATCTGCTCACTCAGTCTGCTAATCTGTAACATGTGGTAGTTGAAGGTGTCCAACTCTTTCTGAGCGTCCTCGGCATCATTGCCGGTACTCTCTATCATGTGCCTGATCAGGGTCATTCTCGCATCCAGGTTAGTGCTGGGCGAGCAGTCCTTGAAAGAAGGGTCCAGTGAGGCATAGATACCCCATTCCTTAACATCGTCGTTCTGTCGGATACGCATGGCATTCAGTGAACTCTCCTCCGAGAACTGTCTGCCCTTGCTTTCCGCCAGGTCCAGGCGCAACTCGTCCAGCAGTTTCCGCTTGCCCTGCAGTTCTGCCGACAGCAGTTCATAGTCCGTCTTGAACTCGCCTATGAGCTTGCTTTGATCCAGCATGGTGTCGCTATGGTAGGGATGATGTGTGGCTCCGCAGACGGAGCAGCTTACCCCTTCCTTCAGGTCGGCTCTCAGCTGGATGATGTTCTGTCCTTTGCTCAGAAGGTATGTATGTTCTTTTTCATGGCATAGACGGGACAGCTTTCCTACCGCAGTTTCCATTTCACTGATGTTTCGATCCGTGTTTTCGATGTGAAGGCGCAACTCATTCTGTGTCCTGACCTTCTCCTCAATACTCCTGTATCCTATTGAAATCCGGTGCCATAGGGACTGAGCGGAGATTAGCATCTGCTTCAGGCTCTTCAGTTGCATGGCACGTTCCTGCAACTTGTAGCTGTCCTGCCCCAGGATATTGGACTTATGTGTCTGCAGCTCGCCCTCCATGGCTTCCATTGCCGATGTCACCTCCTGGTACTGGCTGAACACCTTCTCCAGCATTCTGTTCTCCTCTTCCTGTTTCTGCAGACTCTCCGTTTGCAGTGTCTTCGTCCGCTGCTGCTGTTCCTCGATATCCTGCAGGTTGTCTAATAGAAGAAGGATTCTCTCGGCATGTTTAACCGTTGACTCATGTATTTCCATTCCCTGACGCTTGGCCCGGTTCTGTGCCAGCTCGTCCGTCAGGTCATCTATTTTCTGTTTTACCTCAGCCGTATTGTTTTCCAGCCTCCGCATTTGCTGCGTTGCCTTCTCAGTCAGATTGGCCAGATTCTCTATCTCAGCCTCACTGGCCTGGGTAAATCCCTGAAGTGTCAGGGCATGGAAGATATTGTCCAAGGTCACATGATGTCTCTCTTCCGCACTTCTTCTCTGACTTTGCATCTGCGCCTGCAGTTTCTCCTGCCTACTCCATGATTGGTTCAGTTCGTCGCCTTCACGCCTAAGTATGCTCAGGCTGCGATTGTTCTCGCTGGTAAGTTTCTCCAGTATGTTTACCCGCTGAAATGTTCCCTGGATAGCCTCGCACATCTGGTAACGCTCCAGCTGGCGGATATCATCAGCCATTGAGGCCTGCTGCTTGTTCAGTTCAAAGAGTCTTGCCTTTTCCTGCTTCAGATCCAGTTTCAGCTTATTGTATCTGCGTAGGAAAATCTGCTGTTTACGCAGTTGCTCCAGGTTTCCCTCAATGTTGCTGAGCTTTGTCTCAGCCAGGCGCTTCATCTCCTTTGTTCTCTGGAGCTGTGTGGCGTTAAGTATCTTTTTATCGGTAATATTCATTCTGTTCAGACTTTTTCCCTGCAAAGGTATGCCATAAATTCAAAATTCAATATTCAAAATTCAAAAAAAACTATTCATAATCCATATTTTTCCCTTTTCCCTTTTCCATTTTCTGCTTTTCAATGATTTTTCACCTTTCACCTTTTACCTTTCACTTTTAATTCGTATCTTTGCAGCCGCAAAAAAAGAGACTACAAAAATGGCACAAAAACCCAGTATACCCAAAGGTACTCGTGACTTCGGCCCTCAGGAGATGGCCTGTCGTAATTACATTTTCAATACCATCCGTCAGGTATATGCCCTGTATGGCTTTCAGCAGATTGAGACTCCTGCGATGGAGAATCTGGGAACCCTTATGGGCAAGTATGGCGAGGAAGGCGATAAACTGCTCTTCAAGATTCTTAATAGCGGTGATTTTCTGAAGGGAATCAGCGGTGAGGATATCAGTCATGGAGCTACAGGCCACTTGGCAGCCCAGTTGTGCGAGAAAGGCCTGCGTTATGACCTTACTGTACCCTTTGCCCGTTATGTGGTACAGCACCGTGAGGAACTGACCCTTCCTTTCCGCCGTTACCAGATTCAGCCCGTTTGGCGTGCCGACAGACCCCAGAAGGGCCGTTATCGCGAATTCTATCAGTGTGATGCTGATGTGGTAGGTAGCGACAGTCTGCTGAACGAGGTGGAGTTGATGCAGATTGTGGATACGGTATTCCAACGTTTCGGCATTCGTGTCTGCATTAAGATTAACAACAGAAAGATTCTTTCCGGCATAGCGGAGATGATAGGCGCTGCCGATAAGATTGTTGATATTACCGTGGCTATCGACAAGTTGGACAAGATTGGCTTGGAGAACGTGAATGCCGAGTTGTTGGAGAATGGATTGTCGGAGGCTCAGGTTGAGAAGCTTCAGCCCATTATCAGCCTGAGCGGTTCCAATACAGAGAAGATAGCCACCATGCGTCAGGTGCTGGCCGGTATCGAAGTCGGTCAGAATGGTCTGGATGAGGTGGAGTATGTTCTGTCTAAACTCTCAACACTGACCTCTCAACTTGAACTCGATCTTACCCTGGCCCGCGGACTCAACTACTATACAGGCTGTATATTTGAGGTGAAAGCCCTTGATGTCCAGATAGGCAGTATCACTGGCGGAGGACGTTATGACAACCTGACCGGAATCTTCGGAATGCCAGGCATCAGCGGTGTGGGAATCTCCTTTGGAGCCGACCGAATCTATGATGTGCTGAACCAGTTGGAACTCTACCCCGAGGAGGTGACAACGGCTACACAGTTGCTTTTTGTCAACTTCGGTCAGGCCGAAGCCGACTACTGCCTTCCAATTGCCGCCAGGGCCCGTCAGGCAGGAATCCGTACCGAAATCTATCCTGACAGTGTCAAGATGAAAAAACAGATGCAATATGCCAATGCCAGGAACATCCCCTATGTGGCCATAGCCGGTGAATCAGAAATGGCAGAGGGTAAGGTAATGCTCAAGAATATGATTACCGGCGAGCAGAAACTGCTTGCTGCTGAAGAGGTAATTGCGGAAATTCTGAAGTAATAGAGATAGAAATACTTCCCCTAAAGGGGACTTCGGCGTGCAAAGGCGCACTTTTTTCTTAAAAAAGAAGGCAGATGGTTTGCCAGTTTAGGAAAAAGTTGTACCTTTGCACGCCGATTATTATCAAGGTGGGCTTAATAAGCCTTCCGTGCATGTGGGAATAGCCTGTTCTTTGGCCAGACACGGCAGTTCGTGAAACATGCAGAAAGACAGTGAATTAGTAGTTAAAAACAAAAAGAAAAAACAAAGAATGGACACTTTGAGTTACAAGACCATCTCTATCAACAAGGCTACCGCCAAGAAGGAATGGGTTGTAGTAGATGCTACAGACCAGATTCTGGGTCGCCTCTGTACTAAGGTGGCAAAATTGCTGAGAGGTAAGTACAAGCCCGAGTTTACTCCCAATGTAGACTGTGGCGACAACGTAATCATCATCAACGCTGAGAAGATTCGTCTGACCGGCAAGAAGATGACAGACCGTATCTATTATTCTTACACTGGTTATCCCGGTGGTCAGCGTGAGGCAACTCCCGCCAGCATCCTGGCTAAGCCCAACGGTGCAGACAAGCTGTTGCGCAAGACCGTAAAGGGTATGCTCCCCAAGAATAAGCTGGCAGACCGTCTGCTGAACAACCTGTACATCTACGAGGGTGCAGAGCACAAGCAGCAGGCACAGAGCCCCAAGGCAATTGATATTAACCTGTATAAATAATAGTAAGAGATGGAAGTTAAATATATTGCAAACGCATTGGGTCGCCGCAAGAGTGCCGTGGCTCGCGTATATGTTGCTGAAGGTACTGGCAAGATTACTATCAACAAAAGAGATCTTACAGAGTATTTCCCCAGCCCCATCCTGCAGTTCGTGGTAAAGCAGCCTCTGAACCTGTTGGATGCAGCCGAGAAGTATGATATTAAGGTTACCATCTTCGGAGGTGGTTTTACCGGTCAGTCTCAGGCACTGCGTCTGGCTATTGCCCGCGCCCTTGTCAAGATTAATGCGGAGGACAAGAAGGCACTTCGTGCTGAAGGCTTCATGACTCGTGACAGCCGTGAGGTTGAGCGTAAGAAGCCGGGTCGTCCAAAGGCACGTCGTCGTTTCCAGTTCAGCAAGCGTTAATATTGTTTGCCGGATGGTTAGAAACGCCGCATAGTTTAGCATCTAAATCTGCGTGACTCCTATATAATATATAAGGTATAATCGGGTGGACTACTCGCAGATTGATTCTAACGAAGAGAAAGAATTAAAAGGAAAGTAAACAAAAAAACAAAAGTACAAAGACTATGTCTAGAACAAATTTTGATACACTGTTGGAGGCCGGTTGTCATTTCGGTCACCTGAAGAGAAAGTGGAATCCCGCTATGGCTCCCTATATTTTCATGGAGCGCAATGGTATTCATATAATTGATCTGCACAAGACTGTTGCCAAGGTCGATGAGGCCGCTGAGGCTATGAAGCAGATTGCCAAGAGCGGTAAGAAGATTCTTTTTGTAGCTACTAAGAAGCAAGCTAAGCAGATTGTTGCCGACAAGGCCGCATCTGTGAATATGCCCTACGTAATCGAGCGTTGGCCCGGCGGTATGCTGACCAACTTCCCCACCATCCGTAAGGCAGTTAAGAAAATGGCCAATATTGACAAGCTGACAGCTGACGGAACATTCAGCAACTTGTCTAAGCGTGAGATCCTGCAGGTACAGCGTCAGCGTGCCAAGTTGGAGAAGAACCTCGGTTCTATCGCCGACCTGACCCGTCTGCCCGCCGCCCTTTTTGTAGTTGACGTTCTGAAGGAGCAGATTGCTGTTCGTGAGGCAAACCGTCTGGGTATCCCCGTGTTCGGTATTGTTGACACCAACTCTAATCCTGACAACATCGACTTCATAATTCCCGCTAACGATGACGCAAGCAAGAGTGTTGAGGTTATCCTGGATGCCTGCTGCGCTGCCATCAGCGAGGGTCTTGAAGAGCGTAAGGCTGAGAAGGCTGACAGCGAGGCTGCTGCTGAGCAGGACGATCAGCCCGTTGTAAAGCGTGCCCGCAAGAAGGCTGCTGCCAAGGATGCTGCCGAGGAAGTTACCGAGGCTCCCGCTGAAGAGACTACCGAGGCTCCTGCTGAGGAGGCTGCTGAGTAATTATTCTATTCACCAATCATTTTAAAAAGAAAAGACGTACTATGGACGTTACAATGACAGATATTAAGAAGCTCCGTGAAATGACCGGTGCCGGCTTGGCTGACTGTAAGAAGGCTTTGGCTGAGTCTGACGACATGGACGGTGCTGTTGCATACCTGCGTAAGAAGGGTGCTGCCGTAGCTGCTAAGCGTAGTGATCGCGAGGCTGCCGAGGGTTGTGTGTTGGTTAAGGCCGAGAACGGTTTCGGTGCTATCATCGCCTTGAAGTGTGAGACCGACTTCGTTGCCAACAATGCCGACTTTGTAGCTCTTACCCAGAACATCCTGAACGCTGCTGTTGCTGCCAAGGCCAAGTCTCTGGACGAGGTTAAGGCGCTGCCTCTGGGCGATGTAACTGTAGCAGATGCCGTTACAGAGCGCAGCGGTGTAACCGGTGAGAAGATGGAGCTGGACGGCTACTGCTACATCGAGTCTGAGAATATCTTTACTTACAACCACATGAACCGCAATGGTCTCTGCACCATGCTGGCTCTGAACAAGGCCGTTGCTGACGAGACTGTAGGCAAGAACATCGCCATGCAGATTGCCAGTGCTGCTCCCGTAGCTATTGATGAGACAGGTGTTCCCCAGTCTGTTAAGGACAACGAGATTGCCGTAGCTATCGAGAAGACCAAGGCAGAGCAGGTACAGAAGGCTGTTGAGGCTGCCATCAAGAAGGCTGGTTACAACCCCGCACACTTCGACTCAGAGGATCACATGGAGAGCAATCAGACCAAGGGCTGGATTACAGCCGAGGACGTTGCTGCCGTTAAGAAGATCATCGCTGAGGTAAGCGCTGAGAAGGCTGCCAACCTGAACGAGGCAATGATTCAGAACATCGCCAAGGGCCGTCTGAACAAGTTCCTCAAGGAGAACTGTCTCATGAGCCAGGAGTACATCTGGGACAAGAACTTCACCGTAGCTTCTTACCTGCAGTCAGTGGATAAGGATCTGGTTGTCACAGATTTCAAGCGTTTCACACTTCGTGCTGAATAATTTCAGCCACGAACTGGAATTTTTACATAAAAAGAGTGAACCATTCGTATGATTGGTTCACTTTTTTTTATACCTTTGTCATGCAAAAAACGTATATTACGGCAAAATGAAGATATTTGGGATAGGAATGAACTACCTGGAGCACAATAAAGAGCTTCATGGTACGTTATTAAATATAGAGGAACCTGTTGTTTTTACCAAGGCAGACTCCTCCCTGCTTACGGGCGGCAAGCCATTCTTTATCCCTGCCTATACCCAGCAGTGCGATTACGAGACCGAACTGGTGGTGCGCATCAACCATCTGGGACGTAGTATCCCTGAACGTTTTGCCCACCGTTATTATGACGAAGTCTCTGTGGGAATAGACTTCACAGCCCGTGACATGCAGCAGTCCCTGCGTCGGAAAGGCCTGCCCTGGGACCTCTGTAAAGGATTCGACGGAAGTGCTGTCGTTGGTGAATGGCAGTCCGTCAAGACGTTGGGTGATGTGCGGCAACTGCATTTTCACCTGGATATAAACGGAAGGACCGTTCAGAGCGGGTTCACCGGCGACATGATACACAGCGTTGACAGGATTGTCAGCTTCATCAGTCAGTTCTTCACGCTAAAGACCGGCGACATCATCTATACCGGAACCCCCGTCGGGGTAGGACCGGTACACATCGACGACCACCTTGAGGGATACCTTGAGGGCAGAAAGGTTTTGGAATTCAATGTCAAGTAACATAGTTAGCCCATGAAACAGGTTATATGCTATATACTCACAATCTTTGCCTGCTTGCCGCTTATGGCCCAGCAGACAGGCAAATTGGATATCACCACGCTAAACTGGAACGAACTGAAGATAGACTCCGTACTTCCTGTATATACTGAGGTAGTCCCCCTTCAGTCCGACTATTCCATGTACCAATATAACGTTGCAGTGGAGTACCCCGAGTATGCACCCCTTACGGCCCGTGAGACAGAGGTCGTCCTGAAGTTCGACAGCCTGATTCACGAGAGTGTCCAGGTAGAATCCTATGTGGGAATATCCCGCGGAGAGGGCCTGCTGGATATTGCCTTCGTTCCCATCATCCGCCGTGGCAATACCTATCTGAAGCTTATCAGTGCCCAGATAACCATCAATGTCACCCCTAAGCGTCAGCAACTTCGGGCTCCTGCTGCCGTCAAGGAACGTTATGCCAGTCATTCCAAGCTACAGAGTGGCCGTTGGGTAAAAATATCCATTACCCATGACGGAATGTACCGTCTGACCCGTTCCGCGCTCAAGAATATGGGCTTCTCCAATCCCGCCAAAGTACACCTCTATGGCTATGGCGGCCATTTACAGAACCAGGTTCTCTTTACAGGAGCCGAGTATGACGATATGGTAGAGGTTCCCCTCTATTACAGTCAGAAGCAGGATGCCTGGCTCTTCTGGGGTAACGGTCTGCTCTCCTGGAACGGTAACACCCGCATTGTCAACTTCTATGCCAATGAAGCCTGCTATTTCCTGACCGAGGAGAGCGAGGACGCAGCCTCCATAGGAACAGAGCCTTCTTATACAGGAAAATGCGATACCGTTTATACCAACTTTACAGACCATGTGCTTTATGAGAAGGACGAGTATGCCTGGTATCATGGCGGACGCAGCCTGTTCGAAGCTACCAACTACGTCAATACCAATACCCATTCTTATAGCCTGCAGACTCTGGATCTTGACAGTGCACAGAATCTTACCGTAGTATTCTCTGCCTATAACAGCGTATCCACCAAGGTCACCACCACCGTTAACGGAACCCAGAAGGGTACTATGACACTGCAAGCGCCCGCGGATATATACACCTACGGAACAACTGCAACCGCCAACTACAGTCTGAACACTTTGCCCCCGGTAAACAGTTGGACAGTTCGCCTTACCTCCACGGCAGGCAATAATGCCCGCCTGGATTATCTGTCCCTCTCGTACTACAGGAAACTGAAGCCTGTGTCCGGCTTTGTAGCCTTTACGCAGAAGCCCGCCGCCGGCAGCCGCTTTGATATCCAGGGAACAGGCCTCAAGGTCATGCGCCTGGGTCGTCCCGGTGAACCGGCAACACTGGTTGAGGGAACTCAGCAGGGCGGTGTTTACTCAGTCACCGTTGCTGATCCCACACGTCAGTATGTAGCCTTTGAGGAGAACTATGCCTTCCCCGAGCCGTCCGTTGTAGGAACAATTAAGAATCAGGACCTCCATGCCATTGACAGCGTGGATATGGTTATTATCATCCCTGCCAGCGGAAAATTACTGGATCAGGCACAGCGTCTGGCTGATGCCCACACACAGTATGACGGAATCCGGTGTGTCATTGTCCGTGCTGACCAGGTGTATAACGAGTTCTCCAGCGGAACCCCCGATGCCACAGCTTACCGTCGCCTCATGAAGATGCTCTATGACAGAGCCCAGAACAAGGACGACGCTCCCAGGTATCTTCTTCTCTTCGGTGATGCGGCATGGGACAACCGCATGCTCAGCATGCAGTGGCGGAAGTTTTCTCCCAATGACTACCTGCTCTGCTATCCCAGCGAGAATAGTTTCAGTGATACCAAGAGTTACGTGATGGAGGATTACTTCGGTTTGCTGGATGACGGTGAGGGAGCCAATGTCCTTAGCGAAAAGCCCGACTTGGGTGTAGGCCGTTTCCCCGTAACATCCGAGGCAAATGCCCGTGTCATGGTGGACAAGACCATTGCTTACCTCAGCCGCGAGAATGCCGGAAACTGGAAGAATCTCATGTACTTCCTGGGAGATGACGGTGACAATAACCAGCACATGATCTATGCTGACGACGTTGCCGAACAGGTCAAGCGTACCAGTCCTGAGATGGAAGTCCGTAAGATCATGTGGGATGCCTATAAGATAGAAAGCACAGGCAGCAACCTCTCTTATCCCGCATGTACCCAGGATATCAAGCGGGCCATGAGTAATGGAGCCGCCATATTCAATTATGTGGGTCATGCAGCCCCTTACGGTATGAGCCATGAGTTTGTGCTCCGTATGAATGACTTTGCCGAGCCATGCGGTAATAAGCTGGGTCTCTGGATAACGGCAGCGTGTGACACATCCCCCTTCGACGGGCTGGCTGAGAATATCGGTGAGACTGCCGTTCTGAATCCCAATGGCGGTGCCATGGCCTTCTACGGAACAGCGCGTACCGTCTATGCCACCCAGAACCTCTACATGAACCGTTACATCATGCAGTACCTCTTCGGTAAGGATTTGCAAGGCCGCAGATATAGGGTAGGCGATGCCATCCGTCTGGCCAAGACTGCTCTGATTACCGGTAAAACGGAGTCAATCTATCGCGAGAACAAACTACAGTATGCCCTGCTTGGCGACCCGTCTCTGGAATTCGGTAATCCCCCGCAGCGCATCGTATTGGACAGTATCAACGGCATCAGCCTGTCATCCACCGCCTTCGTTCCCCTCAAGGCCGGACAGCGTGTACGCCTGGACGGACACCTGACAGACGGAAGCGGCAATCTGAAGTCCGACTTCACCGGAACCGTCTCAGCCCGTATGTATGACAATGAGGAAACCGTCACCTGCCATAACAATCAGAATGCCGACAAGATATTCTCCTACCAGGACCGCAATGGCATCTATACCAGCCAGGACAGCATTGTCAACGGCAAATTCTCCGTTGAGTTTGTCATTCCCGTAGATATCAACAACAGCAACAAGGCCGGCCGTTTCTCCTTCTATGCCCTCAACAATGAGCGCAGCATGGAGGCCAACGGGTACAATGAAAGGTTCCTGCTTAGCGGTATGCAGGAAGCGGGAACGGATGATAAGGGTCCGGAAATCCTAGCCGCCCTCAATTCCGATGAGTTCGAGAATGGAGCAACCGTCAACGCCACACCCTTCTTCATGGCCAAGTTGCAGGACGAGAGCGGTATCAGCTATAGCGGAAACGGAATCGGCCATGACCTGGAACTCTGCGTGGATAATGATGCCCGCAAGACGTATATCCTCAACAGCCATTATGTACAGGAGTTCGGAGACTTTACCCGCGGTATGGTATCCTATGTGCTGCCCCAGTTGGAGAAAGGTCCTCACACCCTTACCTTCCGTGCATGGGACGTATTCAACAATACCAATGCCGTCACGCTTGACTTTACGGTCGATCCCCAGGCAGCCCCCAATATATTCAGCCTGGCTGCCAGCCAGAATCCCGCCCGCACCAGTACCAACTTCCTCATCTCCTATGACCTGGCCGGTACTGACTGCACCTTTACGCTGGAGGTCTTTGACTTCTCAGGCCGGCGCGTATGGTATCATCAGGAACAGGGTACCTCTTCTGGCGGACTGTACACTATCCCCTGGAATCTGTGCACCAATGCCGGTGCCAAGTTATTCACCGGAGTGTACTTCTATCGCTGTCAAATGAGCGCCGGCGAAAGCAAGAAAGTGTCAAAAACGCAAAAAATCATCATTTTGAACAATAAATAAGCAAAAACAGAGTTTTTATAATTGTATGCAATTGATTAAAATGAACAAAATAACTCTGCTATTGGCTGTGTTGCTCAGCATCACGGCAGTAAAGGCTCAGGATGCTAAGAACGTCTTCAATCCCGAACAGTATGGTGTAACTTCATTGGCTATCGCACCCGATGCCCGCGCCGGTGCCATGGGTGATATCGGTGCAGCCACCGAGGCTGATATATACGCACAGTATTGGAATCCCGCCAAATATCCCTTCAATGTGGCCCGTGCCGGTGTCGGTATCAGCTATACCCCCTGGTTGCGCAAGATTGTAAGCGATATCAACCTGGCCAATATCACCGGTTTCTACCGCATCGGTGACTATTCAGCCGTTTCGGCCTCACTCCGCTACTTCAGCCTTGGCGAGGTGTATATCGGTGATTACAGCGGCGGTATAGGCGATATGACCATCAAGCCCTATGAGATGGCCATTGACGTAGGTTACAGCCGTATGCTTAGCCAGACCTTCTCTATGGGTGTGAATCTGCGTTTCATCTTCTCGGATATCAAATATGACTACACCTCCGAGAGCAGCGCCGGCAAGGCCTTTGCAGCCGACATCGCCATGTACCGCCTCGGCTACTTTATGATGGGAAACCGCGAGTGCAGCCTCGGCTGGGGTATCAATATCAGCAATATCGGCAGTAAGATCTCATTCGGCGGTTCAGATGACTCCGAGTTCATCCCCACCAACCTTCGTCTGGGTCTTAACCTCACCGTTCCTATCAACGAGTACAATAAGTTCAGTTTCTCCGTTGATGCCAATAAGCTGCTGATTCCCACCTATCCCAAGCAGCAGGAAGGCGAAGCAGAGAACGACTATCTGGACCGTGTACAGAAGGACTATTATGACGTATCTCCCATTGTCGGTATCTTCAAGAGCTTTGGTGATGCCCCTGGCGGATTCAAGGAGGAAATGCAGGAGATCCGCTGGAGCTTCGGTGCCGAATATACCTATAATGACCGCTTCATGCTTCGTGCCGGATATCACCACGAGTCCGAGAACAAGGGTAACCGTAAGTACTTCACCGTAGGTGCCGGTTTCCACATGAGCGTCTTCACTATCGATGCCGCTTACTGCTTCAGTACCGCGCAGACCAATCCTCTGGATCAGACCATGCGCTTCTCTCTGGGCTTCGACCTGGACGGCATGCGTGACCTCTTCGGCAAAGCAAGGAGAAGAAGATAAATTCTTTTCTCCCCTTACTTAAATAATATCTTCGGGTATGTGTAAAATTCTACACGTACCCGTTTTTTTGTTCTATCAGAAAGCAAATAGCATCTCGGCATGTTGCTGTCAGCGAAACGGCCTTTCTCTTGTGCCAAAATGTGCTCCCATTATTGCAATTTTGGCGAATTCTTCACTGATTAACACAGTTTAACAAATGGGGGGGGGTAAATGCAAAATTATGTATATCTTTGCGCTGTGAAGTATGGCCTCCGCTTATTCGCATTAACCTTAATCTATTATACGCGATAGCAGGCGGTCCCATTAAATGACTATTATTAATTTTACTTATATTATAAACCATGAAAAAGAAATTATCTCTTTTATTTACTTTATTGGCACTATGTTCCAGTTGGGCCTGGGCAGCAACTTGGGAATCTTTAAGTGGATGGACAAAATCAAAAGGTGGTCAAACTAGTGCAAGTTGGTTTGGTATTCATACGCTTGGAACGACATCAAATGTATATTCATTAGCACAGATACAATTACATCAATTGACGGGCTATGGAAATAATGATAATTATGTAGCTATAGCACGTGTCAAGCCAAATTCTTCTAAAATTAGAGAAAATGATGTTATCGCCGTTTCTACAAACCATGTTTCCCCAGCCACCGATGATCCTGGCCAATTAGAGACATATACATTCTCAACATTTCAATTAGTTGGAGGTACAACTTACTATTTAATGTTTTTGTCGAGTAACTCTCCATCTAATGGATACTATTCTGTTCGTTCCGGACGTATTGCTTTAAATACAGATACAGAAACGTATGGTAATTATCCTTATGGAGGGGATTGTGGAAATAATTGGCCATATTATAAAGCAGAGTTAACAGATGTCGAAGCTACCGTTGGCAGTATAACTTATCAATACAAGTTTAATGGAAATGTCGTTAGTTCAGAAACAATAGGAAATCTATTGGCTGGCTATAAATTTCCTTATTCAGCACCAGCAGGTTATAAATCTACAATGCCGTCGGGTACTATTACAGTGGCTGATTTCGGTACGACAAAAGATATAGCAGTAGATTGGACAGCATTTAAATATGCAGAGAGTTTCGATGATATCACTCATTGGTATAAACTTAGAATGCATACCAGCTATAATAACCAATATGTATATAATAATTCAGGAAACGCTAGAATCGCCACCTCAATTCCTGCAGCTAACCAATTTGATTATTATTGGGGATTTGTAGGTAACCCTATAGATGGTTTTCAATTATACTGCCTTGGTGCTGGCAAGGAAGTTGCTCTTGATAATAATGACCCCTGCACGGTAAGCGCATCTGGTAAGAGTGTTAATTTTAAAGTCGCAAATGGAGATCCTGGGACTTATGGAAATGATGCTGAAGCATATTTTACTTTATATGTTACTCCCGGTAATTATTTAAACCATAGATCTGATGGGACAATTAAACGATGGGGGGCCGCAAACACTGGTAGTACGTTTATGGTTGATGAAGCAACTCCTATTAGTATTACGGATCTAAGTTCTTTATCAAATAATAAGTCATACCTTATTACCAATCAACGCGCTACATGGCAATTTGCAAATAATGCGACCTCTTTGACTGCATCTGCAAAGGCAAATGGAATAAGGTATTTGTCTCCTACTCAGCAAATAGCTATTCTTAATAAATCAGACAAATACTATCTCTATAGCGTAAATGCTCAAAAGTTCCTCACTGCAAGTAATACATTAACAGAAGTGCCAACTAGCAACGAACAAGTAAGTATTACTTCAACAGGGAACGCTACGTATCCATGGTTCTTTAAGTTTACAAATGTAAGTAATCGTAATATCAATGTCGATGGGAATTCTTCAGTGGTAATTAATAACTGGTCAACCATTGATAATGGTAATAGTAATTCTATTGTAGAGACTGTTGATTTTGATCCGAAGGATGCTCTTGCAATGTTTGATAGAGTGGCTGTTGAAGGGGTGACCTATAAACTTACATGTAATGGAAATGAAATAAGTTCTAAAACTGTTACCCTTAGAGATTATGTTGGTCATACACCCACAGGAGAATTTGCATGGGGCGAAGGTGCTTTGCCTGATTATTGCAGCTATGGTACGCCAAGTCCTGCAAAAATTACAGCAGAAACTACAGAAGTGTCTATTCCACTTGTATGGAATGGTCCTTTTACTATTTCTGATAGCTATGCAAATGCTATTTGGTTTTATGTAAATATAGGTGGCGGGTGGTTGTCATATAACTCAACTGGTACGCCATACCCATTTACAAATGAAGTGCAGAAGAATGATGATGGTTTGTGGGCTTTCATTGGTAATCCGATTGACGGTTTTAAGATTGCAAGTAAAGGTAAAGGTGAAGAATCTAATCTTGGTTGGTATTATCCTCCGTATTCTGGAACTGATGCTAACTGTAATTATAAATGGAAAATTGTTCAAGGAACTGAAGGAGCCGAAATACAATATGGAGGATATTATTTATTCAACAGGAATAGTACATTGGCTTTAAGTAACTCTGAGGGTACAGATAAGCGTACACTTACAGCACGTTCTTACTACTGCCAACAGGGACTTGAAGATTTTGCTGATTATGTTGGCGAGTCAACGGGTAAGTATTTTGGAGTGAAGTCAACGAGCGTAACAACAGTAAATAGCTTGATTGAGAATATGCCAAAGATGACAGAATCCCAATATACTGAATATTTTACTGATTTGTATAATTCATTCAAGAGCTTTATAATCTTTAATTGGCCTGAAAGTGGTTGTTATAGAATTAAGAATAATAACTCAGGTAACTATATTGGGTATGGTAAGTCTGAAGGGCTAACAGGTGGACAGCCTGAAAAGACGGCAGGTCTGGTCACTATTACTTCCGCTAATAAGGATACGGATTTTAGCACCGTTATCAGATTAACAAAGGTGTCTGCCTCACTGAATACAGGTGTATATACAATTTCCACACAAGGACTGAATGTGCAGGGAACACCTGAGGCTGACGCTGTTTACACTGCAAGTGATAGTGATCCTGTACAATATAAGTTTGTTGTTGATGGTACACCTGAAATTGTTTATATAAAGGATTCTAATGCTTCGGGCAGCGGTGATGCAACTGAGGGCTGTTTCCATGAGGCAGATTGGACGGCGACACATACTCTTAATGGCATTGTACCTTGGACACATAATGCGGCCCCATCTCAATGGACTATTGAAGATGCCACATCCATAACTCTTACCCTCAATGCTGTAGGTGGCAAGACTTATGGTACAACCTATCTGCCATTTGACGTGACACTGCCAGAAGGTGATGTATGTGCATACACTCTTACTGATAACGGAAATGGTTGGCTTCATCTTAATCCGCTGGGTACTGACGGTAAGAGCATTCCTGCCGGAACACCGGTTCTGCTTAGAGGAACCAGCACTACAAGTGTTACTGCAACTATAGCTGATGTAGATGATATTGATACTGGTGAAAATGTCCTCAGCGGCACATATTTTACTATGGAACATGGTGATAACCTTGTACTCGGTAAGATAGATGGTGTCCCTGGCTTCTATAAGTATAATTTCAACATCAAGCCTAACAAGGCCTATATTGCAGCTTCAGCTGGAGCAAAGGCATACAAGTTTATGTTTGATGATGAGGATGCGACCGCTATCGATAACGTTAACGGGAACGCTAACAATGCTGCCATTTATAACATTGCCGGTCAGCGTATCAGCAAGCTGCAGAAGGGCATCAATATTGTGAACGGAAAGAAAGTACTCTATTAATACTAAATATCGGAAGACATGAAAAAGATATATAAATCACCAGAGATATTGGTAGTGAATATTCGTACCAACCATATGCTGGCCGAATCAATTGTCAGTGATGACACTCAGATTATTAACAATGAGTCAGATGGTGGCTGGGTTAAGGAGCAAAACACTTTCCCCAATGGGAGCGTCTGGGACAACGAATGGTAAATAATAAGGAGTGATAAAGGATATTGTTTTCTTCCCCTTGTCTCCTGCGAAGGCCGCGAGGGGTATCATAGAGAACATTTAGTGTATAATTATTTTAAACCTCCGCAAGCTTCACGCATGCGGAGGTTTTATGTTAATTGTAAGCATCCGTGTATTTCTACGAATGCTTGCACATGAGCAGCAAGAGCATTGTCAGCCTACTGTATTTCTTATTACATGCCTGTTTAAAGCCTATATCAACATCCCCGAACCTACATTTGCACACCCCCCGAGCCTACACGTGCAGCCTCCTGGGGGTAACACGTGCAGCCTCCCGAGGCTGCAAAGAAGCGCTCACAGATTTCCTTTGATAGCAACACTGATGAAATACAGGTTTACTTCACTTACTCTTTCTCTATCAGTACGGTGGCATAGGCCGAGATGCCTTCCTCACGACCGGTGAAGCCTAACTTCTCGGTTGTGGTGGCTTTGATGCTTACGTCATCAATGTCGATGTCCATGACCTGGGCCAGACATTCCTGCATGGCGGGGATGTGGGCCTTCAGCTTGGGACGCTCGGCGCAGACGGTAGCATCTATATTGCCAACCCTGTAGCCCTTTGTGGCAATCAGCTCTACGGTCTTGCGGAGCAGAATCTTACTGTCGATATTATGGAACTCCTCGCTGTTGTCGGGGAAATGATAGCCTATGTCGCGCATATTGGCGGCACCTAAGAGGGCGTCGCAGATAGCATGAATCAATACGTCGGCATCGCTGTGTCCCAGCAGACCGAGTGTATGTTCCAGGCGGATGCCGCCTAACCATAGCTCACGCCCCTCTACCAGTTTGTGAACATCAAATCCAAAACCTACTCTAATCTTCATAATATAATTAAGCCTCCCCTGGCCCCTCCCAAGGAGGGGGGAATTGTGGCACTCGTGTTAATTAGTTTGTCATTCATTATTAATTACTCCCCTTCCCCTTGGTTCACCCCTCCTTGGGAGGGGCTGGGGGAGGCTTTTTTATAGTATCCTTTCTTCTTTATCTCTTCCCATACGGCGGGGGAAAGACCTTCGCCGTGATAATCAGGGTTGTTGATATGCTCTCTGATTTCCGTACTGCTGATGTCTATGAGGGGTGTGTCGGCAATGGTGACACCATCAGGGATATCCCTCAGCTCACATCCGGGCCTGGGATATACAATAACCCGGTGGTGTGCCAGTATCTCCTCGCTCTTGTACCACATGGGAAAGCGCTCCCAATTGTCGGCTCCTATTACCAGAATGAACTCTCTTTCTGGGAACTCCTCTCGCAGATGCTCCAGGGTATGGACCATATAGGAGGGGCGGGGCAGGCGGAACTCGTAGTCGCTGACTTTCAGGTTGGGAATATCCCTGACGGCAAGCGTGGCCAGTTGCAGCCTGGCCTGATCATCCAGCAGTTTCTGGTTGACCTTGAACGGGTTCTGGGGGGAGACCAGCAGCCACATCTCATCTATAAGATGTGCGTCCAGCAGAGCCTGGCTCAACTGTATGTGCCCGTTATGAATGGGATTAAAGGAGCCTCCGTAGAGTCCGGTTCTAAAAGCCTCCCCCTGGCCCCTCCCAAGGAGGGGTGAATTGACAGCCTCGGCAGCCTCCCCCCTGGCCCCTCCCAAGGAGGGGTGAATTGTGGCACTCTTGTTAATTAGTTCGTCATTCATTATTTATTTCTCCCCTCTTGATTCTCCCCTCCTTGGGAGGGGCTGGGGGAGGCTAGAAATTCTTCCAGTATCCTGACTGCTTCCTGTTTGGCTGTCTCCAGATTGTCATTGATAAGGATGCGGTCAAACTGAGGGGCGAAACTCATCTCGTATGCCGCCTTCTCCAGGCGTATCTTTATCTGGTCGGCAGAATCGGTGTTGCGGCCTTCCAGTCTTCTTTTCAGCTCCTCGATGCTTGGGGGCTGGATGAAGAGGCTCAGGGCGCGTTCACCATAGAACTTCTTGATATTGCAGCCACCCTTGACATCTACGTCGAATACTACATTCTGACCGGCCTGCAGCTGCGTCTCTACCTGTTCTTTCAGGGTACCGTAGAAACGGTCGGGATAGACTTCCTCGTACTCCAGGAACTCATTGTTCTCAATACGCTGGCGGAACTCCTCGGGTGTAAGGAAGAAATATTCTACACCATGTTTCTCCTCGCCGCGTGGCGGGCGGCTTGTGGCGCTGATGCTGAAAGCCAGCCTGAACTCGGGATGCTCCTTCATCAGGTACTGCACGATTGTGCTTTTTCCGCTACCCGAAGGTGCGGAAACAATTAACAGCCTCCCCCTTCCCCTCCCAAGGAGGGGTGAACCAATGTGAGCTAATTCTTCCTTAATTTTGTCCATGACTCTGTCAATGTTTGCTATTATCTCTTCATTCTTAAAACGTATCACCCGAAATCCTAATTGTTTTAGCTTGTCACTTCGCTGTTCATCAAAGTCTTTTTGTACTTCGTTAAGATGATATGCTCCGTCCACTTCAATGATTAGTTGTTTTGACAAACATACAAAATCTACAATGTAATCTTCGATGATGTGTTGTCTTCTAAAGCGAACTCCACATTGTGAAGCGCGAACAGCATTCCACAAAATACTTTCAGCTTCAGTCGGATTCTTTCGCTTCTCTTTCGATGATTGAAGCATCAAATCATAAGCCCAACAATTAGCTGTTTCGTATCCACGCTTCATCAAATTTAATTTCTTTCCTCTCCTAACATTCTCCCCTCCTTGGGAGGGGCCGGGGGAGGCTTTTCCTTCCCCTTTTTTTACATCACATTAAGTACCTGTTCCTTAATCTGCTCCAGCTCGTCCTTCATCTTTACTACGATGTTCTGCATCTCGGCCTGGTTGCTCTTACTGCCGGTGGTGTTGATCTCACGCCCCATTTCCTGGGCGATGAATCCCAACTTCTTGCCTTGGCCGTGACCTTCCTCCATGGTCTGGCGGAAGTAGTGAAGATGGTTGGTCAGACGCTGCTTCTCCTCGTTGATATCCAGCTTCTCGATGTAGTAAATCATTTCCTGCTCCAGGCGGTTGCGGTCATATTCCACTTCAGGGATGGCCTGAAGGGCATCCACCAGTTTCTGGCGGATCTTCACGGTGCGGCTGGTCTCGAAGGGCTCTATGCTGGCCAGCAGGGCTGAGATGTTGTCCAACTTCTCCTGGAATTTCTTCTGCAGGGCCTGTCCTTCCTGCTTGCGGAAGTCCACCAGTTGCTGAATGGCCTTCTCCACCACACCCTTGGCAACGGCCCATTCCTCGTCAGTGAGTTCCTGTACCTCAGTCTTGCTGAGTACATCTGGCATGCGCAGGAGGACAGTCCAGATGTCCTCGGGTGCGGCAATATTGTATTTCTCGGCAATATCGGTAATCTGCTGGTGGTAGTTGGCAACCAGCTCTCCGTTGATAGACGCCGCGTTCTGGGTCTCAGTCTGTTCTATCCACAGGTTGAATTCCACCTTGCCGCGTTCCAGTGCCTGGGCGATAAGGGCACGGACCTCCATTTCCTTCTCCCTGTATATGGGAGCCAGTCGGGTGGAAAGGTCCAATGCTTTGCTGTTCAGTGATTTTACCTCTGCATTTATCTTTTTTCCTTGGAATTCGGCCGAGGCTTTTCCGTATCCGGTCATCGATTGTATCATGTTTTCTCAATAATTTTCTGCAAAAGTACGGAAATAATGGCAAAAATGCGTAATTTTGTACCGATTTTTAAATGTAAGTTCAACGAATGCCTTGTATTCTACATATAGAGACCAGCACAAAGGTGTGCTCGGTTGCCCTAAGCGAGGATGGTAAGCTGCTGTACCACCATGAGGATTTTGACGGTCCCGGCCATTCTGAGACCTCTGGTGTATATGTGGATGAAGCCGTTTCCTTTGCCAACAGTCATGCCATCCCCGTAGTTGCCGTGGCCGTGAGTATGGGCCCCGGCAGCTATACGGGTCTGAGGATTGGCGTGTCACTGGCCAAGGGTGTCTGCTACGGGCGGGCGCTGCCGCTGATAGCCGTTCCTACCCTGAAGGTGCTGTGTGTGCCTGTTCTCCTGGGTAAGGAGGAACTGCCCGGGGATGCCCTGCTCGTTCCCATGATAGACGCCCGCCGTATGGAGGTTTATTCCGCTGTCTATGACCGTGCCCTGAAGGAGGTGCGTCCTGTTCAGGCTGATGTGGTGACGGCAGAGACTTATCAGGAGTATCTGGACCGCGGTCCGGTATATTTCTTCGGTAACGGAGCCCATAAGTGCCAGTCGGTCATACAGCATCCCAATGCCCGCTTCATAGAGGACATCCATCCGCTGGCCAGGAATATGTTTCCCTTGGCCGAGCGCAGTATGTACCTGCAGGAGTTTCAGGATGTGGCATACTTTGAGCCTTTCTATCTGAAAGAATTTGTAGCTATTAAATCAAAACCGTTATTGTAATGCAATATAATACACAAAGAGAACAGTTGGTAATGCCCGAATACGGACGCGGTATCCAGAATATGGTGGACCTGGCTGTATCCCTGCCCGACAGGCAGGCACGCCAGCGTTGTGCCAATACCATCGTGTCAATCATGGCACGGATTCAGCCAGAGAACAGTAACACGGCTGACTTTGAGCTGCGCCTGTGGAACCATCTGGCCAAGATGTCACACTATAAGCTGGATATAGACTATCCCGTGGAGATTGTACCCGAGCAGGAGGCTCTGGAACATCCCAAGCCCTTGCATTATCCCATGCAGAAGATACGCCGCCGCCATTACGGTCATCTGATAGAGAGTGCCTTGCAGTATGCTCAGACACTGCCCGAGGGTGAGGAACGTACGGCTCTGGTGGGTATGGTAGCCAACCAGATGAAGCAGAACCTGTTCATGTGGAACCGTGACTCTATGGACGAGAATCTGGTTATGCAGGACATAAGGCGTTATACTGACGGACAGTTGCAGCTGCCCGCAGGCTTCACCTTTGCCTCAGTGGGTATTAGCGCTGATTCGCAGTATCTCTCATTTTCTTGTTTGAGACTATGCCATCATTTATCATAGAAGGCGGACATCGCCTAAAGGGGGAGATTACTCCTCAGGGAGCCAAGAACGAGGCATTGCAGGTGCTATGTGCCACGTTGCTTACCTCGCAGCCTGTCAGGATCCAGAATCTCCCGGATATTGCCGATGTCAATAACCAGATTCGCCTGCTCCAGGACATAGGTGTGAGTGTCAGCCGGAATGCTGCCGGTGACTGTACATTCCAGGCCGATAAGGTAGACACCGCTATCCTGCATACCGGCAAGTTCCTGCAATGTTGCGGCCACCTCAGGGGCAGCGTCATGCTACTGGGGCCGCTGCTGGCCCGTTTCGGTGTGGCCGAGGTTGCACGTCCGGGAGGTGACAATATAGGCCGCCGCCGTCTGGATACCCATTTCCTGGGATTGCAGAAACTGGGCGGCAAGTTCGAATATGATGCCGGGCGTGGTGTCTTCACCATTACCACAGACGGCCTGAAGGGCTGCTATATGCTCCTGGATGAGGCCTCGGTAACCGGTACTGCCAACATTGTCATGGCTGCTGTACTGGCTGAAGGCACCACCACCATATATAATGCGGCCTGTGAGCCCTACATCCAGCAACTGTGCAGGATGCTTAACAGAATGGGAGCGCGTATCAGCGGCATAGGCAGTAATCTGCTGACCATTCAGGGAGTGAAGGAGCTGGGCGGTGCCGAGCATACCGTTCTGCCTGACATGATTGAGGTGGGCTCCTTCATCGGAATGGCTGCCATGGTGGGTGACGGGGTGCTTATCAGGGGCGTGGCCTACGATGAACTGGGAATCATCCCCGATACCTTCCGCCGTCTGGGTATAGAGGTGCAGCGCAGGGGTGATGACATCTATGTCCCCCGTCATGAGCGTTACCAGATAGAATCGTTCCTGGACGGTTCCTTCATGACCATAGCAGATGCCCCGTGGCCGGGTCTTACGCCTGACCTGCTGAGTGTGCTGCTGGTAGTCAGTACGCAGGCCAAGGGGTCTGTTCTCATTCATCAGAAGATGTTCGAGAGCCGTCTCTTCTTCGTGGACAAGCTCATTGACATGGGGGCGCAGATTATCCTTTGCGACCCTCACCGTGCCGTTGTGGTAGGACACAATCATAAGCTGCCCCTTCATGCGCGCCGTATGACCAGTCCTGATATCCGTGCCGGTATTGCCCTGCTGATTGCCGCCATGAGTGCGGAGGGAACCAGCCGTATTGAGAACATTGGTCAGATAGACCGCGGTTATCAACATATAGAGGAGCGTCTGAACGCTCTTGGTGCTAATATCAAGCGAGTGGAGTGACCCCCTCCTTACTCCCCGAGGGGAGTGTAAAAATGAGGAATGAAAAGTTATGATAAAGGAACCGGAAGTTTACAAGATAGGAAGCATTACCCGCACCCATGGAGTGCGCGGCGAGGTGTCGCTTTCCTTCACGGATGATGTGTGGGACCGTGCCGATGCTGACTACCTGGTACTGCGCATAGACGGTATCCTGGTGCCTTTCTTCATGGAGGAATACCGCTTCCGCTCCGATACAACGGCGCTGGTCAAGTTTCAGGATTACGACTCTGCCGAGAGTGCCCGGGAACTGTGCGGATGTGAGGTGTATTTTCCTCATGCTCTGACTCCTGCTCCTCAGGAGGATGAGGAGTACTCTTGGCGTTACTTCACCGGATTCCGTGTAGCAGATGAGAAGGCCGGTGAGCTGGGTGAGATTACTTACGTGGATGACAGTACGCAGAATGTACTTTTCCAGGTAGGTGAAAGGCTGATTCCGGCAGTGGAGTCGTTCATTACCGATATTGACCATCAGGCACGCATCATCAGGATGCAATTGCCGGATGGGCTGCTGGAGTTGTAAGTGAAGAGTGAAAAGTGAAGAGTGAAAAGTGAAGAGTGAAAAGTGAAGAGTGAAAAGTGAAGAGTGAAGAGTGAAGAATGAAAAAGAAAATCTGTATATTAGGGTCAACGGGAAGCATCGGGACCCAGACACTTCAAGTGATAGAGGAGCATCCTGACCTCTTCGAGGCTTATGTGCTCACAGCCAACTCACAGGCCGATTTGCTGATACAGCAGGCCCGTAAGTTCCAGCCGGCTGCCGTGGTGATAGCAGACGAGAGCCGCTACCAGTATGTGCAGGATGCTTTGGCGGCAGAACCTATTCAGGTTTATGCCGGAGCCGATGCGCTCTGTCAGGTAGTTCAGATGGAACCTGTGGATGTGGTATTGACAGCATTGGTGGGTTTCAGCGGTTTGCGTCCCACCATCAGTGCCATAAAAGCCAAGAAGCCTATTGCCCTTGCCAATAAGGAGACCCTGGTGGTAGCCGGTGAACTGATTACCGAACTCTGCCTGCGGAACCATGTGCCCATCCTGCCCGTGGACAGCGAGCACAGTGCCATCTTCCAGAGTCTGATGGGTGAGCAGAGCGAGATAGAGAAGATTATCCTTACTGCCAGCGGCGGTCCTTTCCGCAACTTCACCAAGGAGCAGTTGCAAAATGTGACACCTGCCATGGCGCTGAAGCATCCTAACTGGGACATGGGAGCCAAGATAACCATCGATAGCGCCAGTATGATGAACAAGGGCTTCGAGGTGATAGAGGCCCGCTGGCTCTTCGACGTCGCACCTGAGCAGATTCAGGTGGTGGTTCATCCGCAGAGTATTATCCACAGCGGAGTGCAGTTCAGGGACGGTGCCGTGAAGGCGCAACTTGGAGCCCCCGATATGCGAGTGCCCATCCAGTTGGCCCTTTCCTATCCCGAGCGACTGGAAAGCACGTTCCCCCGTCTGGACTGGTGGCAGATGAAGGATCTTACCTTTGAGCGTCCGGATGAGGATAAGTTCCGCTGCCTGCATATGGCATACGAAGCCATCCGCCTGGGCGGTAATGCCGCCTGTATTGTCAATGCCGCCAATGAAGTGGTGAACCTGGCCTTCCGTCAGGAACGGTGCGGATTCCTGCAGATGGCAGATGTGATAGAGAAGACCCTGCAGACGGTGGCCCATCAGGAGCAGTCGTCGCTGGAGGATTATCTGGCCTGCGATGCGGAGTCGCGCCGGGTTGCAGCCTCCCTCCTATAATATATAAATAAGGTAAAAAGAAAGATATGGAAGTAGTTCTTATCAAAGCATTGCAGCTATTGTGCTGCCTCAGTCTGTTAGTTGTCCTGCACGAAGGCGGACACTTTGGCTTCGCCAAGCTCTTCGGGGTTAAGGTGGAGAAGTTCTATATGTTCTTCGATTATAAATTCCGTCTCTTCAGTACAAGGGCTAAGTGGTTCACCCGCCTCTTCCCCCATTTCAAGGACAACGAGACCGAGTATGGTATCGGATGGATTCCCCTGGGCGGATATGTGAAGATTGCGGGCATGATTGACGAGAGTATGGACCTGGAGCAGATGAA
>CACYMI010000013.1 GCA_902775385.1 uncultured Bacteroidales bacterium
CAGGTGGTCTTGCCCCGGTAGCGGGCCAGCATTACGCGGTTCTGAATCTTATACTGCCCCTGGCGGAGCATCTCGAAGAACTCGTCGATGCAGAGCATGCCCCATTCCTTCTCCTCGGGTGCAAGTTTCCAGTCTTTGGGAATCTGAATACCCTCTTTCCCCTTGGGCGCATGCTGAATAGGACTGCCGTGCCAGAGCCAGTCCTTCTCGTCCTGTGTCAGCTCGAAGTAAGGCTTGAAGATGGGGAAGCCGCGTTCTGAGTTGAAGCGGATGAACCAGTTCTTCCATTCGGCCATCTTCTCGCCGCGCCAGCATACAACCGCGCCGTCATATACGCTGAGGGCGCTGTTGGGGATGACCAGATGTTCGTCGATTCCCATAATCTTGCCGAATCCTTCGCATTCAGGGCAGGCTCCGGCTGGTGAATTGAAGGCAAAGAGGTTGTCTGTGGGTTCCTCGAAGGTCATGCCGTCGGCTTCGAACCGGGTACAGAACTGTTCCGTCTCTCCGCCGGGGAGGTACTGTAGTGTCATTTCGCCTCCTCCTTCATAGAAGGCGGTCTCGGCAGAGTCCACCAGGCGTGCTATGGTGTCCTTCTCGTTCTTGGCTGACAGGCGGTCCACAATCAGATATACATCGTCTTTGGACTTGGCTTGGTATTCGTCAATCCTGACCACCTGGCCGTTTACCAGCAGACGGCTGAATCCCTGCTGTTGCAGCACGCCCGTGCTGGCTTTGGTGCGGCACAATACCATCAGCCTGGTGCCTTCCTCACGGGAAAGCATGCTGCGTACCACATCCTCGGTGGTATGCTTGCGGACTTCCTGACCGCTTATGGGGCTGTAGGTGCGGCCTATCCTGGCATAAAGGAGGCGCAGATACTCGTAAATCTCGGTACTGGTGCCTACGGTGCTGCGCGGGTTGCGGCTGGTGACCTTCTGCTCTATGGCAATGGCAGGGGGGATGCCCTTGATGTAGTCACACTCAGGCTTGTTCATCCTGCCCAGGAACTGGCGGGCGTAGGAGGAGAGGCTCTCGACATAACGCCGCTGGCCCTCGGCATAGAGCGTGTCGAAGGCGAGGCTGCTCTTTCCACTGCCGCTCAGACCTGTTATGACGACAAGTTTGCCGCGTGGTATCTCCAGGTCTATATTCTTCAGGTTGTTGACCCTGGCACCTTTTATCTGTATGCTATTATCCATTTTTGTGGTTTATCGTTTACGGTTTACCGTTTTTCGGACTGCCACCTGTCACTTGCTGATTTCTCCGCACAGGTTGCTGTCCATCATTTCCTGCATCTTTTTCCTGGGCAGTTTGTGGCCCAGGAGGAACATCAGTTTGGTGATGGCGCACTCGGGGGTGCTGTCATATCCGCTTACTACGCCGGCTTCTATCAGGGGAAGGCTGGTCTCATAGAGTCCCATGTGAACGCATCCTGCCTGGCACTGGGTGATGTTTACCAGCAGCAGCCCTCTGTCATTTGCCTCCTTCAGTTCTTCCTTGAACCATTTCAGTTGGGGGGCGTTTCCTGCCCCGAAGGTGCGGATGACTACAGCCTTCAGTCCGGGGATGTTCAGTACGGAGTGTACCAGGCTGCGCTGTATGCCGGGGAAGAGGGTCAGCACCACTACGTTGGGATCTACCAGATAATGCGGCTTGAAAGGCTTGCCGGGGTCGGGCTTGCGTATGGCGGCTTCGTTGAACCTGATATGCATGCCGGCGGTAGCCAGGTCCGGGTAGTTGAAGGAGCGGAAGGCATTGAACTGCTCGGCATTGATCTTGGTGGTACGGTTGCCGCGCATCAGTTTCTCCTTAAAATAGATGCACACTTCAGGCACTACGGGTGTCCCGTCTTCGTGCCGGGCCGCAGCTATCTCGATGGCGGTAATGAGGTTCTCTTTTCCATCGGTCCTGAGTGTTCCTATAGGTAGCTGTGAGCCTGTCAGGATGACGGGTTTCCCTAAATTCTCAAGCATGAAACTAAGGGCGGAGGCTGTATAGGCCATGGTGTCAGTACCGTGCAGGATGACAAAGCCGTCAAACAGATGATAATTGCTATCAATAATCTTTACCAGACGTCCCCAGTGTTCCAGTCCCATGTCGCTGGAGTCTATGGGAGGGTCGAAGGTGAAAGCATGGATTCTGTAGTCAAAGCGCTTTAACTCGGGAACTTCATCCAGGATAAGGTTGAAGTTGAAATTCTCCAATGCTCCGGTTTCGGCATTCTCCCTCATTCCTATGGTACCTCCCGTGTAGATGAGAAGAACGCTGGGCCTATGTGTCTTAATAGTACTCATGCTCATTAATATATTTGTACAAAGGTACGAAAAAAACAATTAAGTGAGCACAGAAAGGGGGGATTTATATAAAAAGAGCGTGTAATATTAGGGAATGTATAGAATTTTTTTGTATTTTTGTACCGATATGAAGTACAAATGGTTTATTCTGCTGCTCCTGGTAGCAGCATCGGCAGTCGCCCAGAATCCCAAGCGGGAGTTCAGGGGCGCATGGATTCAGAGTGTTAACGGTCAGTTCCAGGGTATGGAGCGTGACCGTATGCAGCAGGTTCTGACAAGTCAGTTGAATGATTTGCAGAAGGATGGTATCAATGCTATCTTTTTCCAGGTGAGGTGCGAGGGCGATGCCTTGTATCCCAGTGAGTTGGAGCCTTGGAGCCGGTATCTGACCGGCCAGCAGGGAACGCCTCCTAACCCTTATTGGGATCCCTTGAAGTGGATGATTGAACAGTGCCATGCCCGCCAGATGGAGCTGCATGCCTGGATTAATCCCTACCGTGCGAAGACCAAGGGTACCATGGCGCTGGCCAATACGCATGAGTTCTTCAGCCGTCCCGGTCACTTCTTTGACTATGACGGCCTGAAACTCTTTGACCCGGGCTATCCTGAGAACCGTAACTACATCTGCCAGGTGGCCTGCGATATCGTACGGCGCTATGATGTGGACGGTATTCATATAGATGATTACTTCTATCCCTATCCTGTGGCGGGCGTAGCCATACCGGACGACAATTCCTATGCGCTGTACGGCAATGGAATGAACCGGGCCGACTGGCGCCGTCGGAATGTGGACTTGTTTATTGAGCAGATGTGCCGTCAGATACGTCAGGTGAAGCCCTGGGTGAAGTTCGGTGTATCTCCCTTCGGTATCTACCGTAATCAGCGGAATGACCCTGACGGTAGTGCTACCAACGGACTGCAGAACTATGATGACCTGTATGCCGATGTGCTGAAATGGGTTGAGAAGGGATGGGTGGATTATAATATCCCTCAGCTTTACTGGGAGATCGGGCATAAGGCTGCCGATTACGAGACTCTGGTCAAGTGGTGGAGCGCCCATGCCGGACAGCGTCCTGTATTCATAGGACAGGATGTGTTGCGTACGGTCAAGGCTCCCGATCCTCAGAATCCCGCTTCGCACCAGATGATCAGCAAGTACATGCTTCAACGCACCCTGCCCGGCATCTGTGGCAGTTGTCAGTGGTATGCCGCTGCCGTTTGTGAGAATCCGGGTAATTATCAGACCATGCTGCGTGAGGTTTACCATAGCACGCCGGCCCTGCAGCCCCGTATGCCCTGGATTGACAGTAAGGCGCCTGGAAAGCCCAGGAAGACTGCTGTTGTGTGGACCCAGGACGGTCCCTTCCTGTTCTGGACTCAGCCGAAGGCTAAGACGGTAATGGATGAGGCTGCTCAGTATGTGGTGTACCGTTTCAATAAGGGCGAGAAGGTGAATCTGGAGGATCCTTCCCATATCCTCTGCATAACACGTGAAACCAGTATTCCCCTTTCCTATCAGAGGGGAAGTAAATCATATGTTTACGTTGTAACAGCCCTGGACCGCATCCAGAATGAGTCTAAGGGTGTTAAGAAGAAGATTAAGTTATGAGAACAGGAAGATTATTGTTTCTGGGCCTGTTAGTGTCTGCTGTATGTTCTTGCGAGAACAAGGGCGGACAGACTTCCGGCAATACGTTGCAAACCTCACAGCAGCAGGCTGTTGAGCACAGAATGAAGGATTATGACCTGACGGACAGTGTGATGATGGGCAGCCATCTGTTTGTCTATAACATACACCGTGAGGCCGATGATTCCCTGAAGGCCGTGATTGATGAGAACGGGGATAAGTTTGTGGATAACTACTATGACCTGACGGTGCTCAGGGACGGAGTGGATTTCTTCCGTCGCCGTTTCACAAAGGCATCCTTCGGGTCACAGCTGGATGACAGCTTCCTTAAGAATGGAATCCTGGACGGTTTCCGGTTTATGACAGCCCAGGAAGGGAAACTGACCTTCGGAGTCTGTGTGAGCTTCCCCGAGAGTGATATGTCCGAGCCGTTTGTACTGACAGTCGGTCCGGACGGAAGTTTTACGCTGGAACCTGACAATGCTCCTGATATAGAGGAGGAAGATACGTCAGTCTGAGAAAAACTTGGCTACATCCCTCATGCCGGGCAGTACGATATCTGCACCGGCATTTTTTAATACCTCATCCTTCAGAGGACCTGTATTGGCGGCGATGGTGAAGATACCTGCCGCATGTCCGGCCTGTACTCCCAATGGAGCATTTTCCACCACAATGCCTTCCTCGGGTCTGATGCCTGCTTTCCGCAATCCTTTCAGGTAGGGCTCGGGGTAGGGCTTTCCCAGTTTTACGTCAAAGCCTGTTACCATGAGGTCCGGGCGGAAGAAGCCGGGGTAGTGTCTCTCCAGTCTTTCTAGCAGGGAGGTTTGGGCACTGCCGGTTACCAGTACAATCTGCAGTCCTTTGGCCTTGACTGCCTGCAGGGTCTCTAACGCTCCGGGCATAGGCTTGGCTTCAGGCAATGTGTTGAAAACCCTGCTTTTGGCCTCATAAATCAGCTGTTTCTCCTCTTCTGTGGCATCTCTGCCCCAGAAGCGCTGAGCCAGCAGGTTGATGGTTGAGCTGCCGGTTCTCCCTTCGTTCATATACACTTCCTCGGGGGTCATCTGCAGACCGTATTCAGTCATGGCGTGACTCCATGCGTATGCATGGTTCGGCATGCTGTCAAACAGCACACCGTCCATATCAAATAATATCGCTTTTGGCGATATTCTTAATTCAAAATCTTTTAATTCAAAAATGACGTTCATCTCGCAGCAGTTTGAAGAGGTTCACGATGCGGACTGAGAAATCAAGAGATTTCGCGACAAGAGGATTTTCCTCCATGTCGCGATACTCTTGGTCATATTCTTTTTGGGTTTTATTTAACCTCAAAATCCCAATTTTGAATTTATAAATTTTGAAATTTGAATTGAAGCGGAAGCTTAAAGCCTTGCTTTAATGGCTTCCGTTTCCTTCTCGTATCCGGGTTTGCCGAGCAGGGCAAACATATTCTTCTTGTAGGCTTCCACACCGGGCTGGTTGAAGGCGTTTACACCTAACAGCTGGCAGTAGAGACCGCAGGAGAGCTCAAAGAAGTAGATCAGCTGTCCCAGGTGGTAGGCATCCAGGCGGTCGATGCTGATACGTATGTTGGGTACACCACCGTCCACGTGTGCCAGCTGGGTTCCCAGCTCGGCCATCTTGTTGACTTCATCCACTCGCTTGCCGGCCAGGAAGTTCAGGCCGTCCAGGTTCTCCTCGTCATGGGGGAAGAGGAGCTTGTTCTCAGGACACTCTACGCTGATGACTGTCTCGAAGATGCTGCGCTCGCCTTCCTGGATCCACTGACCCATGGAGTGGAGGTCGGTTGTCAGATCCACGCTGGCGGGATAGATACCCTTGTTGTCCTTGCCTTCGCTCTCGCCGAACAACTGCTTCCACCATTCGGCAATGTAGTGCAGCTTGGGCTGGTAGTTGGCCAGGATCTCAATCTTCTTACCCTCGGCATACTGCGCATAACGTGCTACCGCATACTGTGCGCTGAGGTTCTGGCTGAAGGGTACACTGGGAGCTGTTGCCTGTTCCATGTCGGCAGCACCCTTTACCAGTTTGGCGATGTCCAGGCCGGCTACGGCGATAGGCAGCAGGCCTACGGGAGTGAGTACGCTGAAACGGCCGCCGATGTTATCGGGAATGATAAAGCTGGTGTAACCTTCCTTGTCGGCTGTGGTGCGTGCGGCACCCTTCTTGGCATCGGTGATGGCTACGATTACCTTCTTGGCGGTTTCCTTGCCGCGCTGCTGCTCGCACTGCTTCTTCAGCAGACGGAAGGCCAGGGCTGTCTCGGTAGTAGTACCGCTCTTGCTGATGTTGATAACACCGAACTTCCTGCCCTTCAGGTATTCTGTCAGTTCGTACAGATAATCCTCGCCGATGTTGTTGCCGGCGAACAGGATAGTGGGATTCTCTCCGTTATTGATGAGCCACTGGAAACTGTTGCTCAATGCCTCGATTACGGCACGGGCACCCAGGTAGGAACCGCCGATACCTGCTACTACTACGGTGTCGCAGTTCTCACGCAGTGTCTGTGCGCACTTCTGCAGCTCTGTCATGAACTCTGCCGTGATGCTGCTGGGCAGATGCAGCCAGCCCAGGAAATCATTACCGGCACAGGTGCCGTTCTCCAATGTCTGCTGTGCTTCCTTTACTTTGCCTTCAAGGATAGCTGATTTTTCGGCACTGACAGGTGCCTTTGAGATGTCTAACTTAATCATAAAATGTTATCTTTTAACCTTTGTTCCTTTACCTTATATATATAATATGAGGTACTTTAGCTTAGTACCTCACAAAGTTTCTTGATTTCCCTTTCCGGCCGGGCCCGTTCATAGAGTATGTTGTACACGGCATCTACGATGGGCATATCCACACCTATGTGCCGGATAATGTCCCTCATACATTTGCAGCCGTAGTATCCCTCGGCTACCATCTCCATCTCCAGTTGGGCGCTCTTCACGCTATAGCCTTGTCCGATCATTGTTCCGAACACACGGTTACGGCTGAAGTGTGAGTATCCGGTTACCAGAAGGTCGCCCATGTAAACCGTGTTGGTGATGTTGCGTTCTATGGGGTAGATGGTATTCAGGAAACTCTTCATTTCCCGTGCCGCGTTGCTGATGAGCACTGCCTGGAAGTTGTCTCCATACTTCAGTCCGTGGCATATACCGGCTGCTATGGCGAACACATTCTTCAGTACCGAGGCGTATTCGATGCCTATCACGTCATTGCTGGTACTGGTCTTTACATAATCGCTTGACAGCATCTCGGCAAAGGCGTCGGCTTTCTTCTGGTCGGCACAGCCTACGGTGAGATACGTCAGTCGGTTCATTGCCACTTCCTCGGCATGGCTGGGACCGCCTATCACGGCCAGATTCTCCTCGGGTACGTTATATACCTGGTTAAAGTAGTCCGAGCATATTACGTTCTCGTCCGGGACGATACCCTTGATGGCGGTGACGATGAATTTGTCGTCCAGTCTGGTATGCAGTTTCTTCAGATGTCCTTTCAGATAGGGTGAGGGGGTGACGAAGATGAGCGTGTCTGCTTCCTCTACCACCTCGTTGATATCGCTGCTGAAGTTTATCCTTTTGACATCAAACAGCACACTTGTCAGGTAGGCGGGGTTGTGTTTCAGGCGCTTGAAGTCCTCAATACGGTCATCTCTGCGCAGATACCACCAGATGCTGTCATTCTTCTCCAACAGCATCTTGGCAATGGCAGTTGCCCAGCTACCTCCGCCTAATACGGCTATTTTTCCTAAATCAACCAAATCTTAGCTCTTGAGTTTATAACTGTGAATCCAAAATTCCCTTTTATGCAGTCCAGGCTGCTATTGCTTCCTGGCTGGGCTTCTCAATCTCCAGTTTGTACTTCTTCACAATCTCTATAATCTGCTGCTGAATCTTGGCAGGGGCTACGCCTTGCAGGGTACTTACCAGGTTATAGCCGGCCTTGCGCAGGATGGGGATAATCTCGGCGGGGATACCTTTCTGCAGGAACAGCTCGTCCTTGTCGCGCGGAGCCTTAACCTCGGGCTTCATCTGGGGGAAGAGCATTACCTCGCCAATCTGGAACTTGCCTGTGAGCAGCATTACCAGACGGTCGATGCCGATGCCGATACCGAAGGTGGGGGGCATGCCGTACTGCAGGGCACGCAGGAAGTCCTGGTCGATGATCATCGCCTCGTCGTCGCCCTTGTCAGCCAGCTTCATCTGCTCCACGAAACGCTCCTCCTGGTCGATGGGATCGTTCAGCTCAGAGTAGGCGTTAGCCAGTTCCTTACCGTTCACCATCAGCTCAAAGCGTTCTGTCAGACCGGGCTTGATGCGGTGCATCTTGGTCAGCGGTGACATCTCTACGGGATAGTCGGTAATGAAGGTAGGCTGGATGAAGGTGCCCTCGCAGAACTCACCGAAGAGCTCGTCAATCAGCTTGCCCTTACCCATGGTCTCGTCAACCTCCATACCCTTTGAGAGACAGAAGGCCCGAATCTCCTCCTCAGTCTTGCCGTCGCAGTCGAAACCGGTCTTCTCCTTGATGGCATCCAGAATGGGCAGACGGCGGAAGGGGGCCTTGAAGGAGATGACTTTTCCGTCAATCTCCACTTCGGGTTTTCCGTTCACTGCGGTACAGATCTGCTCCAACATCTTCTCGGTGAAGCCCATACCCCAGTTCAGGTCCTTGTAGCTGATATAGAGCTCCATGCAGGTAAACTCGGGGTTGTGCGTCTTGTCCATACCCTCGTTGCGGAAGTTCTTGCCCATCTCATATACACCTTCGAAGCCGCCTACAATCAGTCGCTTCAGATACAGCTCTGTAGCGATACGCATGTACATATCCTGATTAAGGGCATTGAAGTGGGTCATGAAGGGGCGGGCACTGGCACCGCCGGGAATGTTCTGCAGGATGGGGGTGTCCACTTCTGTGTAGCCGGCATCGTCCAGAATCCTGCGCATGGTGCGGATGATGGTGGCACGCTTCAGGAAGGTTTCCTTGACGCCTGCATTCACTATCAGGTCCACGTAGCGCTGGCGATAGCGCAGCTCGGGGTCGTCGAATGAGTCGAATACATTACCCTCGGCATCTGTCTTTACGATAGGCAGGGGCTTCAGGCTCTTGGAGAGTACGGTCATCTCCATTACGTGAATACTGATTTCGCCTGTCTTGGTACGGAATACGTATCCCTTGACACCAATGAAGTCGCCCAGGTCCAGGCACTTCTTGAAGACGATGTTGTACAGGTCCTTGTTCTCGTCAGGACAGATGGCGTCGCGCTGTACATATACCTGAATACGTCCCTTGCTGTCCTGTATCTCGGCAAAGGCGGCCTTGCCCATGATGCGCTTGCTCATGATACGGCCTGCCACGCTTACTACGGGGCTGTTCTCGGGAGTCGCTGTCTCACGGACATCATTGCCTTCCTCGTCCTTGCCGATTACGGGCAGGTCAGTAAAGTCGCTGATGATGTCTGTGCTCCATGCTGTTACGGGGTATTCTGCAGCGGGGTAGGGGTCGATGCCCAGGTCACGCAGCTGCTGAAGATTGTTGCGTCGAACAATTTCCTGTTCGCTCAGTTCCAGTATATTCATTATCAGAATCCAATGTTTATAAATTCAAAAATCAAAAACGGCTGAAGCCCGATGGCTGTCGCCTCCTTTTTTTTGCGGCTGCAAAGGTACAACAATTCTTGCAATTCCCCAACTATGTTGGGGGAAAATCTCACCTTACTACCTTTTTGCCGGCTATAATATAGATACCCTTTCTTTGTGATGAACCGACTTCCTGGCCGTTCAGGTTATACACGGGGCCCTCCTCCCTCTGGTCTGCGGGAGCCGTCAGACCGTCTGTGTCCACCTGGTACAGCCGTTTGTTCATGATGACAAAGTCAAAGCCCAGTTCAATGCTGTGTCCTATAATGTAGCCTCCGTCTCTGACCCATCCCCTGATGGGTGTCCATCCCTTGCATCCGTTTGCCTGGGATGCTATCTTAATGGTGTAGATATCGCTTTCCAGCTCTTCCGGCAGGTTGCCGCTGAAGGAGAATACCTTACTGGAACTCTGGAAGTGTGCCATGGGCGTGCTCATTTTCTGCGGCTCTCCGAAGGTCGTCAGCACCTTGCCGGTTTTGTCACAGACCACCATCGAGAACTTACCGGCGAACGGGTCATTGCCCATGTTCAGGATGTTGGACATCTGCATGTCAATGCGCCTGGTACCGGAATCATAGGCTGTTACCGTCATTTCCGTGACCTGTATGTCGGATGCGTCGTCAGGCAGGTCTTCCTCGCTCCCGTCGTTCTTGTTGTAAATGATTTTTCCGTCTTCCAGCCAGAAGGGGATGAATACCTCACTTCCAAATGCTCCTCCAGTCATACTCCATTGTGTGACTTTCCCCCATTCCAGGTAACCGGACTGGTTGGCGGCCAGATAGAGGCGGTATGCGCCATCCTCCAGATAGTCGGGCAACTCTCCCTTGAAGGTGTAGGCATAACTGATATAATGGTTATACTCCATATTACTTATGTTGGCAACCTGCCCAAACGGAATCAGATTCTCTCCGTTCTCATCCGCTACGGCCATGCGCAGGGTTCCCGTGAAGGCTTTTGCCGCCCGGTTCATGGGCCATACGGCTCTCAGTGAGACGTTGTAGCCCTCAAGGTCCTCGCCCACATTCTGCAGGTCGGCAATCATCATGTCAGGCGTGTAGCTTTCGGTAACGGAGGTGACGGTAAGTGTCTGGGGCGACGGGTACGTCACGGTTTCCTCCGCCTGGCTGTTGTCGGCCTTGCTTCGCAGAATCACCGTATAGTCCTCCTCCGGGATATTCTGGGAGAGGGAAGCCTGTATGGTAAAGTTCTGTAATCCGTAGACAAAGGACAGTTTGTTGATATGCTGGCTGGTTCCAACCAGGAATTCCTCCCCGAGTTCATTCCTCAGATAGAATTTGATTACACCGCTGAAGGCCTTGTAGCTGTAGTTGAAGAATTTCAGCGTTGCCGTGAATCTGGTAGTGCCGGGCTTGATTCTGGCCGAGGAGAGTATGACTTCCTGTGCCTGGCAGAAGAATCCGTTGTCCTGCCGGTTATTTTCGGGCTGAATGAAGATGATGGCCTCATGCTCCTTTGAGAACTCCCATCCGTCCGCATCCATGCTACTCAGCTTGAAGTAATCGTTACAGTAACCTTCCCATCCCCAGTTGATGTGGTAGAAGGGGTAGCCGTCCTCGTCGGCCTTGTAACCGTCCAGGATAAAAGAATGGCCTCCGTTCTCGGGTGAGATGGCCGCATAGATGACGGGACGCGGACTCTCGGCATTCAACTCGTTCAGCATCAGCCTCTGCCACTCGCTGGTGGTCATGTAATCCTTGTGTATGTTGGCTATGTCGGAGTCGTAGCCGAAGTTCTCCACCAGTGATCTTGTCTGGTTGGTACTGCTGGCCGAGCTTCCTTTCAGGCCGAAGTCCATCTGTGCTGTTACCGCACAGGTGTAAAGCAGGTCGGCCACGGCGTTCTTCTCAATGTTGGAGGCTCCCTGACTGTATTGGCTGCGCATATTGGGCCAGTCAAACTTATAGGCTGCCAGATCTTCCCTGATGGGGATGCCCAGGGTCTTGGTGGTGTATTCGGCCTTACCCTTCGCCGAGTCGGGGTATTGGTAGTACCGCATTGTCTGTGCCGAAGTGACGGCCACACATCCTGTGATGCAGCGCTCCCCCTGCCATTCCGGGCATTTGTTGTTGAAGGGGGCGTTCTGTCCCCATTCAGTGCTTAGCAGCGGCCCTACCTGTTCCTGTACACCTTCAACACGGTGTCTCGTCAGACTAATGGGCTTGCCGCCGGTCAGCGCCTCGTATTCCCTGGCATAGCTGTTCAGCAGTTCCCGCATTCCGGCTGGTATGTCCTTCGGGTCAAAACTGTCGGCCTGCGAGAAGCCTAAGACGGGTGTCATTCTCTCGTCGGCCGAGACAACGGCAAATCCTCCGTCTCCCGCATCGCATACATAGAAGGCATCCTGCCTGCCGTCCAGCAGTTCCGAGGCGGCAATAATCCGGCGTGTTTTTGCCGCCTTGGCTCTGACCTTGTTCCCCCATCTGGAGGGGGTGCTGAGTATAGAGTCGGCAATATGCCGCACATCTGCCATCTTGCGTTGCTGGGCCATGCCGGGGGCAAATCCCAGCAGACCGCATGTGAGTATAAGGATAAATTTATTCATTATTTCTCTAACCACTAACCACTAACCACTAACCACTAACCTCTAACCACTAACCACTAACCCCTAACCTCTAACCACTAACCACTAACCCCTATCACACATTTCCGGAATTGATAACGGGCTGTGCGGGTTCGTCGGCACAGAGAACTACCAGCAGGTTGCTCACCATCGCAGCCTTCTTCTCCTCGTCCAGGGTTACTATGCTTTCGTCCGACAGCTTATCCAGGGCCATCTTAACCATACTGACGGCACCGTCAACAATCTTCTCCCGGGCGGTGATGATGGCAGCTGCCTGCTGACGTCTCAGCATAACGGCGGCAATCTCAGGCGCATAAGCCAGATAGTTGATACGGGCTTCCGTAACCTCCAGTCCGGCCATGCTCAGGCGTTCGTTCAGCTTGTCGGTCAGCACATCATTGATTTCAGCGGCTCCGCTGCGCAGCGTGATAACCTCATCCTCCTTGGTATCCTCATTGTCATAGGCATACATGCCGGCCACTTCGCGAAGGGCAGAATCACTCTGCACGGCCACGAACTTCTCAAACTTGTTCATACGTGCCGTGGCTGAGTTGCCTACCTGGGCACCGGCGGTGTTTGATACATCTGTGTCAATGTCAAAGATGGCCTTGTAGGTGTCTTTCAGCCTCCATACCACTACCAGACCTATAAGAATGGGGTTACCCGTCTTGTCATTTACCTTGATGGGCTCGGCATTCAGGTTACGGGCTCGCAGGCTTACATTCTTGACGCTCATAAAGGGGTTCAGCCAGTAAAAACCGGTCTTGCGGAAGGTGCCTACATACTTGCCGAAGAAAGTCATCACCTTGGCCTGGTTAGGCTCCAGCATGGAGAATCCGCAACAGCAGATGATGCTGGCAATAAGCAGCAGCACGGTCAGGATGATTAAGTGTCCGAAGGGGTGTCCGGCATCACCCTCTACAATGCTTAATATAAAGCAGAAAAAGGTGGCACACCATAGCAGTATATCAATGAAGATCATCAGAAAACCGTTCAGATAACCGCCCTTAAACTCAAATTCCTTGTTCATCGTTTCCATTGTACACTTTGATTCTGTTTTTGTTTATGTTCCAGTTATATATTACTTTCTGTTTTTGTTGATAACTATGTTATCAGCAAACAAAGGTACGGTTTACCCCGTAAACTGCCACATTTCCCTGCTGCTTTAACATATTTTTAACTTAAATTGTCAGAAGTCCGCGGGCTTGAGTCTGCAGACATTGGCATTTTTTTTATAATTTTGCGGACTGAAATGAAAGGAAAGGAATTATTCTATGAAGATAAAGAACTCGGGCAGATAAGGCTACGGGTCAACAGGTGTGCCGGAAGATTTGTCTTCCGCTGTACGGAGGAGGGCCTTGTCTGCACTGTTCCCGTAGGGGCGCGTCAGTCAGATCTGCTTCGGGCCATAGAGGAACTGAGGCCGCGCCTGGGCGTTATGATGCAGCGTTTCTCTGAGCGTCAGGCAACCCGGCCGCGGCTTACGCCCCGGCAGATTGAGGGGCTGCGCGGTCAGGCTAAGACCATCCTTCCTCCGCGGCTGCAAGCCCTGGCTCTTTCCCGAGGCCTGTGTTACCAGAAGGTTAGCATCCATAACAGCCGTACCCGGTGGGGCAGTTGCAGCAGCAAGGGTAATATCAGCCTCAGTCTGTACCTGATGCTTCTTCCGCCGCATCTGCAGGATTATGTCATGCAGCATGAACTGACACATTTGGTGGAGATGAATCACAGTTCCCGTTTCTGGGCATTGCTTGATGAGGCTACAGGGGGATGTTCCCTGCAGCTCCGTAACGAACTCAGGCATTTCAGCATTCCCGTTTCCTGAACTACCACTATGCTAAAGCGCCTGCCCCTTCTCCTGCTGTTCCTTCATGCTCTTCTGTTGTCTTTCCCCGCTGATGCGCAGAAGGTCATGTGGTATAATGTGGAGAATGTCTTTGATACCCGGCATGATACGCTGAAGAATGACCGGGACTTCCTGCCGGACGGCACTTACCATTGGACTCCCCGGCGTTATTGGCGAAAGCTTGATAACATTTCCCGTGTCATAGCTGCTGTGGCCGAGCTGGACGGTTGGCCCATGCTGGTGGGCATGTGCGAGGTAGAGAATGATACAGTCCTACGTGACCTCACGACCCGTTCTCCCCTGCGTGCTGCCAGATACCGTTATGTGCATTCCGAGGGTCCTGACCTTCGGGGAGTGGACTGTTGTCTGCTATACCAGCCGGCGCTCTTCCGTGTTCAGGGCAGCGAGGCCATAAGGGTTCCCTCGGCCCGGAACGGACTCCGTCCGACGCGTGATATCCTGCATGTATGGGGGAATGTCATCCGTACGGATTCGCTGCTTCATGTCTTTGTACTGCACTTCCCCAGTCGGGCAGGAGACAGCAAAAGCAGTACACAGAACCGTATGCTGGCCGCCGAGACCCTCTGTGCTGCCCTGGATAAGTTGCGGGGGCAGCGCATTCTGGTGATGGGCGACTTTAATGCCGAGCCCGGCGATCCTGTTTTCCGTCCCATACAGCAACGGCTTGTCAGCCTTATCCCGCAGAGCCGTAAGGAACTGAAGAAAGCACAGGGTACATATTGCTATCAGGGCTTATGGGGATACATTGACCATATACTCGTCTCGCCCTCTATGCGGGAGTTTTGCGAACCACGGGCCCATGTGGCCAAGTTTCCTTTCCTGCTAACTGAGAAGGGTGTCCCCTGGCGTACCTTTCAGGGGCCCGTATATCGGGGCGGATACTCGGACCACTTGCCCTTGTATGTTAGAATCTTAAACCCCTAACCTCTACCCCCTCTATCGCTCCTACTTCAGCATCTTTATTATCTGCTTTTCTGTAGCTTCAGGACATATCTCATGAAGCTGCTGGCAGATGCGCTCAAAGGATTCCTCCGCAGGGCAGTCGCACAGGCAGGCCTCCTTGCCGTACAGTAATTCCGGAGTTGTCAGTAATGACCATCCCCAGCCGTAGTTCCGTCCGTGCCGGTCGGTGGGATAGACAAAGTCCGCTGTTACTATGCGGGTGGCCATTTGCAGTCGGGATACGTAGCTGTCAAACTTACCGCGCATCTTGGGACCGTCAAATCCGCAGGCAGCCCGCAACTCCCGGGTGATGAGGCTCTCATTTACCTCCAATGTCGTCAGTATAGTCTCCTCTATGCTCCCCTCGGTCAGTGGCTGACGGGTGCTGCGGCGGTAATTGCAGAAGTGAGGCCACCACTTACGACTGATAAAGCCGGCCTTTCCGGCAAAGAATTTACCGTAAACGTGCCCGCCCTCAGTAATAATCTCGCCTTTCCATTTCCATAGCGGCCAGTCCCATCCGCCGTCAGGGAACACCACATAGCGGCATTCCTCGTCCACCATCTCCTCGGCAGAGAAGCCGTTGATTCCGCTGTCCAGCAAGGGCAGAAAGCCGATCTCCTCAACCAGCTCTATCAGTTGCGCACTATTGTAAATCCTTTCTTTCCTCATATACCTCTTTTTATCACTTCCTCTACCACCTTAGGGAAGTACTCCATTTCCAACTTATGTTCTTTCTGCGCTATATCCTCTGCGGTGTCTGTAGGCAGAATACTTACTTTGTACTGAGCGATAATCTCACCGGAGTCGCATACGGGTGTAACGTAGTGGACTGTCATGCCGGTTTCTGTTTCTCCGGCAGCCTTGACAGCTTCATGCACATGGTGTCCCCACATGCCTTTGCCGCCGTATTTGGGCAACAGGGCAGGGTGCAGGTTGATGATGCGGTGCGGGTATGAGTCTATCAGAAACAGGGGGATAAGAGGCAGGAAACCCGCCAGCACAATGAACCCTATATTATGTTTCCGCAGCAGCGGAAGCATTACGTCCGGGTTGTTCAGTTCCTCTTTGGTGACTACGGCAGTGGGGACGCCTAACCGTTCTGCCCGTGTCAGGGCATACGCATCAGGCTTGTTGCTGACTACCAGGGCACAGCGGGCTGCGTCCGAATGCGCGAAATAGCGAATCAGATTCTCGCAGTTTGTCCCACTGCCTGAAACAAAGACGGCAATATCCATGGGTTTCATGTTTCTCTTCCTCTTTTTAACGTTTGTTGTGACAAAGTTATAAAAAAATCTCCAGGAACAATCGGATTATCCGGAAATAATACGTAATTTTGTGACTTGTTAATCAATTTTGAACCAATAAAAGCTTGTTTATGGAACTCAGGAAACTGATGCATCAATTGTTAGGTAGGAAAATCTGTTACTTATTGTTGGCAGTCGCATGCGGCTGTCTGGTCGTCCGTAACTGGCCGCCAAAGGCAACTGCCCAGTCATCCGGGATTGTGAAGGAAGGCTGGAGCCTTGTATGGAATGACGAATTTGACGGGGACGGTGGTTTGGATTCTGATAAATGGGATTTCGAAAAGGGTTTTGTCCGTAACTATGAGATGCAGTGGTATGCGCGGGAGAATGCCTTCCAGCGTGACGGCAAGCTGATTATCGAAGCCCGTCAGGATGACTTTCCCTGTCCTGATTATGACGCGGATGAGACCAACTGGCGTACCAGCCGTGAGCGGGTAAAATACACAAGTGCCTCCGTTATAACGCGCGGCAAGTTCTCCTTCCTGTACGGCAGGGTAGAGGTTGCCGCCCGCATCCCCGTCTGCAAGGGAGCCTGGCCCGCTATCTGGCTACTGGGCAGCGACCTGCCCTGGCCTGCCAACGGCGAGATAGACATGCTGGAGTATTACCAGCATCAGGGCGTTCCCACCATCCTGGCCAATGCCTGTTGGGCCGGGGATACCGAGGAAGATACGCAGTGGGACTCCTCCTGTACTCCCCTGACACATTTCTCCGACCGTGATCCGGCATGGGCAACCCGTTTCCACGTGTGGAGCATGGAGTGGGACAAGGATAATATCCGTCTTTATCTGGACAATGAGCTGCTGAACCACATAGACCTGAGGAGAACCATTAACGGCAAGGCACGCGGAACGGGTATCAATCCCTTCCATAGTCCGCAGTATCTGTTACTGAACCTGGCCCTTGACACCCGGGTAAAAGAGCTGAATCCGGCCGACTTCCCTATGCGCTATGAGATAGATTATGTACGCGTTTATCAGAAGAAATGAAAAAAACTTTTTTATTTCTGTAGCAAAACAGCCGTTACTTGCGTCATAGGGATGTAATCAGAAAGAAATAATGGTAAGAGACCATAAACAAACTGAATAATAATGGATGTAAAGGAACAAGAGTTCTCGCGGATGGTCAGAGAGCATAAGAGCACCATTTACACGGTATGCTATATGTTCTCAAACGATGCGGATGAGGTGAGCGACCTCTTCCAGGAGACGCTCATCAATTTGTGGAAGGGCTTTGAGTCCTTCCGCAACGAAAGCAAACTGAGCACATGGATTTACCGTGTAGCCATGAACACCTGCATCTCGGCCGACCGCAAGAAACGCAGGCAGGGCAGCAAGGTGCCGCTGTCCATGAACATCAATCTGTATGACGATGAGGATTATGAGACCCGGCAAGTCCGCCAGCTGCACGAGCGAATCCAGCGTCTGGACCTCATTGACCGTGCCCTGGTAATGATGTGGCTTGAGGGAATGAGCTACGAAGAGATAGCGGACGTAGTAGGAATCAGTGTCAAGAATGTAGGCGTGAAACTGATCCGTATTAAGGAAAAATTAAAGCAGAAGTAAGATATGGAAGAAATGAACTTCGATGAGATGCGTGAACAGTTTACGCTACTCAGGCACAAACTGGACCAGCAGGATATTATCAATGACTCCCTTCTTCGTGAAACCATGCGTGGTAGGATAGGAGCCATCAACCGGACAAAATACAAATCATATATCTGTGCGGCTTTCAGCCTTGCCCTCTATCCCTTGTTGTTATATTGGGGAGTGTTCAGCAATGCCTTTGTCATTGCCACCTGCATCATGATGCTCTTCTGCGCCTATGGCACCTACTATGTCCATAAGCCGGTGGACCGCATGAACCTGATGACCGAGGATCTGGCTACCGTAGCCAAAGTAATGGCTAAGTTCCGCAAGCAGTATAACCAATGGCTGTATTATGTTACTCCTGCGCTGCTGATTCCCTGGTTAAGCTGGGCCGTGTATGAGTATGCATGGAAGAATGCGCCTGAAGGTATGAACCACTGGCTGATGGCACTTCCCCTGCTGATAGGTGCGGCAATAGGCGGACTTATCGGCTACATCTGGCACTGCAAGGCAGTAAATGCGGCCGATAATATCATCCGGCAAATCGAGGAGAATAATTAAATGCTTCTGGTCTGTTGAAGCAGGCAGGCATCCAATAGGGTGATGGCTGCCATGGCTTCCACAACAGGTACGGCACGCGGCAGGACACAGGCATCATGTCTTCCGCGTGCTGTCAGTTTGGTAGCTTCCCCCATACAGTTCACGGTATTCTGTTCCATCAGCAGGGTAGCTACGGGCTTGAAGGCAACACGGAAGTAAATATCCTCGCCGTTGGATATACCGCCCTGAATACCTCCGCTACGGTTAGTGGCAAAGCCCACCTTCCCGTCGGGCAGGGGAATCATCACATCATTCTGCTGGCTGCCGCGTTCCGTGACACCGGCAAACCCTTGTCCGTACTCAAATCCCTTTACGGCATTGATGCTGAGCATGGCATGGCCCAAAAGAGCGTGCAGCTTGTCGAAGGCCGGTTCGCCCCATCCTACGGGGCAGCCCTTTATCACGCAGGCTATAACACCGCCTATGGTATCTCCTTCGGCCTTCACCTCAGTAATCAGCTGTGCCATCTTCTCGGCGAATGCAGCGTCGGGGCAACGAACATCATTGCTCTCCGTCAGGCTGAGGTCATAATCCTTGTATGTTCCCGGCAATATAATGCCGCCTACCTGCTGGGTATAGGCCTGAATGCTGACACCCAGCTCCTTCAGCGCCAGTTTGGCAAAGGCACCTGCCACCACACGGCTGATGGTCTCTCGGGCCGAGCTGCGTCCGCCCCCGCGATGGTCGCGTATGCCGTATTTCTGCGTGTAGGTATAGTCGGCATGACTAGGACGGAACACATTCCGCATATTCTCATAATCCTGGCTGTGCTGATTGGTGTTGCGCACCATGAATCCTATGGGCTGACCGGTAGTCCTGCCCTCGAAGATGCCGCTCAGCAACTCCACCTTGTCGGCCTCGTTACGTGCTGTGGTAAGTTTACTCTGACCGGGGCGGCGCCTGTCCAGTTCATGCTGTATGAAAGCTTCATCCACAGCAATACCGGCCGGCATCCCGTCAATTACACCGCCTACGGCGGCTCCGTGGCTCTCGCCAAAGGTAGTTATGCGAAATATCTGTCCGAAACTATTCATTTAAATGAAAAGGGAAGAGTGATGAATCAAAATAACCTAACAGTCAACTATCAACTGCCGCAACTGCCGCAACTGCCGTCTCCGCAGCTGCCACTGTCGCAACCGCCGCAGTTACCGCCACCGCAACCGCCGCAACCACCACTGCAACCGCCACCGGTCAGCACGTTCAGCGCATCCTGAATCTCCTGATTAGTAGCTATGCGGCTCTCAATCACCTTGCCTACAAAGTTCAGTTCCTTGCCTGCGAGGGGGTGGTTCAGATCCACGGTAATCTCCTTCTCCGTAATCTCTGTGATTGTACCGTTGAAGCGTTCTCCGTCAGCATTCTGCAAGGGTACCACAGCACCCTCATAGATGTAGCGCGAGTCAATCTTGCCGTTAATCTTGAAGATGTCGGCAGGTACCTTCTGTACAGCCTCGGGTACGAAGGGGCCGTAAGCCTCCTCAGTGCTCAGCTTTATGTCGAAGGCTGCTCCGGGAGCCAGAGGGGCAATCTGCGCCTCAAAGGCATCCAGTGTCATGCCAAGGGCCGAGATAAACTGGAAGGGACGCTCCTCAGTAGCCTCCTCGATAAGTTCACGTTCGTTGTCCTGCATGGGAGCGAACAACTGGTATGCTACGGTAATGTATCTGTTTTCTGCCATGTTGTTTGATATACTTTATTTAAAATGGTGTGCAAAGATAGTGCTTTTTTACGAGACTCCCGTTAATTTGGGGAATATTTTATCAGTCCTGTCCTCTGATGTCACAGCTGGGCCGGAATTGTCTTCTGGAAATCCTTCAGTACCTGCTCTATTTCCCGTGGGTTGTCTGACAGCGTTAGAAGCAGGTTCCTGTATCTGCCGTTCTTCTCCATGTACTGCAGTAGTTTATAGATAGGAACATCTTCTGTCCAGAAGCTTTTGCCCATGAATATCATCGGACTGGCAAAGCCGAAGGACAGGTAGTGGTTCTGTACGGCATTCTGGAAAATCTCCTGCAGTGTTCCGGCGCTGCCCGGGGTGTATATGATTCCGCCAAAGGCAATGGTCAGGATGGTGTCCTCGCGGACGCTGTTCGTAAAGTATTTGGCTATATGGGTGGCAAAGGGTGTGGAAGGCTCATGTCCGTACAGGTAGGTGGGGACTCCCAGGCTCACATACTGTGTCTGCGGGTAGCGGCGCATGATGTCGAATGCCGAGGACAGCCATCTTCTGTTCTGGAATGATTCGGCAGCCTCGGCCAGTCGGCTGATGGCTTCTTCGGCTTCCTTTTCTGTGCGTCCGGCCAGCCAGGCCCCCAGATGAGTAGCCTCCATGGCTCCCGGGCCGCCGCCGCTTACCATATAGAACCCGTCCTCAGTAAGCCTTTTGCTCATCATGGCTATGTGGGCAAACATAGGGTCGGTGCGCAGGATGGCATGTCCGCCCATGATGCCGATACACTTTCGGGGGTCATGTGTTTTCAGGAACTCCATGAGTGCCAGATGTATTCCGTGGTCGTGCATGGTACGGGCCACGGATTCGTACATGTTCAGGGCTATCTTCCCCTGCTTTAGGTAGTGGTGATATACCCGGCTGTCGTAGCAGTTGTCAAAGGATGCCTTATCCTTCTCCTCATCCTCACAGGGCTCGTAACCCTGGTACAGTTCCTCTGCCGTATAGAGGCGTTCGTGCCTGAGGACATTGTATGGTACGGCTTTCAGCCATTCACGGATCTCATCCGCTTTCTCGTAGTCTGGGTTTGAAATCATAATATAGCAATTATCGGTTATCAGTTAAGTTTCAGGGTTCAAATGTAGTTATTTTTTTCTGAAAAAACTGATTCGTCTTATGTTTTTTTCTGATGCCGTTTGTACATTTGCTACCAAAAGAGTATAAATATCTGGCAAAACGTTGCATAAGAGGGAGATTTTGCTTAATTTTGCCCCCTCATTATATAAATAAGGTAAAGAGAAAGCAATATGAAACATCAACTGAGGAGTGCTGTTTGTACCGAAGGACGCCGTATGGCAGGTGCCCGTGCCCTTTGGGTGGCAAACGGTATGAAGCGTGAACAGTTCGGCAAACCTATCATCGCCATAGTGAACTCATTTACACAGTTTGTACCCGGCCATACCCACCTGCATGAGATAGGTCAGATTGTGAAGGCCGAAATCGAGGCGCTAGGCTGCTATGCGGCAGAGTTTAATACCATTGCCGTGGATGACGGCATAGCCATGGGACATGACGGCATGCTATACTCTTTGCCTTCACGTGACATCATCGCCGACTCCGTAGAGTATATGGTAAATGCCCACAAGGCAGATGCCATGGTATGCATCAGTAACTGTGACAAGGTAACGCCTGGTATGCTGATGGCAGCCATGCGACTGAACATCCCCGCCGTCTTTGTCAGCGGCGGTCCTATGGAGTCCCATAAGATAAACGGCGAGAATGCCGACCTCATCACCGCCATGGTCAAGGGCGGTGACCCCACCGTCAGCGACGAGGAGTTAGAGGTAGTGGAACATACCGCCTGCCCCGGATGCGGTGCATGCTCTGGTATGTTCACAGCTAATTCCATGAACTCCCTGACCGAGGCCTTGGGCTTCTCTCTGCCCGGTAACGGCAGTATCCTGGCCACCCACGTGAACCGCATCCAGCTCTTCCGTGATGCGGCCAAACTGATTGTCCGGAATGCCCTGGCCTATTATGAGGACGGAGACGACAGTGTTCTGCCCCGCAGTATCGCTACCCGTCAGGCTTTCCTGAATGCCATGACGCTGGATATCGCCATGGGCGCCTCCACCAATACGGTGCTTCACCTGCTGGCAGTTGCCCAGGAAGGCGGCGTTGATTTCAAGATGAGTGACATTGACGCCCTCTCACGCAAGGTACCCTTCCTCTGCAAGCTGGCCCCCAACTGGCAGAAGTACTCCATTCAGGAAGAGAACCGCGCCGGCGGTATCCTGGGCATCTTGGGCGAGTTGGCCAAGGGCAATCTGCTGGACCTCAGCTGCAAGCGTGTGAACGGCGCTACCTTAGGCGAGGATATAAAGAAATACTCCATCACGGGTGATACCATCGCCCCCGAGGCCGACCGCATCTATCACAGCGCCCCCGGTGGCAAGTTCTCCACCCGGATGGGCTCACAGGATGCCCGTTGGGAGAGCCTGGACACCGACCGCGCCAACGGCTGTATCCGTGACATTGAACATGCCTACACCAAGGACGGCGGCATGGCAGTCCTCTTCGGCAATATTGCCCAGGACGGCTGCGTGGTCAAGACCGCCGGCGTAGCCCCCGAGTTGTGGCACTTCGAGGGTCCTGCTGTCTGCTTCGACTCCCAGGAGGACGCCTGCGAGGGAATTCTGGGCGGTAAGGTCAAGAAGGGCGACTGCGTGGTAATCACCCACGAGGGCCCCAAGGGCGGTCCCGGTATGCAGGAGATGCTGTATCCTACTTCCTATATCAAGAGTATGCACATGGGCAAGGAATGTGCCCTCATTACCGACGGACGTTTCTCGGGCGGTACATCAGGTCTTTCTATCGGCCATATCTCGCCCGAGGCAGCCAGCGGCGGTAACATCGGTAAGATCAAGGACGGAGACATCATCGTTATCGATATCCCCAGCCGCAGTATCAATGTCAAGCTCACGGATGAGGAACTGGCTGCCCGTCCGCAGCAGCCGCTCAAGCGTAAGAGAGTTGTCAGCAAAGCGCTGCGAGCCTATGCCCAGTCCGTTGCCAGTGCCGACAAGGGTGGAGTAAGACTTATAGACTGAGGCCCTCTCTAAATCTCCCTGAGTGGAGACTTTCTCTGATATAGATAAAGTAATTGAAACAATAAGATATGAACAAAACAAAAGATAATATAGTTTCCTCCCCTAAGGGAGGCCAGGAGGGGGCTTCTACCCTTATCTCAGGTGCCGAGGCTATGATGCGCAGCCTGGAGAATCAGGGAGTGGATGTACTCTTCGGTTATCCCGGTGGAGCTATCATGCCCACATACGATGCGCTGTATGATCACAGGGACAAGTTGCATCATATCCTGGTACGCCATGAACAGGCTGCCGTACACGCCGCTCAGGGCTATGCCCGTGTAAGCGGCAAGGTAGGATGTGCCATCGTAACCAGCGGCCCCGGAGCCATGAACACCATAACCGGTGTGGCCGATGCCCTGATGGACTCCACTCCCCTGGTAGTCATCTGCGGACAGGTAGGTGCCGCCATGCTGGGAACCGATGCCTTCCAGGAGGTGGACGTGGTAGGTGTAACACAGCCCATCACCAAGTGGAACTATCAGATACGCCGGGCCGAGGACATTGCCTGGGCCGTAGCCCGTGCCTTCTTCATCGCCAGCAGCGGAAGGCCTGGTCCTGTAGTGCTGGACTTTACCAAGAATGCCCAGACGGCAATGATAGAGTACCAGCCTCAGACCATCGACTTCATCCGCAGCTATAACCC
>CACYMI010000014.1:0-4192 GCA_902775385.1 uncultured Bacteroidales bacterium
CATTCCGATTTTGAGACCTGGAAGGATACTTTGCGGATGCAGGCACCTTCTGATTTCGGATGTTATGGAATGGTAATTGAGCCGATCAATAAAGGTCGTATCTATAAAGATGATGATGAAAGCCGGAAACTATGCCGGTTCTTCTATGTGTCCAAGTTACGGGGTATCAGAATCGGGCTACCCGACAAACAGACCCGGATTGTAGTGGTTGACGGCAAAAGCGGAAGGCCGGAGCCGGGTGTTTCCGTCAGGATAATGCGTAATCAGGACGCAAATGTCAGAAAGTCCTATAGGGAGTATATTACCGACGGGTACGGAAGAGTCACCTTCGATGTTCCTGTCTCGAATGATGAGATCCGGGTAGGCATAAGCAAAGGAGATGACCGCTTTTCTGACAAGGCACTGCTATGGAACCGTTGGCGTTACGCTGTCAATGCCCCCGAGGATAACTGGGCAGAACAACTGCACGTATATACCGACCGCAGTATATACCGGCCGGGACAGACCGTTTACATCGGTGGCGTCGCTTTCAGACAGAAGGGCAGGGAAGCCGCTGTTGTAGCGGGAAAAGAATATAAGCTCACTTTCTTGGATACCAAGGGCAATACGTTGGCGGAGCGTCAGCTTAGGACCGACGATTTCGGTGTCGTCAGCGATTCTGTCTCGTTGCCTAAGGATGCGGCGCCCGGTAATTACAGGATCCGGGTGGGCAGCACATACAGCAGCGTCAGAGTGGAGGAATACAGGCGTCCCACATTCTCTGTGGAGATGGATCCTGCGCCTGCCGTATCTTTCCCTGCCGACAGCATACACCTGACGGGTAAGGCTATTACATACAGCGGCGTACCCGTAGTAAATGCCCGTGTGACGGGTAAGGCTAACTACTATGCCGGCTTCTGGGGATGGAGAGGAGATGCGATAGAGAAGGTACTGAAGGATACACTTTATACCGATGCCGAGGGCCGCTTCAAGGTGGGTCTGCCTTTGGATTATATTCAGGAGGATATCCGCTTTGGTGCCAGCTTAACGCTCGACGTTGATGTTCTCAGTCAGCAGGGCGAGACGGAGCACGGCAGTATTACCGTCAGAATGAGCTCCCGTCCTTATGTGCTGAACGGCAATGTTCCTGGCAGACAGGATAAAGACGATCTTCGTACCTGGATATTCGGACTGTATTCCAGCACAGGTGCTCAGGTGGATGGCGATATCGTGTGCCGTATCCTTGAGGGTAAGGATACAGAGAAAGCCCGATGGGTGATTCCTGCCAACAAACCTGTGACACCCTACGAATTGAGGACATTGCCTTCAGGTATTTATAATGTTGTGGCTGAGTACGTGAGCGGTAAGGATACTGCCCGTTATGAGCAAAAGATAGAACTGTTCTCCCTGACTGATACACGTGTGGTCGGTGAGCAGGATGTGTTTATGTACACCCCCTGCGACACCTTTGCAATCGGTCGTCCTGCCAAGGTGCAGATAGGAACCTCCTTAAAGGATGTGTGGATGTATTGCACGATGCTTCACCATGACAGGATTGCGCTTGACACCCTGATGTGCCTGAGCGATACGGCTTTTGTCTGGGAAATACCTTATAAAGAGGAGTATGGTGATGGAGTCAGATTAGAGGCGTACCTTTATCATGATAAAAGTTTCCGTGGAGAAAGCGTCAGCCTCCATTTGGCTTTACCCAAGAAGGAACTGACCAGACATTGGGAAACCTTCCGGGACCGTCTTCGTCCTGGTCAGCAGGAAGAATGGCGTCTTTCCTTGCGTCAGCCTGACGGCAAGCCGGCTCATGCGAACGTGCTGCTCAGTATGTACGATGCCTCGCTGGATGCTATTCTGAAGCATAAAATCGGATTTGAGTTAAACTATATGCACAGGATACCGTCATTAAACTTGGCGGGGGCGTGGTATCCCTATAATAAGTACGTCAGTTTCGAATTCGAGTTAATTGGCTATAAGGTAAAATACAGGTGGAAATTCAGTGAATTCAATAATGCGTTTCTTCTTAATCCGTTATCATCAAGTAATATCTCAGGGAGCCGTATAGCCGGGCTTTATATTCCTCAGAGAGAATATTCTGGCGCCTTACAACGCTTCCCGCCTTTAATGGCAAAAGCCAACCGGAGTGTTTCCGCTGATGCTGTCATGGCTGCCGCGCCTAAAGTTGAAGGATTAGCGTTTGAATCTGTTGATCAAACATTGCAGGAACAGATAGCGGGATTGAATATTGCAGATACCGATTTGCCCGAGGGTGAGATGCGCGGAACCAAGAAAGACGCCTTCTCTGAGCTGGCTTTCTTCCGTCCTACGCTCCGCACAGATGCCAACGGTGAGGTGAAGATCAGTTTCACGCTGCCCGAGAGCCTTACCAGCTGGCACCTGACGGGATTTGCCCATGACAAGGACTTATTTACTGCCCAGATTGACGAGACCATTGTGGCACAGAAGGAACTGATGGCAGAACTGTATCTGCCCCGTTTCCTGCGTAGCGGTGATGAGGCTTCCTTCACTGCCAGTATCCGCAATATGTCTGAACGCTTGCAGCAGGGTAAGGCTAATTGCGTCATCATGGATGCCGGGACAGAAAAGGTACTTGCCCGCTTCCCTGTTCAGTTCCGCCTGGAAGCAAACAGCGATACGGTTTATACCTTCCCCGTCGGTTCTGTAAGAGATAATACCGCCCTATTGATTAAATGGGTGGCAGAGGGATCGGATTATTCTGACGGCGAGCAGCGTCAGCTTCCTGTCCTCTCGGATCTGGAGACCGTGACAGAAACACGCGCTTTCTTTGTTAACGAAAAAGGTACGTCGAAGTTTAACTTGGAGAGCCTCTTTGCCCACAATCATCCCAGTGCTACCAACAGGAATATGGTGGTGGAATATACGGCCCGTCCTGCATGGCTGGCATTGAAAGCTCTGCCATCCCTGTTCACTCCTCATTGCAAGTGTGTGCTCTGCACCTCGGCAGCTTACTATGCTACCAGTATGGCACAGCATATTCTGCGTCAGGTACCCGATGCCGATGCATTGGTGGATTCCCTGCATTATGACGGTATGATTTCACTGGATTACCGTATGTCCTTGCTCTCCAGTCTTTCAGCACTTCAGCGTGCTGACGGCGGCTTTATGTGGTTCCCCGGTATGGGCTCGAATAACTATCTGACTGTCGAGGTTGCCTATCAGCTGGCCCGCTTGCGTCATGTGGGCGTAGCTTCAGACGCGGCAACCGTTGTGGCCGACCGTATGCTTAAGCAGGCTATGGATTATTTGGCTAAAGATGTTCGCAAGCAGCTGAAGGATGTGAAGGATAAGAAAGACAAGCAGATAACCTATCACGGACTTCGTTACCTTTATATACAAAGCCTGGTGGATAATATACTGACAGACGAACAGCGTAAAGACCAGGAACTGCTTATTGAACTTCTCCAGCCTGCTGAAGGAAGAGAATATACCATTGAGGAAGCAGCCCTGGCTGCCATCGTGCTGAAACGGAATGGTAAGGATAAGTTGGCCGAAAGGTATCTGGAGGGATTGGATAAGAAGCTTACTCATCCCGATGGCTATTACATTTCTTATCCCAGCGGTTCTTTCACCAGCATTAACCGCAAGGTGCAGACGCATGTGCAGGTGATGGAGGCTTTCCGCGAGGTGAAACCCTCTGAGCAGCAATTGTTGAACGGAATGACAGAATGGCTATTGCAGCAGAAACGTACCCAGCAGTGGGAGGAGCCGGTTAAGACCGTGAATGCCGTATATGCTCTGCTTCAGGATGGCTCACAGCCGCTTGAAAAGGGGAACAGCGATGTGCTGAAGTTACGTGAAGGGCAGAAGACCCATACCTTTGTAACGCCTCATACTTCTGTGGGTTATCTGCGTGACAGCCTTAGTGTCTCTGTTCCCAAAGAACTGAGGGTGGAGAAACACGGGCAGGGCCTCTCCTGGGGTGCTGTCTATGCTACATACCAGATGCCGATGGATAGCGTAAGGGCCTCATGGCAGGGCTTCCGTATCCGTAGGAAAGTCTCTTCGCCTCAACCCAAAGTGGGGGACCGCCTGCATGTGCGCTATACCATTACGGCCGATCGCGACTATGAGTTCGTGCAACTGACGGCTCCCCGTTCGGCAGCGGCCGAACCGGATGCCAGCCTGTCCGGCTACCGTTATCAGAGCGGGTTGGGGTACTACA
>CACYMI010000014.1:4198-5980 GCA_902775385.1 uncultured Bacteroidales bacterium
ACTTATGTGATAGAGGAAGACTGGCTGATTTCCCGTATGGGTAACTATCAGACGGGACCTGTTGTCATAAAGTGCCTTTATGCCCCCGAATACCGTTCCTTTACCGGGTCAGAAAGAGTGGTTGTCCGATAATATCATGTTTTTTTTCTTATAAAGTCTGCGTTTTTTTTGACGGAATGTGAAAAATCGCTACATTTGCGGAGATAAAACCAACTAACAACAGAACTTTAACTATAATACGATGAAGAAATTTGCATATATAATTGTGGCGGTAGTGTCTTTAATCCTGTCCGCTTGTTCGGAGCATGTGGATACGTCATCACGTTATGTCTTCAAGGAGGAAATCATTTCGGGCTACCTGGAGAAACATGCGCAGTACAGTGAGTACTGCAAGTTGCTGAAGCAGGTTCCCGTGAGTATGGTTTCCAGGACCACGGTATTCCAGCTGTTGTCGGCACGTGGCAATTACACGGTTTTCGCACCTACCAATGATGCCATCCAGCTGTATCTGGACTCCTTGGTGAAGAAGGAACTGATACCTGAGGCCTCGTGGGATGCCTTTACTGACAGCGCGAAGCTGGATTCTGTTCGCAAGGTTATTGTGTACAACAGTATTATCGACGGCGGAGACAATAACGGCTTCTTCGAGCTCAGCTCTCTTCCCGAGGGGTCTGCCGGCTCTTCTACGGCCGAGATCGAGGTGGCCAATATGAACGACCGGAAACTGGTGGTAACCTATACCTCGGATCCTGACAGTATCCTTATCAACGACTGTATGATTGACAGGGTAAACCATGATATCCTGGCAATCAACGGCGTGGTTCACAGCATGCATAACGTGGTGGCTCCCAGCGGAGACTCCATGGCTGCCCTGCTGAAGAATATGATTGACTCCAATCAGGGCGGATATGCGGTAATGGCCAAACTGATTGCCGCATGCGACCTGCTGGATGAGCTGGATAAGATCAAGGATGATGTATATGAGCGTAAGTACCAGACGGAGGCCATCCCGCATTCTGTTACCCGTGATGACGGAGAGGGTGTCATCAAGTTCTACTCTCCGGAGCACCGTTACTACGGCTTTACCATCTTTTCCGAGACGGACGAGTTCTGGTCCCGGAAACTGAACAAGGATGTGAGGGATATTACGGTTGATGATATCTATGACTATATTGATAAGCTGGGCATCTACCCGGATGCCAAGCGTGACGCGGATTACAGTAGCGAGGATAACCTGCTGAATCAGTTCGTCACCTATCATATGCTGCCCATGCGTCTGTCAGCCGACCGCCTGGTGAACCATTATAACGAGAAGGGCTATCAGAGCAATTCCAAAATCCCTACTGTTGCCATCTTCGAGTTCTATACTACTATGGGTAAGCGCCGCCTGCTGAAAACCTTCGAGAGCAAGGAGAGCAATGGCATCTACCTGAACCGTTTCCCCAACCTGAATAACGGTCGTAACGGAGACTATCATGAGAATTCATGCGATCCCCAGAACACGGGTATCCTGATAGGCGAGCCCAACCTTCAGGGCGAGAACAATATACGCAACGGCATCATCTATCCTATAGATGAGCTGCTCTATTACAGCGACAATACACGTATGCAGATGATGCGTAGCCGTATCCGCTGGAACGTAACGGCCATGTGGCCCGAGTTTATGAATAATGACATCCGTATATCCAAGCTGACGGATGAGCAGCATAAGAACGTGTATATCCCCACGGACGCGGAACTCGGCTATCAGTATCTGGAGGATGTGACCATCGAGAAGGAAAC
>CACYMI010000014.1:6038-33281 GCA_902775385.1 uncultured Bacteroidales bacterium
CGCGGTATCTATGAGTTACGCTTCGGGCAGCAATGCGGCGGTGTCCACCGTGGCATGGCCCAGTTCTATTGGGGCAGCGATGTGGACAAACTGGCTGCCATGGGTATTCCTATGGATCTGCGTCAGGGTGCCCATTACCTTCAGACACGTAAGGGCAATATCCCCAGTGATATAGGTTATGCTGCCGATACGGATGATGATGACTACAATGCCGAGGTGGACAAGCGTATGCGCAACAACGACTTCATGAAGGGTTGTCAGCAGTACGTGGCAGGAGCCCCCGGCGGAACTACCATGATGCGCGGGTCGGATATCTGTCTGCGACGGATTATGCTCCGCCAGATGATGGAACCCAATGTCACTTATTACGTAAAGTTCAAGACGGTATTGGACAATCCTACCCATTACTTCTATATGGATTATCTGGAGTATTGTGCCAAGGAGGTCTATGACAATCCCTCAGAGCCGGAGGATATATGGTGATGTTCAAATTCAAAATTCAAAAATTATAAATTCAAAATTGGGTTTAAAGTTTAAAGATAAAAGAAGCGAGGTTTTTGCCTCGCTTTCTTTGTGTGATTATTTTAATGTTTTCCTGCCGTCTCTTATAATAAGGTGGGAAGTTTTTGTAACCTTTCTGCCGGTCAGATCGTAAGTGGCATCATCATATTTTTCACTTTTCACTCTTTCACTTTTCACTTCGCTGATTCCGTCTTCCTGAGAGGAAACAGTAAAGGCGGGGCCTTCCGCGAATACGGAGCCTGAATAGGCGGCATCAACCGTCTGCACGCCCCACTTGTAGGTGCCTGCGGCAGGAGGGTTGAATGTCCAGGTGTTGCGGCATCCGATGCGGCCCATACGGTTCACCTTGCGTATGCCGTCCTTGTCCCCTCCGATGAAGGACGGTGTGCTGTTGAGAAGGTTTCCCTCGGCATTCTGAATGAATACCTCATAGGTGTAACATGCCTTTGCCGTTTCAGGAATATCCCACGTAAGGGTTACGCTGCCGTCAGCATTGACCTCCGCCTGACAGTTCAGGGGGGCCTCCGGCCTTGACGGAATACTTCCTAGATTATAGCAGAGGACGGCGTTGATTCCCTGAGGGCAGAGCTTCAGGTAACTGGCGTCTGTGCAGTCGCCGAAGGTTACGTAGTCCTTGCGTCCGTCCCCGTTCCAGTCGGGAAAGATGACTGTTGCGGCAGCGGCTCCCGGTATGGCTGTGTTTCTGCTGAGTCTTCCCTTTCCGTTGTTCAGATAGAGTTGGCCGGTGCTAGTCTTTGCAGTGCCTTTCAGGCCTCCTGCCAGGATATCGTAGAATCCGTCTCCGTTCCAGTCGATAATGCCCACGGAATTGCTTATGCTGTTCTGGGTATTGTATGCGTCAGTCAGCAGGTCGGTATTGGAAAGCTGGACGAAGGTGGGAAGCGTCTGTTGCTTGTTGGCATAGATACGCTGGCGGATGGCCGTTTCGTTCGATGAGGCTTCACCCACACCATTCAGATAGATATCCAGCCAACCGTCATTGTTGAAATCAGCCAGTTGCAGGCTGCCGTTTGACTTCCTTTTGATGACACCGCCCTGATCTCCCAGTCCCTGTCGGAGGAAGCGTCCGTGCTGCAGGGTGTCGTTCAGGTAAACATCCGTAAAGCGGATCTGACCTTCCACATTATCCAATACAGAGGAGATGGCAAAGTCCTGGTAGCCATCGTTGTTCAGATCAGCCGCCTGAATGATGGTTTCAGAGAATTGCAACTCCTGTTCGTAGGGTTCTATGCAGAAACTCATTCCTGCGGAACTGTTGCCCATGTTATGCAGAATAACGTTGTAATTCTCTTCCCCCATGTGCCCGGCACATACGATATCCAGCCTGCCGTCATTGTCAATGTCAGCTATGTCAGCGCTGCCCGGGCCCCTGAAGTCGAAGTCGCAGGGATTGCCATCCCGGTTGGTAAAGGAAAGGTCAGGCATTGTGAATGTGCCGTTTCCTGCCCCCAGGAAGATGCCCTCCTGGCTATAGGCAGCATCAGAATCCGTATTATTCTCAAAGGCAATTATATCCATCTCACCGTCGTTGTTGATATCGCACGGGATGATAGACGGGGCGTTGGCTACCTGAAAGGGTAGTTTCGTGCTCACCTTGTTCCACCTGTGTGTAGAGGGCAGGTATAGCATGGCTCGTGTCATTCGTCGGCTTGTTGTCTCGTCCTGGGCGGAGTTCTGAGCGTCAAGGACATACCCACCGGTCACGATGTCCTGATAGCCGTCATTGTTCAGATCTATGGTGACCGCTCCGCCGTTCTTAAAACCCAGGCTGCTGCTGATTAACTCCGGGTTGTAGGGCGCTGTGGTGGACAGGGTAGGCCTGATGATGGGCTCGTTGCTCATGGTCAGGCGCGAGCTGGTGGCTGTTACCGTACCTATGTACATCAGGCGGTTGCCTACCTTTTCTGTTGATTCGTGTGCATGGAATACGATTCGCAGGATTCCTTCCTTGTCATAGAAGAGCGAGTGATGGCCTGTTCCTACCAGATCATCAAAGCGGCACAGGATAGGATTTCCCGAGAACTTGGTCCATGTGCCCGTAATACTGCTAGTGGTGGCGTAGCCCACTCCGTAGTCCTGCGAACGGTAATCGTTGCCCGAGTACGTCAGGAAGTAGCGCTTGCCTATCTTAATTACGTTGGGCCCTTCATTCACGCGTCCCATCTTATTCTCCCAGCTCTGAGATACGGCAAAGCATTTACGCAGGGTGCCTTCCTTGGGCGTGATGTAATCGTCCTCCAGCTCCGCCTGCCAGATGCAGTTGCCGTCTGTAAAACGTACGAAGAACACATAGGCCTTGCCGTTATCATCGAAGAAAACGTGCGAGTCAATACACTTCTCGTCGCCAATCAGTTTCTCCATCTGGTAGGAGCCTACTTGCTTAAAGGGACCTTTCGGGGAATCTGCAGTGGCGGCAAACAGATGCTCGTTGGCCGAGAAGTACATAATGTAATGTCCGTTCTTGTGGTACACCTCGGGTGCCCAGAACCATTGCTGCTCTGTGGTGTTGGCCTTGTTCAGGGCCTGCCCCTCGTCCTTCCAGGTACGCAGGTCGTCCGAGGAATAGCATCGGATGCCGCTGGCATCATGCGTTCCGTAGGCATAGTACTTGCCGTTATCCAGCAGGATGTAGGGATCTGCCAGCGGAACCTGGCTGACTTCTCCTTCTGCCTGGGCTGTCACAGAAGCTGCCAGTACAATAAATAATGTAAGCAGTTGTTTCATTTTCATAAGGTCTTTTTCTGTTTTTGGCTTAATTTTGTGCAAAGATAGTATTTTTTTTGCAAAAAGTGAGTAGTATGAGGAAATTATTTGGCTGTCAGCCTATAACAGAATATGATTGTCAACCAGATTGTATGCTGTCTTGTACTGTTGTGTCTTTTGAATGTCCATGTATTTCAAAATCAAACGTTCGTACAATCTCGGTTTCGGAGCGACTACTCCCAACAGAAGTGTCATCTCCAAGTCCAATACTCTCCGTGATTACAGAATCTATGAAGAGTTTGCACTCCTTTATAAATACAGGTGGCAGGTCGAACTGTTCTTCAAATGGATTAAACAGCATCTCAAGGTTAAGTCCTTCTGGGGCGAAAGCGAAAATGCCGTCCGTATCCAAATTCATGTCGCTACCATCACGTACTGTCTCGTTGGTATCATTGAACATGATTATCAAGTCGACCGCCCGGTTGTTGAGGCCATGCGCATTCTTGGACACTCCCTGCTTGTCCAAGATGACATCAACGAACTTCTCAAACATCCCCTCGTGGAGGATGAAAAAGACGATGATAGGCAACTTTTATTTTGACTTCTAATTCAATTAACATTTATTAAGAGACAATAGTGTTATTATATTAATAATTAGCACAAGTTCTTCATTCCCGAGCTCTGCTTCTAGGCAGCTTCTGCTCTTACTCGATGAGTACGGCAAAAGTATGGATGAAGCGAGGCGAACTTACGGTTAGTTGGTTAAAATAGACCTGAGAATTTAAGTGGTTCAAGGAGTTTCACTTCCACTCTGTCAGTTCTACGGGACCAAGGAGGCCGGAGGGTCGGAGTTCAGAATTGGCTGAGGGGCCGTTGATGACCCAGGTCTTGCGTTGCTCCTTGGGTTGACGGGCATCATAGACCAGACGGTTGAACCAGGTGCTGGTGACTTGGATGCTCAGTTGGTTCTTGCCTTTACGGACGTAACGGGTAATGTCGGTCTCGTAGGGCCGTTTACGCTGACCACGGCTATCTCCTCCACCTTTCCTAGATTCAGGGAAAGCCTTCCTTTTTTCTTAGGCTTGTGGTCAAGCAAGAATGTGGTCTCGTATGTGGCAGTACCGGAGAATGCCTTTCCTTCATCGCTCAGGGGAAGATCTTTCCAAGGCAGAAGACCCCTTTCAACCTCCCCGTCAGGGGATGCTTTCTTTTCCTCAAGAATCAGGGAAGTACCCAATTCGTCATTAAAACTGAGCGTCCAAGGGCCCTCTATAGTATTTATATTTGTATAAGAGGGCTCCCCTTCATAAAGGGAGGGGATGGGGGCGGGTCTGAACACTACGAAGAGCATCTGACCGCGGCTTAAGTTGAGGTCGAGGCAGGTATAGTCGCCGTCCTGCCTGGTAGCTATGGGGGTGATGCTGCCGTTCATGGGATTCCACAGCTCTGCATGTCCTTTCTGTCTGAAAGAGACCTTGCCGCTGAACGACTGCTCCGCCTTCGGACAAACCATGTACCAGTTGGCTCCGCCTGTATGGCGATGGAGCCAACGCAGTTCTGTTGGTTTAACATCATACTGTAGCCCTAGTCTTTCAAGGGCGTGACCTAATTCCGAGAGGGGAACATCCTCAATAGCATGTCCTCCCTGCGCTGTCATTGTTTGCAACTTGGTACTAGTCTCGGGTAATAGGCGTTTTGTGTCTGGTATCCAAAGCACATCGTATGCAATACCTTCAGGGGTCGTCCATCGTCCGTCCTTCATGCTGATGCGGTGGAGTAGGGCATCGGTATTGCAGTAGTCGAACGCATAGCCTTCGGGGAAGGGCGCATACTGGTCGGGCTTCTGCTCTATCTCGTCACCGATATACCAGAGTACGCTGCTAACGGGCTGTCCCTTCTCCAGCATGAAGGCACAACGGGCCAGATAGGTGTTAAAGTGCTTCATATAAGGCCACCAGGTCTGCTTGCGGAGGAAGGGAGTACCGATGCCGCTGCCGAACGAAGTGCCCGGGTAGTAACGGTCCGCATCAGGATTATGGGTGTAGGTATGGAATACGGTATGTGTGACGCCTTCCACCATGTTCTGGTTGGCTACCTCGCGCAGCATGTTCAGGTGTTCGTCCCACGTGAGTTCGAAGGATGTGAAGCTCTCTGCTGAAATGCGCGGTTTACCATACATACGGGCAGCCGAAGCCGTGACACGTATAGGCTTGTAGTTGTGATTGGCCAGCCAGTTTGTGATTGGCTGCCAGTATTCGGTCATAGGCACATCGGCATACTTATAGTATTCCATAGGATCGCCAGGGAAGATATCCCCAGCCGCCGTCTCGTAGCTTACCGTCATCCCCTTCTCGTGGGCCAAACGGGTCATCTGGCCATAGAAATTGTCCGTGAAGAGTTCGTTGATGGTCCAACGCCAGTCGGAAAGGAACTTACTGGTTAGCTGGCGGTTTTCAACCACCCATCCGAAAATGGCAGGCATCCATGTCAGCAGGTCGTAGTGTCTTCGGCTGAGAAATTCATGCTGCATGAATCTTGTCCACGTCTGCGACGAACACTCCCAGCTGTCCATCAGCATATTGTCCACCAATCCTTTCAGTGGTCCGTCTGTCAGTCGGCCTATATAACTGCGGAACTGATAGGTGACATAGGCCGAGTCGAGTTTGTTCACTTCCCAGCCCGTAGCTTCCTTAGGTGCCGGGCCGTTTTGCCTTCCTGTGTTCACATGCCCGATGCGCAAGATTGTCCAGTGCCCCTCTGGAGCTGTCCAGCGAAGCCTTCCGTCGGATGCCATCTTATCTGTCAGGTTAACGATATCAGCTCTTTTGACGAAGCCGTTCCCGTCCTCGTTCATATTCTCCGGAAGCCGCAGCAGCCAGCGCGATGTCCAGCCTGCCTCCATCTCCCAGTTATGTCCGCGTATAGCGGTGGAGAAACGCAGGCTGGTAAGGTGCATGGGGTGCAGGTTCGTAATCTCGACCTGATAATCCATTGAACATTGTTCATTGTTATTTGTTAATTGTTCATTGCACGAAAGTGCAAACGTCATGCTCTTCTCATTATCCTGCCAGTTGGCGTGTGGAAAATCTGTGTCGATTGCAACGAACTGATTCGGAGTCAGAACGCGCAGGTGTATGTCGGGTTGAACGGCGAATTCATGATTAAAACGGTCTATGGGATTGAACTCTATGGAGCGAACCTTCTCTGTGTTCTTGAGTTTGACACTAAATCGGTAGGGTTTCCCTGGCTGAGTAGGAGGCAGCACGAAGTCCTTCCCCTCCTTCAGCAAACGTTCCCACTCCTGTTGGTGGTCTTTGGCCTGTACCTCCTCCACCTCGCAATATTTACCCGTATCACCCTGAGGGGTAGGGAAGGCCAGCACACAGATATCCTGCCAGTTGCGCCACTCCTCCTTGGCATCTATGGGCAGGTTCACATCTACCGTCTTGCCCCCTTCCACGTCCGTACGTGTATATATAAGGTGACGCATGGCCTGTTCGGGTTTAATCCAGGGCCCACCGCTCATGGCCCATCCCGGACAGGTCTGCAGACTGAACCGCATACCCAACCGGTGCGCCTTGGTGGCGGTGTGGCGCACGAGGTCCTCCCATTTGGGCGTCAGGCACTCTATGGGCTCCTCGGTACCTGGCCAAACATCATCGTTCATGCGTCCGTGGAAGAGCTGAATGCCCTGTATGCCCGACTCTGCGATAGCCTCCAAGTCGCGTGTGATACCTTCCCGACTTACGTTCCCATTTACAAAGTGGAACCATGTCTCGGGATAGAAGATGCGGTCAGGGTGCTTGAATAGCTTCTGGTCCGCCATGCCAAAGGGGCGGCGCAGCAGTGTGCTGTCCGGCACAGCAGGATATGGGCTGGTCTTTCCCTCGGAGAGGAGCTGCAAAAGGGGCAGTCCGACCAAAAGCAGCAGGAACGGGATTCTTTTCATTTGTTTTCTTGTAGAAAGTGTCTTTTTTGTTCTTATATCAAAGGTAAAGGTAAGCTTTTTCATCCTATCTGACAAGCGTTTTGACAAGAATCTGCCCAATAATTAACCTTAATATCAAATTATTATATTAGAGAATCAAATCATTTGCAGCAATTAAGCGTTGGCCTTTGTTTTTCTTTTAATATGCCCAAAAAGAAGGACTTGCAGGGCAATGTCAATTATTGTATGCTGTTCTGTACTGTTGTGTCTTTTGAATGTCCATGTATTTCAAAATGTCAGGGACCTAAATCGGATTTTATTTCCGAGCGAAAGTATCTTCGGGGCGATAGCTTCAAAAGCTAAGGAAAATATCAAGAATTTAGGGTCCCAAGTGAGGAATTTCGCACAAAAATAGTCCACTTTTTCAGTAAAAAGTTCACTTGCCGGGTCGGATATATCATATAGAGTCATATGAATAAGAAGATAGATAAGTGTTAAAATCTGTGTATTGCATTAAATATCAAGCACTTAACCTCTATATCCAATAATGACAGTATGACAAGTGACACCGTGACATTAAGGTGAATCAGACACCAATAGGAGAAATAATGTGTATATTAGTATTATATATTAAATAATTATGTTATATTTACTTTATTGCTTTTCAGGGGTCGGATAGCGCTTAATGTCATGCTGTCACTTGTCATTGTCACGATTCGGCCCCTATTCCACAATTTAACATTCCGTTAACACTTTACCCTCGTTACGTACATCCGATATTATTACATATCAGATAATTGTTGTTCCTTTGCAGTGTCAAAAGAAAGAGATAGAAAATTGCTCCCACACGAGGCCGTAAAAATTCCCACGTGCACTAAGAAGATTTCCCTCACGAGAGCCCAACAGGAGAACTTTCTGCGATAAAGGAAATTTATTTACAAACCATTAAAAACAATTTTTGCTATGTTGAAAGTTAAAGCTATTGAGAAGTTACAGAAGATTGGTAAGTACGAAGGTACCCACAATCAAACGAAATCCCGACAGATTAGGGATTGGGGACACTAATGACAAGTAATCTGTAAGGTAACGGCGATAAACTTACGGAAAGGCATACGAATAGGATTATTTGTCCTGGCAGATCTGTGACAACACCTCCATGATATGGTGTGTCTCGAAGCCTCGGAACAAGGCGTGACGGATGAGTTTTCCTCTGCGGATGTAAGGGTCGGAATCCTTGAGCTGCCGGTCCTTCTGTGAAAGAATATGCAACAGCGCCTGCAGATATTCATCCTCGTCAATAGCAGTCAAGCCCTCATTGATGTCCGAGTCATCCATCTCTAACATACGAAGCATCTGGCTTATCTTGATTCTGCCCCAGTGATTATAGCGGAACTTATCCAGACAGTATGCACGGCAGAAACGTGTATTGTTAATATATTTCTCATTCTCCAGATACGAGATAATATCCTCGGCCTGGGTTGGCGTAAGTCCCCATTGCTGCAGTTTCTTACGTATCTCGGAACTGCAATGTTCGCTGCCGCTGCAAAGTGAGGCGGCACGGGAAAGGGCTTGTTCGTAGGTGAGGGGTTTCATTCTTTGGTGGCTGAGATAAATCTTGATTTTCCGAAAATGTCGGGATGGATGTTTATATGGGTGTATCCCATCTGCTCAAGCAGGGAGGATGTCTCCTGCGGGTATGCCTCATTGATTTCGAAGTACAGACGGCCGGATGCCTTCAGGTGCGTGGTGGCATATTCGGCAATGGCACGGTAAAAGAGTAGCGGTTCGTTGTCGGGCACAAAAAGGGCCAGATGAGGCTCGAAATCCAATACGTTGGCATCCATTAGCTGTGCCTCCCTCTGGCAGATATAAGGAGGGTTGCTGACAATGACATCCCAGAGGCGTGTGGTGGGTGAAGGATGTAAAATATCTTCCTGCTCGAAAAAGATATCGGCATGGAGCGCTTGGGCGTTCTCGCTTGCAATGCGTAGCGCATCTTCCGAGATATCGAAGGCAGTCACCTGATGTCCTATTAATGCCAGCGATACGGCAATGCAACCGCTTCCTGTTCCGATATCAAGAATAGAACAGGGACTGGGGTGCTGTTGGCTAATCAGATTGACAAGTTCTTGCGTCTCGGGTCTTGGAATCAGAACTCCGGGCTCTACATGAAAAGTGTGTCCGCAGAAGTCGGCTTGCCCCAAAATGTACTGCACGGGTTCTTTTCTGAGAAGTCTGCTGATAATATTTTGCAGCAGAGCCTGTTTATCTTCAGATAATTCCTTATCTTTGCCCAGTAAAACTTGTGTTGGTTTCAGCCCGAAGGCGACCTCAATAACCAGCATGTACAGGGCCCGTGCCTCTTGTGGCGGATAGACGGATAATAGCTGTTGTATCTGATTCATGCTGCAAAAGTACGAAAAAAAGTGAAGAGTGAAGAATTTTTGGGTGAAGAATGAGGGGCGATTATGAATTTTGAATTATGAATTATGAATTAAAATACATGCAGCGATGCATTCAGTTGGCTAAATGTGGCGAGATGGGTGCTCCGCCTAATCCTATGGTGGGCGCCGTGATTGTGCATAATGACAGAATAATCGGCGAGGGTTACCATCGCAAATGCGGCGGTCCGCATGCCGAGGTAAATGCTATCAGAAGTGTACGGGATGAGTCCTTGCTGAAGGACAGTACTATCTATGTCAGCCTGGAACCATGCTCTCATTACGGCAAGACGCCGCCCTGTGCCGATCTGATTATAGAAAAGGGGATTCCCCGTGTGGTGGTGGGATGCCTGGACCCCTTTGCCAAGGTCAACGGACAGGGAATCCGTAAACTGCGAGATGCCGGCATAGAGGTGGTAGTGGGTGTGATGGAGCAGGAGTGCCTGCAGCTGAACCGTAAATTCATCACCTTTCACCAGCAGCATCGCCCCTGGGTGACCCTGAAATGGGCGCAGAGCCAGGACGGCTTCATAGATGCCGACAGACAGCCGGGCGAACCGGCCGTTAAGTTCTCCTCGGCCTATACGCAGACCCTGGTGCATCGTTTGCGCGCTATGAATCAGTCTATCATGGTAGGCACACGGACGGTCCTGGTGGATAATCCCACTCTGACCACCCGTCTGTGGGACGGACCGGATCCGCTGCGTGTATCCATCGACCGTAAGGGCATCCTTCCCGCAACTGTTCACCTGAAAGACGGTACTGTCCCTACGGTAATCTATGATTGCGGGGATTTGCCGGCGATACTGAATGATTTGTACCAGAGGGGAATACAGTCCCTGATGGTGGAAGGCGGCGCTTGTCTGATACAGCAGTTCGTGGATGAGGACTTATGGGATGAGGCCCGGGTGGAAGTTGCCCCGCTGGTGTTGGGAAAGGGCGTTTCCGCGCCCCGGCTGAAGAATGCCGGGGTTGCCGGCGAAGCTGTCCTGGACGGGAGGAAAATCCGGAACTACCTGCATGAAATGTAAAAAAAATGGCAAAAAGTGCCTTTTTGGAGCAAAGAAACCCTAATTTTACTTAATTCGAGGACGTAATTTGATGTAATGTCAAATATTAGCTATACCTTTGCACCTTGGTTAATGATTATACCATTGTAAATGTGCGCGCATAGAACTATAAGAAAATACGGAGCGTTGCTGATGGCAACGGTACCTTTCCTGCTGTTGGGCTCATGTATCTCTGACAAGGAAGTGGAGAGTGATGACTATTGTTACATCTGGGAGGTGTCTCTCGGCTCGCTGAAGCGCGAGGTGAATGTGCAGGACGCATTAGGGAAGGATACCACGATAGCTTCCACCTATACCGGAAGCAAATACCCCATGACCATAAACCAGCGGGAACTGACAATCGAGAACCGGGATTCCCTGCTGTACGGTACCGTACTGAGGGCCGTGCCGGTGAACATCTCATACACTGGTTCCGGTATGCTTTACCGTACCAAGGGGGATGAGGAAAGTTCCTGGATTGTATATAGCTCCTCTGACAGTATGGACCTCCGCAAGCCGGTTGAGCTATGGCTGACAGCCAATGACGGCCTCAGCTCAAGGCTTTATACGCTGAAGCTGAACGTGCATAGCCAGGAGGGTGATTCCCTCTACTGGAAGAAGGCGGACGCGGCTTTTCCCCAATTGCAGGACATGACGCAGCTGCAAGCCTTTATGCTACAGGGCAGGCTGGCTGTCCTGGGCAGGAAAGAGGCTGCCGTGACCCTTGCGGAGCGTACGGCTGAGGGTGTATGGACCGAGTCTTCCGCCAATCTTCCCCTTACAGCGGATGTCCGGACAATGACGGGAATGGGTGACTCCTTCTTCGTCAGTACGGCGGAAGGTGATATCTACACCTCGGCAGACGGTAAGGACTGGCAGAAGTTAAATGCGCCGCGGCATCCGGGGCTTGTACTGGCCGGTGCTACCTCAGCCTGCCTGTATGCGCTGGCGGACGGCGGGTTATACAGCATCAGCGAGAATGAGCAGGGTGAGTGGGTCTTCCGGGTGGAAGACCTGGATGAAAGTCCGGCCGGCCTGCCCTCAAAGGATGTGAGGATGCTGCGGACGGAGCAGCCTGACGGAACCTGCCGTCTGGTAATGGTGGGCAACCGGACTGATGCTGCCGACAAATCGTCAGTGGTATGGAATAAGATGTGGGACGATGAGACCCCCGAGGCTGAGGCCGCGTGGATGTATATGAACCAGACGGAGGACAATAAGCGCACTCTGCCCCAGCTGGAGTTCCTGAACCTGATTCGGTATGACGGTAGGTGCATGGCATTCGGCGGCGCTTCTGTCGCAGGCAAGGGAAACCATAGTGCTATGGATGTGCTGTATGTAAGCGAGGATTACGGTATTTCCTGGCAAAAGGACGCTGAGCTGCACTTGCCCGTTCAGCTGAAGGGTGTGAGCGGTCCCGTCGGCAGCGTGGTGGACGATAATAATGTAATATGGATAATTGCCAATGGCGAGGTATGGCGAGGAAAACTGAACAGACTGGATTTTCAGCGGCAGTAATGTCGCTCCTCCTGCTGTGTTTCTTTCCTGCTGAGCTGAAATCGGAGGAACTGGAATACAAGATGGACCTGGGCGCCGCCTTGGGAACCTGCTTCTATATGGGCGATGCGAACAGCACGCCGTATGCCAACATGGGTTTCATGGGCGGCATTACGGCCCGCCGTATCCTGAATCCCAGAATGGCTGTCAAGATGAATATAGCCATGGGACACCTGAGCGGCAGCAATGACGGCTTTATCCCCCTGGATCCCCTTAACGGAGCGATAGAGGGCGGAGTGCCGGTTAAGGTGGACTTCTCGCGTAACGTTCTGGATATCGGCGCCCAGTTCGAGCTGAACTTCTGGGGTTTCGGCATGGGAGCCGGGTACAAGGAACTGAAGCGTATCACCCCGTATATCCTGGCCGGAGTCGGCATGACCGTAGCCATGGGAGGCGGGGCCAGTGCGAGTGGAGCCTTATGCCTTCCGGTAGGTGTGGGAGTGAAGTATAAGCTGAAGCCGCGCCTGAACATCGGATTCGAGTGGACGATGCGATTCACTACCAGCGACAGGCTGGATGCCAGTCCTGAGGGAACCACCCAGCTGACGCATCCGTACGGCATACAGGGCTCCGGTTTCAAGAACAAGGACAGCTACAACTTTACGATGGTATATCTCACTTACGAGATATTCCCTAAACTTAGGAAGTGTAATAATTAGGGGAGGTTTTTGAACCGATGGGTGATAATTATGAATTGCGTATTAAGAATTATGAATTGTGAATTATGAATAGCGATAAAATAGAGCTCGACATGAATAATATCCCTGAGTCCATTGCTATCATCATGGATGGCAACGGACGTTGGGCCAAGGAAAAAGGTTTACCTCGTTCGGCAGGACATGTTGAGGGAGTGGAAACGGTAACACGTATTACTTCCGAGTGCGCCAGACTGGGTGTCAAGTACCTTACCATGTACACATTCTCTACGGAGAACTGGAATCGCCCGGAGCCTGAGGTGGAGGCTCTGATGAATCTTATCGCCACGAAGCTGGAGGATGAGATATTCATGAAGAACAATGTCAGATTCCGTCTGATTGGCGACATTACCCGTCTGCCCCAGCATGCCAGAAAACGTCTGGAGGAGTGTATGGCCAATACAGCCAACAATACACGCATGACTGCTGTTACGGCTCTTAACTATAGCAGCCGCTGGGAGCTGACCAAAACTATGCGCCAGGTAGCGAGAGATGCTGCCGAGGGTAAAGTCAAGGCTGAGGATATAGACGAGAAATATATATCGGACCATCTGGAAACCCGTTTTATGACGGATCCTGATTTGCTTATCCGTACGGGCGGCGAGCTTCGCATCAGCAATTACCTGCTCTGGCAGTGTGCCTACAGTGAGTTCTACTTCTGTGATACTTACTGGCCGGACTTTAAGGAAGAGGACCTTCATAAGGCTATTGCGGAATATCAGAGACGCCAGCGCAGATTCGGAAAGACCGGTGAGCAGGTGGAAGGGGAACCAAGACTTTAGACTTTAGCCGATATTGAAATCTGAATTTATAAATTTTGAGATTTGTGAGACGCATATACCTTGTTATATTATTACTGGTGACATGGCTGCCTGATGTCTTCGGTCAGGTAGGGCAACGTGAAATCAAGCCTGCTATAGACTATAGCCGTACACCACGTACCTATTATATAGCCAACATAGCCATTGACGGAATCAAGAACTATGACGAATACCTGCTGCTGGGGCTTAGCGGTCTGACGGTGGGCCAGCCCATTACCATCCCGGGCGAGGAAATCACCAACGTGGTGAAGCGTTACTGGCGGAACGGTCTGTTCAGCAATGTGTCTGTCAGCGTTGACAGCCTGGTGAACGACTCGGTTTATCTGCACATTCAGCTGGCGCAGCGGCCCAGGATTTCCCAGATAAACTACAACGGGGTAAGGAAGAGCGAGCGTGATGATTTGCAGGAGAAGTTGGGCCTTGTCAAGGATAACCAGCTGACACCCAATATGCTGGACCGCGCCAAGCTGTTGTGTGAGAGATATTTCTCGGACAAGGGCTTCAAGAATGCCGAGGTCAGTATCCTGCAGCGTGACGATGCCAGCCAGCCGGACAAGATTATTCTGGATGTGAATGTGGAGAAGAAGGATAAGGTTAAGGTGCACAAGATCTATATCACTGGCAACCGGCACCTGTCAACCGGCAAGATCAAGGGTAATATCATCAAGTCGGGCGTCCTGAAGAAAATCCATGAGAAAGGCTCCCTGGCCGGTCTGTTCCGCAGCAAGAAGTTCACGGACAGCAAGTACAAGGAGGCCAAGGAGAACCTGATGTCAAAGTATGCCGAACTGGGATACATGGATGCTATCCTGCTTTCTGACAGTGTTGCTCCTTATAATAATAATGTGGACATATACCTGAATCTGGAGGAAGGCCGGAAGTACTACGTCCGCAACATAGAGTGGGTGGGCAATACGCTGTATCCAACGGATTTCCTGAGTCAGTTGCTGCGGATGAAGAAGGGCGATGTGTATAACCAGAAGCTACTGAATGACAGGCTGAAGGTGGATGACGATGCCGTAGGAAACCTGTATTATAATAATGGTTATATCTTCTCGCAGCTTGATCCCGTTGTGGTGAATGTGGTGGAGGACTCCGTTGACCTGGAGATGCGTATCTTCGAGGGAACCCAGGCTCATGTCAGCCATGTGAGGATCACCGGAAATGACCGCGTATATGAGAATGTGATACGAAGGGAACTGAGGAACAAGCCCGGCGACCTCTTCTCTATGGAGGCTCTGAAGCGTTCGTACAGGGAGATTGCGGCAATGGGCCATTTCGATGCCGAGAATATCAAGTATGACATCCAGCCTAACGCATCCAACGGAACGGTGGATCTGGACTGGGGACTTACTACCAAGAGCAATGACCAGGTGGAATTCTCGCTGGGATACGGCCAGACGGGCGTTGTGGGTAAGATCGGTCTGAAGTTCGGTAACTTCTGTATGGCCAATCTGTTCAAGAAGAACGGTATGAGGCGCGGTATCCTGCCTCAGGGTAACGGTGAGACTTTCAGTATCAGCGGTCAGACGAACGGCAGATATTACCAGCAGTACAGCCTAAGTTACGTCAACCCGTGGTTCGGCGGCAAGCGTCCCAATACATTCAGTTTCGGGGCGTCGTTCAGCAAGTACACCGATATCAGCGGTAACTACTATAATTCGGCATACTATGACAATTACTACAGCTATATGTACGGATACGGCGGTTACGGATACGGCAACTATTATGAGAACTACTATGATCCGGACAAGCGGTTTATGACCTTCAGCTTCAGCGTGGGATGGGGTAAGCGTCTGCGCTGGCCCGATGACTGGTTCAACCTCTATGCCGACCTGAGCTATACCCGCTATATGCTGAAGGACTGGCAGTACTTCCTCATCAATAACGGTAACTGTAACAATATCAGCCTGGGACTGACGCTGAGCCGAAACAGCGTGGTAAATCCCATCTTCCCCCGTAACGGTTCCGAGTTCCAGCTGAGCGTGCAGCTGACGCCTCCCTACAGCCTGTTTGACGGAAAGGACTATGCCCGCCTCGGGACAAACCGTGACAGTGAGACCTATCAGCAGGAGATGCAGGAGAAGCACCGGTGGATTGAGTATCACAAGTGGAAGCTGAAGAACCGTACCTACACGGCGCTCTCCAACGGGAATAAGTGCTTTGTGCTCTCCACCAGAGTGGAATTGGGTATCCTGGGACATTATAACAGCAACAAGCGCTCTCCGTTCGAGACCTACTATATGGGTGGTGACGGTATGAGCGGATACAGTTCAACGTATGCCACGGAGACGATAGGCTTGCGCGGTTATGACAACGGTGCCCTCACGCCGAATGGCTTCAACGGCTATGCCTACGACCGTTTCTCCCTGGAGCTGCGCTATCCCTTCATGTTAGGAGCCAGCACCAATATCTACGGACTTGCCTTCGTGGAGGGCGGTAATGCCTGGGACGATATCAAGAAGTTCAACCCCTTTGACATGAAGAAGTCTGCCGGTGTGGGCGTGCGTATCTTCCTGCCGATGGTAGGTATGCTGGGTATTGACTGGGCATACGGATTCGACTCCGTATTCGGCTCCAGAACGTATAGCGGAAGTCATTTCCATTTTGTATTGGGACAGGAATTTTAATAACACATATCAAAATCTACGAGTATGAAGAAACTGTTTTTGATTTTATTGGTGATGACAAGTGCCAGCGCTATGGCACAGAAGTTTGCCTTGATAGATATGGAATATATCCTAAAAAACGTTCCTGCCTACGAGCGGGCCAACGAGCAGTTGAATCAGGTAAGCAAGAAGTGGCAGGCCGAGGTGGATGCCCTGACCCAGGAAGCCCAGACGCTGTACAAGAACTACCAGTCCGAAGCTGTCTTCCTGAGCAATGAGCAGAAGACCCAGCGTGAGGAGGCTATCGTGGCCAAGGAGAAGGAAGCCGCTGAGCTGAAGCGGAAGTACTTCGGCCCTGAGGGCGAATTGTACAAGAAGCGTGAGAGCCTGATGACGCCCATTCAGGATGAGATTTACAATGCCGTGAAGGATATCTCGGACCTAAAGGGCTACAGCCTGATTCTGGACCGTGCCAGCGATGCCGGCATCATCTATGCGAATCCAAAGATTGACATTTCCAACGAGGTGCTTTCCAAATTGGGATATAATTAAACTGACAGATAATAATAAATAACAATAACAGAACAAAATTATGAGAAAATTTTTGATTGCCGTCATCATGATGGCCCCCTTGAGTTTGTATGCGCAGAAGTTCGCCCATTTCAACAGCGCCGATATTATCCCCAACATGAAGGAGTATGTTACCGCTACTGAGGAAATCCAGGCAATGGCAAAGCAGTTCGAGGATGATATCAAGCTGATGCAGGAGGAACTGCAGAAGAAGAGTGAGGAGTACCAGAAGGAGCAGGCTAACCTGCTGGATCCCGTAAAGCAGCGCCGTGAGCAGGAGCTCCAGGATCTGTATCAGCGTCTGCAGCAGTCTTACCAGGACAATCAGCAGGCACTGGAGAAGTCACGTCAGGAGAAGATGAGCGTGATTAACGAGAAGGTACTGGCTGCTGTCAAGAAGATCGGTGAAGAAGGCGGCTATGTATATGTAGTTGACCTCAGTTCGGGTGTTATCCCCTTTGTTAATTCTCAGTTGAGCACCGATGTGTCGGCTCAGATTAAAAAAGAGGTTGGTATTCAGTAATAAGAGGTAAACGAGTATGAGACGCCTATTTGTATTTCTCCTTGTTGTAATTCCTATAGCCGTTTCCGCGCAGATTCAGTTCGGCTATTTAAGTTACCGGCAGGTAATTAAGGAGATGCCTGAGTATGCTCAGGCTATGCAGGAGTTGCAGATATTAAAGGGCAAGTACGACGAGGAAGCTGCCCGCGGAGAGGCCGAGTTCCAGAAGAAGTTCGTGGATTTCCTGCAGGGACAGAAGGATTTTCCCCAAACCATCATGCAGAAGCGTCAGGCTGAGCTGCAGACACTGATGGATAACGGAGTTGCCTTCCGTGTGCAGGTTCAGACGCTGTTGGCCCAGGCTGAAAAGGATCTGGTTGCCGAGGTGCAGAAGAAGTTGAACAGAATCCTCCTTGAAATAGGCGTTGAGTACGGATACGGCTTTATCCTGAATACTGACGATAATGCCTGTCCGTATATTAATCCTGTAGTCGGTGTGGATGTCACGGATCTTGTACGCCGCAAATTAGGTACTGCAACGCCCTCTCCGGATGAGCAGAACGAATAAATACCCACAATCTCCCGGCCCGATAGGAATCTTCGACTCGGGCTACGGGGGGCTGACTATACTGCGGCAGATACGTTCGTTGATGCCGCAGTATGATTATCTGTACCTGGGAGATAATGCCCGTGCTCCCTATGGCACACGCTCGTTCGACATCGTTTACGAGTTTACGTTGCAGGCCGTACAGTACCTTTTTGCCCGGGGATGCCATCTGGTAATCCTGGGTTGTAACACGGCATCGGCAAAGGCCCTGCGAAGCATACAGCAGAACGATCTCCCGCAGATGGATCCCCGGCGGCGTGTACTGGGCGTCATCCGCCCTACCGTCGAGATTGTGGGAGGCATCTCACAAAGCCGTCATGTAGGCATTATGGCCACCATGGGTACTATCCGCAGCGCTACATACAATCTGGAGATTGCCAAGCTGCATCCCGATATCAAGGTGACCGGCGAGGCGTGCCCCATGTGGGTGCCGTTGGTTGAGAATAATGAGTATGACAGTCCCGGCGCAGACTACTTTGTGCAGAAGAATATTGATAACCTGCTTTCCCGTGACCCGGAAATCGACTGTGTTATTCTGGGGTGTACGCATTATCCCCTTCTGCTGAACAAGATCAGGAAGTATATGCCTGCCGGCATTCATATCATTGAGCAGGGACGTTATGTCGCGGACAGTTTACAGGACTATCTTCGGCGGCATACAGAGATGGCCGCACGCATTACCTCAGGCGGAACGGCGACTTTCCTGACAACGGAGCAGGCCGGTACGTTCCAAAGCAGGGCGGCGGCCTTCATCGGTGAGTCCCTGATGGCAGAAAGGGTTTATCTCGGTTAAACAGAAACAGGCAGACATTATGACGAAAGAACAAATCAGGGAAATCCTATCCCACAAGGAGACACAGAAGTTTATCCGGTTCTGTATCGTAGGCGGAATCTGTTTCCTGATAGATGCAGCCGTATTCTATTCGGTCCGTCCTTTCGCACCTGAAATCGCAGGTAATCTGAGGGCTTATCTGGGTGTTTCGGTGGCTCCCTGGAGAATCCCTCTCGTCTCGGGATATATTATCTCCCTTTGTTTTAATTATCTGCTAACCGTGTACTGGACCTTCAATACGGGGTCTTCCATGCGTAATCTTGCCGGGGTTGTCGGTGCTCACCTGTTCAACCTCTTTGTGGTGAGAATGATACTTATGTGGCTGTTTGTGAAAGGGCTGGGAATGAGCGATTCCATAGCCTATATCCCTATGGCCGTTATCAGCGCGGTTACAAACTATCTTGTAATCCGTACTGTGGTAAGGCATTCCAAGAAGAGATCCTGAAGTCCTATTCTCTTTTGTATATAAGCATGCGCTGGTTTACCGTAACCGGCTCCATTACGTATTGCAGTAATACGCGGGGATATGTGAGGTTCCAAAGGAACTTGTGCGGTGTAGTTATTAGCCTGTAGCGGAATAACTCCTCCTTGTCGTATATGCAATGGTAATTGTCCGGTATTGGCGCATCATAGTATTCGTGGCAGGTAACAATGGCACCGATTTCACGCACCAGATATTTTACCTTGCCCGATGCAACCCATTCAGCCTGCTCCTTTTTGATTTCGGGATCCAGAATGCTGGAGATAAAGAAGTTCTTGTTGGGCGGCAGGTGACGTGTGTGCTGGTAGATGCCCGTATCATATGAACTGAAGGTGAGCACCTCGCTGTCCTCGCTCTTGTCGGCATTGATTATCTCGGCCATTTCCAGGACGCTCTTGGGAAAGGTGCCGTTTAAGAGGGTAACCAGATTCCAGTTGGTAGCCGCGGCCGCGAATCCCACAAGACCTGCTATTATGTATGTTCGCGGCGAAGGCTTGTGGTTCCTGCAGAAATAAACCAGCATAGGCGAGAAGGTGTACATTAGCAGGAAATAGTAGAACTGAACCGTCATTGTGGCAAAGGAAAGTAACAGCACACCGTATGTACCCAATAGCAGGGTTTTCACTTCCCAGCGGGCTCGTACAAAGCATACAGGCAATGTCAGCACGGCCCATATACCCAGTTTCATCAGCGGGAACCACCAGAAGTCAGGCTCGCCGTTGGTAGCTGTACCGTGATACTGGAAGATGTTCACCATGAAGTAGGACTCCATCAGCGCCTCCATCGTACCGTGAACGGCGAAATAGGACATCACCGCGGCAGATGTTACGGCCCAGCCTGCAATTACCAATAGCACTGTTCGTCCCAGTTCCTTCATCTGACTGTGCCGCCAGGCAATGAAGGCAAGTGCCGCAATACCGCCCACATAGAAGAACAGAATATTGAACTTGGTCCAGAAGATGAGTCCCATCCCTACACCCATGACAAGAGCCTGCCATCGGGAAGGAACCTGCCTGTTCCTGGCAAAGCGGAGCATGTGGTACAGGCAGTGGGCCAGTATGGGCAGCGAGAACTCTTCCACACTGTCTCCGTAGTAGAAGAGGTCCGATGAAAGCGTGAGCCATCCCAGCAGGCATGCCAGCGGCAATGTCACCTTCGAGGCGGAGAAGAGCCGCATCGTCTGCAGCGAGTACCACATAAAGCAGAAACTGCATATTATTTCTATAAGGTATATCCCCACAAAGCTGTTGCGTGACAGCACGGCAGCCATCTCATGCATAAGGTACAGCACCGGTCCCTTGTGGTCAAAGATATCCACATACAGGTCCTTGCCGCTCAGCATGGCATTGCCTATGGTCATATAGACGTTGGCGTCATCCCACGGGTTAAGCGGGTACAGGAAGGAACAGGTACTGAACAGCGTGGTGATAAGCACCGCGAAAAGAAATAGGAACAAAGGCTCCCGGCAGTTAGTGAACTTCATAAATGACCGTTATATTGAATTTGGCCGCAAAAGTACATTATTATTCTGATTCCTATGTTGTTTCTGTTAAAAAAAAACAACTACCAGGTAAGTTTTTCGTTTCACCTTTGCCATTCCCGGAAAAAGAAGATACCTTTGTGGACGAGAAATGTGTGTCACACGCAGGCTGCTTGTATAGGCCTGAGAAAAAGCTAAGAAAAAGATATGAGATCCAGTCCCCTGCTGATATTGCTGACTCTCCTTCTGTCATCCTGTACATTCCAAGACAGGAAGCCGAGGATTGTCGCATCCAAGGGCTTGCCCAGCGAGCTGCTTCTGGTTGTTGACGACAAGGTATGGCAGAGTGATATGGCCGATACCCTGAAGGCCATCACCCAGGGTCCTGTTCCCGGACTCATGCAGGAGGAACCGTTCTTCAAGACAGTCAGAATATCCTCCCGTCACTATGTTCAGACCTATACCACATTCCACAGCAAACTCTTCGTTCACCTGGATCCCAGCCTTAAGCGTTCCATGCTGGGAGTAGCCAGGGATGTGGTGGCCCGCCCGCAGATTGAGGTAACGGTCTCTTCCCCGACGCTGGAGTCCCTGCGTGCTTTCCTTTCCGAAAAAGCCGCCTTTATCCGACAGGTGATAGGCGATGCCCAGATAGAAATGAGGGCCGATTTGCTGCGCAGGCATTCCAGCAGGGAAATCGGGAAGAAGATGCTCTCCGCTACGGGCTATGGGATGAAAGTGCCTGAACAGATACGTGCCTGCAAGGTGGGGAAGGACTTCGTCTGGGCCGGTTCCAATCTTAATGAGAAGGACCTGAATGTAGTCCTGTACATACTGCCTTGGGACGGCGGGAATATTGATGACGAGGGAAAGTTTCTCAAGTACAGGGACTCCGTCATGCAGAAGAATATCCCCGGCAGCAGACAGGACCAGTGGATGCAGACAACCCGCGTGGACGGCAACCCGGTAATTTTCTCCCGGATGCGTGAGCTGGACGGTCGGAAAGTGCTTGAGGTACGCGGTCTGTGGGAAATGCGTAACGGAGCCCTGGGCGGCCCCTTCGTATCACTCACGAGGGCGGATACCGTCAGCCGCAAACTGATTGTCACCGAAGGCTTCGTGTATTCTCCCTCCACTGACAAGCGTGATCTGCTGCGCCAGGTGGAGGCCTCGCTGATAACATTGTATAAGAAAGACAAACCGAAGAAATGAAACTGATATATCCGACCATTATTTACCTGATGTGTGCAGGCATTCTGCATGCCCAGCCCCGTTTCGTCCCTGATGTGGAAATCAGAAAGCTCGGCGAAGTGGTGTTCCAACATCCCAAGAGAGTCGTGTTCGGCTTTACCAACAAGGGCAACCAGCCCTTAGTGATAACCTCTGCCAAGCCCTCCTGCGGCTGTATGGATGTCACCTTCCCGACGGAACCCGTTCCCGCCGGCAAGGGCGGTGCAATCTCCCTGGTCTTTGACGCCGCCATCCTGGGAACCTTCTATAAGGAAGTGGAGGTCCTCACCAATGCCTCCGAGACCCCCGTCTATCTGACCATACAGGGCTCCGTAGTGACAGAATTGCAGGATGTGGGTCAGGACCTGCCCATTGACCTGGGCAATGTGCGGATAGAAACCAACTATCTGGAGTTCGACGATGTCCATAAGGGAGAGCACCCCGTGCTGGAGTTCTCGCTTATCAATAAGGAGCATACCGCCTTCCGCCCCGAACTGATGCACCTGCCCGCCTACCTGTCAGCCCAGTATGTCCCCGAGAATGTGCCGGCAGGGAAACGCGGAACCGTACGCCTTATGCTGGACAGCGACAAACTGCCCCAGATGGGACTGAACAAAACCTCCGTCTATTTCTCCCGCTATATGGGCGATAAGATCAGCGATGCCAACGAGATTCAGGTGTCAGCCGTACTGCTGCCTGATTTCTCCCAGATGACGCCCGAGGAGATGGAGAATGCTCCACAGCTGGATCTTGCCGAGTCAAAGGTATCCTTCGGCCCCTGGGCCAGGAAATCCAGGCAGACCCACACCATTCTTGTCTTCAATAAGGGCAAGAGCGACTTGCGTTTCGAGCAGGTACAGGTCTTCAATGATGCGGTTTCCGTCAGCTTGGGCAACAGAGTCCTGAAGCCCGGTGCCGGTACCAAGCTGAGGGTCAGCGTAACCCGCAAGTATCTGAAGCGCTCCAAGGCCCGCCCCCGCGTGCTCCTGATAACTAACGATCCTGCTAAGCCCAAGGCCGTAGTCAATATCGAAGTAGAACCTTAATTAATATCTGATATGGAACATCCTGAAAACAGCCCGGAATTCGAGGGCCTGAAAGTCAATGGCGGTGTAGGTCCCGTCTCCATAGTGAACCCCTACCTGAAACGCGGCCGTTTTGCCCGTCATCAGCTGACGGCCGGCGACTACGTGGAGGGAATCCTGCGCGGAAACGTCTCGGTCTTAGGCCAGGCCGTAACATTGGTTGAGAGTACCAATCCTGCCCACCAGGCTATTGCCCAGGAAGTGATTGAGAAATGCCTTCCCCACTCAGGGAACAGCATCAGGGTCGGCATCAGCGGCGTTCCCGGTGCAGGAAAAAGTACCAGCATTGATGAGTTCGGCATTCACGTGCTTAAGGAGTATGGCGGCAGGCTGGCTGTATTGGCCATCGATCCCAGCAGCGAGCGTACCAAGGGCAGTATCCTTGGCGACAAGACCCGCATGGAGAAACTCTCCGTCCATCCCGACTCCTTTATCCGCCCCAGTCCCTCGGCCGGCAGTCTGGGCGGTGTGGCACGTAAGACCCGTGAGACTATCATCCTCTGCGAGGCCGCCGGATTCGACAAGATATTCGTGGAAACGGTGGGCGTAGGCCAAAGCGAGACAGCCTGCCACTCCATGGTAGACTTCTTCCTGCTTATCCAGCTTGCCGGTACCGGTGACGAGTTGCAGGGCATCAAGCGCGGTATCATGGAAATGGCCGACGGCATTGTCATCAACAAGTGCGACGGCAATAACGTAGATAAGTGCCAGCTCGCAGCCACCCAGTTCAGGAATGCGCTGCAACTGTTCCCCCGGCCAGACAGCGGCTGGGAGCCAAAGGTCCTTACCTATAGCGGATTCTACGGGCTCGGTATTAAGGAAATATGGGATATGATATACGAGTACATCGCCTTCGTCCGTAAGAACGGATACTTTGAGTACCGCCGTGCGGAACAGTCCAAATACTGGATGTACGAGAGTATCAATGAGCAGCTTCGCAACAATTTTTATCAGAATCCGACAATAGCCGACATGCTGCAGGCTGCCGAAAAAGCTGTCCTGGAGGGCCGGCGCTCCTCATTTGTCGCCGCCAAGCAACTCCTCGATTCTTATTTTGCACTCCTCCATTAGCCATTTGGGAGTGCTCGTTGCTCCGCAGATGCCTATCGAGTTACAGTCATGCAGCCAGCGAATGTCTATTTCACCGGCTGTATCTATCATATAGGATTTCGGATTCGCATCCTTACACTCCTTGAACAGCACCCTGCCGTTACTGCTTTTCTTGCCGCAGACAAACAGAATCACATCATGACGGTTGGCAAACTCTCTGATGTAAGGCATTCTGTTGGCCACCTGGCGGCATATTGTATCATAGAAAGTAAAGGTCGCTTCCGGGCTGATATGCTTCTCGATGTATTCCACAATCAGTCTGAACTCATCCAGCGGCTTGGTTGTCTGCGAATACAGGCAGATGTCCTTGTCATAGTCCAGTTTGTTCAGGTCAGCCACCGATTCAATCACGATAGCCGTCCCTTCCGTCTGGCCTACCAGTCCCAGGACCTCAGCGTGTCCGTTCTTGCCGAAGATGACAATCTGCTTCCTGTGTTCATTGTTATTATTGTATTCCTTCTTGATACGCTCCTGCAGATGCAACACCACAGGGCACGTGGCATCTATGATCTCAATCTCATTCCGCTCGGCCAGCTGGTAAGTAGAAGGCGGCTCCCCGTGCGCTCTGAGCAGCACTTTGGTCCTGTGAATTGTCTTCAGCTCCTTATGGTTGATGGTCGTTAGGCCCAGTCCTTGCAGACGGTCGCATTCCTGGCCGTTGTGCACAATGTCACCCAGGCAGTACAGATGTCCCGCCTTATTCAGCTCCTCCTCCGCCTTCCCGATGGCACGCGTCACGCCGAAGCAGAAGCCCGAACCCTGGTCAATCTCAATGTTCATTCCTTTGTAACCCGTTCGAACTGAGACAGAAGCCATGCCTTCTGCTCGGCAATGGTCATATAGCTGTTGTCCAGGACAATGGCATCGTCAGCCTTCCTGAGCGGACTTACGGCACGCGTGCTGTCAATCCTGTCACGTTCGCGGATATTGGCAACGATATCTTCCAGATTACACTTCTCGCCCTTTGCCGTCAGTTCGTCATACCTCCTCCTGGCACGGATCTCGTCACTGGCTGTAACAAATATCTTCAGCTCGGCATTGGGGAATACAACCGTTCCTATGTCCCTGCCGTCCATAATCACCCCCTTGGCCTCACCCATCAGACGCTGCAAGTCCACCATTGCTTCCCTTACGAAGTCCAGCGCGGCCACATGGCTTACTTTGGCCGAAACCTCCAGGGTTCGGATTCTGTCCTCCACGCATGTGCCGTTCAGGTAAGTGTCAGGTTTTCCGGTGTCCGGATTCAGCTGGAAGGTGATTGAGATGTTTCCCATATGCTTCCTAAGCTCGTCGGTATCCACATTCCCGTCTCTGAACAGCCCGTTCTGCAGGCAGTACAGCGTAACGGCCCTGTACATGGCACCCGTGTCAATGTACACATATCCTATCTCTTTTGCCAAATCCTTTGCCATTGTGCTCTTGCCGCAGGAGGAATGTCCGTCAATGGCTATCGTAATCTTATTCATAATGTTATTGTTTCTGGTCTGATTTCTGGAAACTGTATGCAAAGTTCAGGGACAGGGTGGGGGCTCCGATGTGATATTTCGCATAGGCAAGACCCACCTTCAGCCTTTTCAGGTTCACACCCGCTCCGAAGGAAAGACCTGCAGCATGCGAGCTTCCTGCCGCCTTCATCTCGAATGCACGGCGGAAGTTGAATCCCATGCATACATATACAATAGGAATAGGATAGGCATCCACGCCAATCTCAAAGTGATTGGTGAAAATCCGGCCTCCGCTCACCTCACCGTCCGGCGAGAAGTAGTCGCTCTGGCTCCATCGTGTAAGGTCCACCATGGTTACCGAGATGTCGATAGGCGCGTGTCCCAGCCCCTTGGTGAAACCGATCCTCATGTCGAAGGGAATGGGCTCCCCCTCCTCGCCGAATCGCTTCACCTGTCCGCCGATGTTCCTTGCTACAGCCGATAAGGACAGATTCTTCTCCTCCCAGTAATAGTTCAGGCCCAGGTCCACCGCCAGGGCGCATGAGGAGAATTCTCCGTAGTGGGAATATATGATCTTTCCGGTCACACCGCCCGAGAGCCGTTCTGTGAGCATATAGCTGTATTGTCCGCCGAAACAGAAGTCCAGCGGCTTCATGTCCCCCAGAATCTCCCCCGAGAGACTTGTCTCCTTCATAGAGCCGTAACCGACAAACTGCGTATAAACACCCCAGGTTCCCCGGCTCCCGGCCGTCTGCGCATACGCAGCGCCGCCGGCCTTGCTGCCTTGCATATACGTCATGAAGTTCACACCCACACTCTTGTCGCTGATATTAGAGAGCAGTGCCGGGTTGATGGCAGCAGTCTGTATCTCATCCTGAACCAGCGATATGTTCTTGCCGCCCAGTCCGGTCACGTGTGACGAGTTAGGCAGGTTCAGGAAGTTGAAGACAGTCTTGCTCTCCTGAGCGAGCGGTGCTGTCTGAACCAGAAATAAAGCTCCGATAAGGGGAAGTATATGCTTTTTTGTCATTGTCCTTGGCATTTTGCGCTCAAAGTTAGTGTATTTTCTGTCAATAACGTCTTTTCATGCAACAAAAAATGAACTCAACCTAAAAAAAAACACTGTACTGCAACGGAGAATAAAAAAAATGTGCTAAATTTGCCCCAAATAGTTGTGTTTTTACGAATAAAAATAAGAAAAATAGATATTATGGATGCTAACAAAACTGTAAACGAAGAACTGCAGGGGCAGAAATCCACCAATATGCTGATCGGATATGTCCTGTCCCTGGCTCTTATGTTTGTCGCCTTCGAGTACACACAGCGTGAGGTGAAGGTGGTAGAGGAAGGTAAGGTTTATGACATGAATCTGGAGGAAGACATGATTCCCATCACCCACCAGGAAGAGACGATGGCACCTCCCCCAGCTGCCGCACCTACTGTAATGGAGGTCATCAACGAGGTGGAGGATGATACCGAGCTGCCCGAGGAGGAGATTCAGACCACCGAGGAAGTAAACCAGGCCATCACCACAACCGTCGGTACAGGTGCCCCG
>CACYMI010000015.1 GCA_902775385.1 uncultured Bacteroidales bacterium
TGACGTTATCGTTGAAGTAGGCAACTGGCAGCGGCCAGCACACAATCTTATCGGTAAATAAACGAAGCGTTATGCTCGTCTTGTGAGTTGAAACCTAGGAAATTTCAAAGCTAAGCAAGAAGAGAACATGATGGCTTCCATGCGTAAGCGTGGACTATAGTCATTTCTCCTTAGCAAGGTTTTCCTAGGACCGCAACTCAGAGAAGTGGATACAGTTCCACGCTTCATACGTATATATAGGGCTGCTATGAGACTGAGTTGACATGAGAATTATTAACTAACTGAATTATAAATCATGAAAAAGATTCTACTCTTGTTTTTTGTAAGTGTTTTGTTGGCCGTGACGGTTGGGGCGCAAACTCCAACAGATGATACGTTTACGGTCAGCGACTTAGCTTCCAATCCCTCTGGGACATATTTCGATGTAGGATTGGAAGGCTCACGTATTTATTCAGCTTATAATCTGGATTTATTCCTGTCAACGGGAATCAGCGTTGCCTTGGATGCCAATTCAAAACCCCGAGTGCAGATGATCAAAACTCCTGCATCTGTATATCCGGCAACCGTAACCCATGTGTGGGATGATGAATTAGAGGATTATAAGGATATAACAACATATTCACATACTCTAAGCTGCAGTCAACCTACGGCAAATCAACTTCGTATAGCATGTCATTCTAATATCAACGAGGATTTTACGAAGAACTCGGGTAAGCTTTTTCGTGTTTATGTAACCCTCGACAACGATGCGCTTGCTTCATGTTTTTCTCCCAAGCCAATTGTAAAGCTATCGGGGCTTAACCTGACCACTTCGGCAGCTGTGAAGTACGTGCCCGCGGACTTTTCCTGTCGTCCTTTCACAACAGGCATTCCTACAGAAAGAACAATTCCTGTCAATGTCTCGGCTGCCAATAAGATTGGTACCTTAATCGTCCCCTTCGATACAGAGTTGCCATCAGGTTTGAAGGCCTATTCATGCAACGCCGTTGTGGATGACCTGCTAACGTTGACACCTGTTGCAAGCCTGGAGTCTTGCACGCCTTACATTATCTATGCAGAGAATGGGTATAGTGGAAACCTGAGCGGCACAGCAGAGTTGTCAGATGACAGTAACGTAACAGACATTTTTACTGATGGTTACCTCACAGGCGTCCTAACAGGAACAACGGTCAATACTGGCTATATCCTGCAGAACAAAGGGACGGGTCCAATGTTCTATGATGCTGAAGGTGGTAACTTCAGCCTTCCTGCCGGCCGTTGTTACCTTACACCGCCTGCTTCTCCAGTCAAAGCGTTCCTTTTCGATTTCGATGATACTACAGGAATTAAGGACAATGTGGTAAATGGTAAATCCGTAAATGGTAAATTATTTGACCTCAGCGGTCGAAGCGTGTCCTCTCCCGCTCGCGGTATATATATAGAAGGTACGCGCAAGGTGGTTATTAGATAAGATGTTTCACCAACAAACGCAAAAAGATATATCAATGAATAATAATAAGTCCATTATTGTCTTATACGGCAATTCCAATGTTGGCAAGACCAGCACACTTCAACAAATGATAATCAGATTATGTGGCGGAAGCAAACTTATCCCCACCATTCAATCTGCCTTTGAATCCACATCTTTGACAGTTAACTCTCATGGCAAGCATTACTACAAAGATGCAAACGTCATTCTTTCGTACAAGGGTCATAACATCTTTGTTTCAACTGGTGGTGACACTTGGGCAAAAGTAAGGGGGAACTTTGAATTTATGAGAAGCATCACCGACCCTAAGAATGTCTATGTATTCCATAATGGGTCTTTTGAAATCTTTGAAAATTTGAAGTCTCAAGAACAAGATATGTTTAGAGAATGTAGTGTGTTTGTCACCGCTGCGAGCCTGTCGCCTTATGGGGCTTTTGAAGCAGCAAAGTATTTTACCACAGGCAGGGCGGTGGAGTTCCATTGTGAAGCATGGGTTCGCAAAGAGAAATCAAAACAAAGCCCCTTCATAGATAAGTATAAACGCATTCGTAAGAGCGATGATGTCTATGCGGAGAAAATCATCAAGGTCATAGACCGCATCATTTCTGGTGATATAATATAAAGAAGTATAATCAAGATATCCATAATCATTATGAAACCCAAACATCTTATAATTACCCTGCTGGCACTCTTAACCAGCATGACCGCATCAGCATACGAATGGACTGATGCCAATGGAACCGTGTGGAGTTTTACAACATCGGGAAGCACAGCGAGTATATACAAAGGTTATGAAACCCCAGCCATTAGTGGCACTATTCCTGCAGACTTGACTATTCCCGCCACACTGTATATTGGCGAAACACCCTATACCGTGACAAGCATCGGACAACATGCGTTCTACGGGTGCAAAAGCCTCACCTCTGTCAACATTCCCAGTAGCGTGACAAGCATCGGATACTTTGCGTTCGAATATTGCTCAAGCCTCACCTCCGTCACCATACCCAGTAGTGTGACAAGCATCGGAAACTTTGCGTTCAATGGCTGCTCAAGCCTCACTTCCGTCACCATACCCAGTAGTGTGACAAGCATCGGAAACTTTGCGTTCGAATATTGCTCAAGCCTCACTTCCGTCACCATACCCAGTAGTGTGACAAGCATCGGAAACTTTGCGTTCGAAAATTGCTCAAGCCTCACCTCCGTCACCATACCAGAGGGCGTGACAAGCATCGGAGAAGCTGCGTTCTATCGTTGCTCAAGCCTCACCTCTGTCACCATTCCTGAGAGTGTAATCAATATCGGCTACAATGCATTCAGTGGCAATGGCATGCAGGTAAAATTCGTCTCCACTACACCATGCACCCTGAACGGAGCGTTAGGTGACAAAGGCACAAAATTGGTTGTGCCGCATGAGGCTGTGGCAGCCTATCGTGAAGCGTGGCCTAATAGCGCCAATTACATTGTGGATCCATTGTATGTCAACACTACCGTAGATATCACAGCCAAAGGGGATGCATCGGCCGTAATAGAGGCCATTGGCGAGGAACATGCACGCGATGTAGTGACTTTGAAGGTGATAGGCACCTTCAACAGTTACGACCTGATGGTGTTCCACAACAAGATGACTAACCTGATGCACCTTGACCTTAGCGAAGCCAACGTAGTGGCCAGCACGTATAAATACTATGGTTCGCACAACAGTGAAGACAACATTATCACGGGCGCCTTTGCACCAGCGAACATCGTCTCCTTGAAATTGCCCAAGGACATCACAGCAATGGAAAACTATGCATTCGGAGGATGCACCCAATTAAAGACTATGGAACTGCCAGAAGGTATCACCTCCATTCCAGATTATGCATTTAGTAGTTGCTCAGGCCTCACCTCCGTCATCATCCCCGAGAGTGTTACGACCATCGGGTCCCAAGCATTCTCCAGTTGCTCATCCTTAAGAGACATTCGTCTTCCCTTGGGGCTGAAGAGCATCGGCAGCTTTGCTTTCAATTTTTGCAGTGTGCTTACAGAATTGCACCTGCCGCCCTATCTGGAATCGATAGGAAGCAGTGCATTCTCTGGGTGCGACAACCTGAAGACCATTTATGCCTATATGCCCAACATCATTACGATAGCCAACAATACGTTTGGAAACTACAGAACCTCTCAGCTCTACATCCCCGAGTTCCTTTACAAAAACTACTACTACGACACGGGCTGGAGCCAGTTCATAAACATCAACAAAACCACGCTGTCGTCCGACGACTACCCGTCATTATACACCAACAGCGACAATACGATGGCCAAGGATGACCAGCGCATACCCGAGACGAGCGCAGGCACACCTATCGATGGAGAAATCGACACACAAGGCTCCTTCACCGTAGAGGGCGACGAGCCTCAGGCATTCAATGAGGTAGAGCAAATCCTTGATGGCGAAGGTAAGGGCGGTTCGCTCATCGGCGAGGACGATGGCGAGCAGGAAGGCAACCTGACGGTCAACACTCTGCATGTGAAAATCAATGTGAAGGCAGGCCGTTGGTACTTCTTCTGCTTCCCCTATGATGTCAACATTGCCAACTGCGAATATCCCGGCCAATACGCTTGGCGCTACTACGATGGCGCTTATCGTGCCAGCAACGGTAGCGGCGGTTGGAAGCCTGTGACGGGTGGGACGCTGACGGCACTTGAGGGCTATGCCTTCCAGACAAGCCATACGGGCAACCTCATCATCAGCTTCAACCATCCCACCTTCGGCGGCGACCGTCCGAAGCCTCTGAACTCATACATCTCGGGCAACGCAGCCAACGCCAGCTGGAACCTCGTGGGTAATCCCTACAGCAGCTTCTATGACTTCCTTGACGACACATTCCTCTCGCCCATCACAGTCTTCAACAGCAGCACCGGTTCCTATCAGGCTTATCGCCCAGGCGATGACGAATGTCACCTGCAGCCCTACGAGGCCTTCTTCGTGCAGAAGCCCATCGGTGTGGATTTGATTAACTTTACTCCAGACAACCGCGAGTCGTACCGCAAGGGGCAGGAGAAGAAGAGCACACGTTTAGCACGACGTCGTGCCCGTGGCATTAACCCTGACCGTCGCCTCATTAACCTGCAACTCATGAGCTGTGAACAGGAAACAGACCGCACACGTGTGGTTCTGAACGAACAGAAGAGCCGCGACTACGAACTGGATTGCGATGCCTCCAAGTTCCTCTCTGCAGACGCTCAGGCTCAACTCTATACCGTTGAGAACGGTACACAGATGGCCATCAACGAACGTCCTCTGGCAGGCGATATCCGGTTGGGCTATACGGCAAAGACTGCAGGTACGCTGAGCATCAGCGCTCCACGCATGGACTTGCCAATGATGCTCGTTGACACGAAGCTGGGTATCACCTTCGACCTCTCTGTGGGAACTTATGAGTTCCAGACTCAGGCCGGCACCTTCAATGACCGCTTCATGCTCAGCCTGAGTAGTGAGGCTACTGCCATCATGACGATGAAGGAAAAGACCGGTGTATGCTTCGGTACACAGGACGGTGGTATTGCTATTGGCGGTGCGGAAGGAAAGGCCGTAAGCATCTATACATCAGGCGGCGCTATGGCTGCCCAGCATAGCGGCAATGGCTTCATCGCTCTGAAGAGCGGCGTCTATGTTGTCAATGTGGATGGTGTAACTGCCAAAGTCAGCGTGAAGTAAACTGAAGATTAATAACAGAAAGTTCTTTGCTTATGAAGAGCCTACGATATTCCCTTTTTGGCCTGCTGCTTCTCCTTGTGGGAGGCATGCAGGCGCAGGATGGCTTTGGTGACCCTCCCGAACCTCAGGTGCCGGTGTTCTACTATCCCTTGACAATGACGTGCGACCCCGATGTGGCAGGCACGGTGGCAGGGAAAGGCAGCTATGCACCAGGGACGACGAGTACACTCAGCACCTCGGCCAAGAGCGGCTACACATTCAGCCACTGGACGCTGAACGGCGAGACTGTCAGCCAGTCTGCCAGCTTCAGCTATACCACTGTGGCAGGTCCGATGGTGTTCGTCGCCCACTACAACCTTGATCCCATTGACCCTGCTGAGCCAACCATGAATGTGAAGAGCCGTCTCTACCTGACTTCCGATCCAGAAGGCATCTGCACCTTCAACCGCACCAGCGGCACGTTCGTCCAAGCCGACCAGTATGTGACGGTGAACGTGACGAACTGCGACCAATGGTATGAGTTCACGGGATGGTACAATGGTGATGAACTGGTCAGTGAGGTGCAGAGCTTCAACTATCTGACAGACTTCCAGGATGTGACACTTACTGCCCACTTCCGCGAGCTGCCCTTCACACCCACAGATCCTGATGACCCGGAATCACAGGGCGGCAACGTTCAGAACCATAAGACGGGTGATGCTAATGAGGATGGAAGTGTGGATGTGACGGATGCCGTAGCGGTCATCAATGCGTATCTGACAAACGATACGGGCAGCATCAATGTAGGAGCGGCCGATGTCAATTTCGACGGTGTTATAGACATCACGGATGCCGTTGCAATTATCAACTTGTATTTAAATTCACAATAGTATGAAAGAAATATATCAATCTACAACACGGAAAAGACCATACCAGACTCCGGGACTGCTGACGGTAAGGTTAATGCCGTCTACTATGATTTCTGCCAGTACGCCGGAAGTACATACTACGACAGAATCTGCCGAGGTCGAATATGAGATTCTTACAAAGGATAGAAAGATATGGGATGATGAATGGTAAGTGTTTTACCTCATATTGATTATAAGAAAACAAAAGCCGTTGGTACTCGACCAACGGCTTTTGTTATAAAGAACGGTTGCGGAGCTTGATATTATCGCGCCTATATGCATCTCTCATTCTTGTTGCAAAAGTTTTTATTATCTTTTATTATCTTTTATCAGTCCGTCGGATTTACTATTTAGCAATTATTATTTATACCATCATTACCTTTTATTCTTCCCAAAAAGGTCAGAATGTGTACCAGTATTGGTCATCAACAACACCAATTCGTGGTCGTTTTGATCCCATACGAGGAGCCAATCAGGAGTGATATGACATTCCCAAAAGCCTTCGTACTGTCCATGAAGAATGTGCGGACGGTATTTCTCCGGTAAACGTCCTTCTGCAGCAAGGATATTAAGCACATCGGTTAGCAGCTGCTCATCATATCCTCGTTTGAGGCAACGCTTGAGGGAACGTTTGAACTCACCAGTGTAGCGAAGCGTATACTTCATGCCTTGCATTGCTTGATGAGGTTTTCCACGCTATCGGCTTCATAGACACGCCCTTTCTTGATGTCTTCTATGGCGCGATCCATACCCGTTTTTGTTTGTCGTTTCATGGTTACGGAGGTTACGCCTCGCAACAAGCTAATGGCCTGACGGATTTGGTCAAGCATTGAAATGTCTTGTATAGAAACAGTCAACTGGGTCATCTTCTTACTTTATTTATTGTTAGCCCTTTTCCTTTATCTTAAATAGTATTCTGTTGCAAAAATACTAAAAAGAAGTCTAAATGAAGCACGATTTGAAGAAAAACTTTATAGTTGAGGTGAAAAAAACTGTACTTCACTTTCTTTTTTCCTGCTGTAGTCATTTGCGCTTAATTATATGTACCTAAAATAGGTCAGGGATTGATAGGGGTCTTTAGAGGCAAGCTGCTTCTGGGAGGAAAAGCTGAAGGTATGTCTGAGCGATAGCGAGTTTGACACTTCGTGTCGAGCCTGCTAACGCTCGGGAGAGCTGATGCGAGCATCGCTTTCCTCTCGCTTAATCGCAGCCTTATCCCTGACAAGAAGTAACCTGCCGGCCCCTGAGCCAGGACGTTTTTGGCTTTCTCTCTTCAGTCCGTTCTGCCCCACCCAGCAAAAGGGCTTAACACCTAACCCACCTTTTCATTAATTTACAAACCAGTTTTATATTCTCTAACCGATAACCGTTAACGATAACTCTTAATCTCTCTACTTTTCAGCAACTCATGAACACAAAAAAATCAGCACCAAGTGTCTTCCTTGGCTTATCATCAGGAGCTAACATCTCAACAGGGGTGCAAATTGTATCCCACTTGAAGTTCAATTCGGGATCACGTGCACGCATACGCTTCACGTACTGCTTTATATCGGTGTTTTCAGTTAGATCTAATTTCCAAGCGGCAGTTCATGCGATACTTTGCCTCGATGGCCTTTTCCCCTTCATTTGTACACTCCCCGATGCTACACGTGCAGACTCCTGGGGTTAACACGTGCAGGCTCCCGAGGCTGCAAATATCAGGCCTTAGTGTGACTGGTAATATTGAAAAGAATTTCCTGCAGGGCGGCTTTTATATAAAATAATGTAGTATCTTTGTACCGGAATGATTACCGGTTCCGTTGATAACTGATTAAGGTATTTATGAGAAAACACCCTACTACGGCATTAAAAACTATTTCCAAGCCATGAAAATATATAACCAAGCCTTGAAAATAAATAATCAAGCCCTGAAAATATATTTTCAAGGCATGAAAATAATTCTATAATGTAGTTTAACGATTTTAGTTGATAGCTTAGAGGCTTATTTGTGCTATCCGTTGAGTATTTTATGTCTTATTTGTAGTGTAGGTTGATGTAGTTATACCCTATTGGTATTTCTCGTTGAAAAAAGAAAGCCTCCAGGCGGTTGGTCCTGGAGGCTTTACTTTTAGTATGATGTCTGTTCTTATTATTAGAACTCGGCGTTCTTGGGAGTACGGGGGAAGGGGATGACGTCACGGATGTTCTGCATGCCGGTGACGAAGAGGATAAGACGCTCGAATCCGAGACCGAAGCCTGCATGGGGGCAGCTTCCGTACTTACGGGTATCGAGGTACCACCACAGGTGGGTCATATCCATCTTACGGCGCTCTATCTCGGCCATCAGCTTGTCATAGCTTGCCTCGCGGACACTACCACCGATAATCTCACCGATAGAGGGGAAGAGTACATCTGTGCCCTGCATGGTAGGACCGGGTGCTACGCAACCTTTGTAGCCTACGGAACCGCCTTCGGGCGTTGCTGGATTCTGCTTCATGTAGAATGACTTGATAGCGGTGGGGTAGTCGGTCATGATGACGGGCTTCTTGAAGTGCTCCTCTACCAGGTAGCGCTCGTGCTCGCTGGCCAGGTCGTCGCCCCAGTTGCAGGGGAACTCGAACTTCTTGCCGTTCCTGATTGCTTCCTGCAGGATATTGATACCCTCGGTATAGGGCAGACGGACGAAGTCTTCCTTCAGTACGCCTTCGAGACGGGGAATCAAGTCCTGATTGGGGGTAATGAACTTATTGTTGTTGATAAATTCCAGATCGTCCTTGCACTTCTCCAATGCCCAGCGTACGCAGTATTTGATGAAGTCTTCCTCCAGGTCCATCAGTTCCTCCTGATCCAGGAAGGCTACCTCGGGCTCTATCATCCAGAACTCTGCCAGGTGGCGTGGGGTATTGCTGTTCTCGGCACGGAAGGTGGGGCCGAAGGTGTAGATGGCACCTAAGGCGGTTGCTCCTAACTCGCCTTCCAACTGACCGCTTACGGTAAGGGAGGTCTGTTCGCCGAAGAAGTCGTCATCATAGATGATCTTGCCCTGCTCGTCCTTCTTCAGGTCATAGAGGTTCTTGGTGGTTACCTGGAACATATTTCCGGCTCCCTCGCAGTCAGAGGCTGTGATGAGGGGGGTATGGAAATAGAAGTATCCGTGCTCGTGGAAATAGGTGTGGATAGCCATTGCCATGTTGTGGCGAATGCGCAGGATAGCACCGAAGAGGTTGGTGCGGGGGCGCAGGTGTGCCACGGTGCGGAGGTATTCCATAGAGGCACCTTTCTTCTGCAGAGGATAAGTGTTATCGCAGTCGCCCAGAATCTCGATGGCTGTGGCCTGAATCTCGCTGGCCTGACCGGCGGCGGGGCTCTCTACCAACTTGCCTTCAACACTGATGCAGGCACCTGTGGTGATACGCTTTATTGTCTCCTCGGGGAAGTTGCCCTCGTCGCCTACAATCTGTATGCTTTTGACGGTGCTGCCGTCATTCAAGGCAACAAAGAAGATACCCTTACTGCCTCGCTTGGAGCGCACCCAACCTTTTACACAAATATCTGAACCGAAGTCTGTACGTTTCAGGGCGTCAATTACTTTTGTTCTTTTCATAACCTGTAATTGTGAATTATGAATTATTCAAACGCTCCCATGCGCAGCATGTTCACTTCCTGCTCGGTAAGGTAGCGCCAGTCGCCGCGGCGTACGTTCTTCTTGGTAAGACCGGCAAAGAATACGCGGTCCAGCTTGATTACCTTGTAGCCGAGGCTCTCGAAGATTCGGCGTACGATACGGTTACGGCCGCTGTGAATCTCGATGCCTACCTGCTTGCGGTCTGTCTCGCTGGCATAGTCAATGGCATCTGCATGTATCTCGCCGTCCTCCAGCTGAATGCCGTCGGCAATCATGCGCATGTCGGCTGCGGTGACGTTCTTATTAAGATATACGTGATATATCTTCTTCTTCATGAACTGGGGATGAGTAAGCTTGCTGGCCAACTCGCCGTCATTGGTGAGCAGGAGCACACCGGTGGTGTTGCGGTCCAGACGGCCTACGGGATAGATGCGCTCGCGGCAAGCACCCTTTACGAGGTCCATAACGGTCTTTCGGTTCTGCGGGTCGTCACTGGTGGTAACATAGTCCTTGGGCTTGTTGAGCAGGATGTAAACCTTCTTCTCGATGCTTACCAGCTGGTCATGGAACAGTACGGAGTCTGAGCGCTTAATCTTAGTTCCCAGCTCGGTTACTACCTGTCCGTTTACGCTTACTACGCCTGCCTCGATGAAGCTGTCGGCCTCACGACGGCTGCAAACACCTGCATTGGCCAGGAACTTGTTCAGACGGATTGGCTCATCGGGATCTACGTGAGTCTCCTTATACTCAATCTGCTTCTTCATGCTGTACTTGGCATGGGGATTGTATCCTGCTGTACGGGGACGGTAACCGCCGCCACGGGGGCCTCCCTTGGGTGCGTAGCCGCCGGGACGTGACTGATAGCCGCCCTGACGGGGACGCTGGTAGCCGCCCTCGCCGCCTGCGTTGTATCGTGGACGTGGCTGGTAGCCGCCTTCGCCGCCTGCGTTATATCGTGGACGTGGCTGGTAGCCGCCTTCGCCGCCTGCGTTGTAGCGGGGGCGTGACTGATAGCCGCCGGCTCCGCCTGCATTGTAGCGGGGACGCTGCTGGTAGCCGCCTTCACCGCCTGCGTTGTAGCGCGGACGGGTTACCTGGCCGTCAGTATTGCTGCTGAAGGCGGGACGGCTAATACGTGGACGCATCACGCGGCCCTGACTGTTATATCGAGGGGTGCGATTGTTTTCACTGCCATACTGAGGGCGATAACCGTCACGGTCTGAACTCTCATTCTTCTCGGAGAACTTCTCTCTCCAGTTTTCGTCTTCTGTAATCATAATCTTGGTGTTTTTTGTATAAAAGTGCTTCTTGTTATTTTGTTGTTGTTTTTAAATTCCTATATATGTATGAGGGGTGATTGCCCGCAATTCATCCTTCACGGATTCGCTGACATTGAGTTCCTCAATGAAATTCTTGATGGTGGCCTCGTCGATGCCTTTGCCTGTACGGGTAAGTGCCTTGAGCGCTTCGTAGGGGTGTGGATAGGCTTCACGGCGCAGAATGGTCTGGATGGCCTCGGCGCATACGGCCCAGCAGTTGTCCAGGTCGCGGTTGATGGCTTCCTGGTTCAGTACCAGCTTCCGCAGGCCCTTCAGGGTGCTGTTGATGCTGATAAGCATGTGTCCCAGGGGTACACCTACGTTACGCAGTACGGTGCTATCCGTGAGGTCGCGCTGCAGGCGGCTTACGGGGAGCTTCTGGCTCAGGTGCAGCAGGATGGCGTTGGCGATGCCCAGGTTGCCCTCAGAGTTCTCAAAGTCGATGGGGTTTACCTTGTGGGGCATGGCGCTGGAACCTACCTCGCCGGCCTTGATTTTCTGACGGAAGTACTCCATGGATACGTACTGCCAGAAGTCGCGGTCCAGGTCGATGATGATGGTGTTGATACGCTTCATGGCGTCGAAGATGGCGCCCAGGCTGTCATAGTTGCTGATCTGTGTGGTGTATTCCTCGCGCTCCAGACCCAGTTTCTCGGATACGAACTTGGAACCGAACTCGCGCCAGTTGTACTGGGGATAGGCTACGTGGTGTGCGTTGAAGTTGCCGGTGGCGCCGCCGAACTTGGCGGTTACAGGGCACTGGCGCAGCATCTCGAGCTGACGCTGCAGGCGATATACGAATACCATTACCTCTTTGCCCAGACGGGTGGGGCTGGCCGGCTGGCCGTGTGTCTTGGCCAGCATGGGCACGTCCTTCCATTCCTCGGCATAGGTGGAGAGCTGGCCTATCAGTTCCTGCAGGAGGGGATAGTAAACCTGCTCCAGGGCCTCCTTGACGCTGAGGGGCACGCTGGTGTTGTTGATGTCCTGTGAGGTGAGGCCGAAGTGGATGAACTCCTTGTAGGCCTCCAGACCGCCGATGGCGTCAAACTGCTCCTTGATGAAATACTCTACAGCTTTGACATCATGGTTGGTAACCTGTTCTATGTCCTTTACACGCTGTGCGTCTTCCTCGGAGAAATTCAGATAGATGTTTCTCAGGCGGACAAAGAGATCCCGGGGGAATGATGCCAGCTGGGGAAGGGGGAGTTCGCAAAGTGTGATGAAATACTCAATCTCGACTCTTACGCGGTAGCGGATAAGAGCATACTCTGAAAAATAATCGGCCAATGATTCTGTCTTGCCGCGATAGCGACCGTCAATAGGGGATATCGCTGTCAATAAATCCAATTCCATAGCGAAAACTAATACGTGCTTCGAATGTAAATATGTATAATTTCAATGCAAAAGAGTGGGCGTTGACGGATTCGAACCGCCGACCCTCTGCTTGTAAGGCAGATGCTCTGAACCAGCTGAGCTAAACGCCCGTTTCTTAAGAGGCTTGCGGGAAATATCTGTGGGCGTTGACGGATTCGAACCGCCGACCCTCTGCTTGTAAGGCAGATGCTCTGAACCAGCTGAGCTAAACGCCCGAAAGCAAGTCCTCTCAAGAAATGCGGAGCAAAGTTAACACAATTCTGCGGACCTGCAAAATATTTCCGTAATTATTTTTATTTAGATGCGAAACGTTGCGACTGTTCCTCAATCAGAGCTTTGTCCTGGAAGTAATTAATCTTCATGGCCCGGCGAACTTCGTCCATTGTCTGGCAGGCTACCTCGCGGGCTGACTGGCAGCCTTTTTGCAGGATATCATATACCATGGGGATGTCCTTCTCGAACTCGGCACGGCGCTGGCGGATGGGCTCCAGCGTCTCCTGCAGTACGCTCATGAGGAGTTTCTTGCACTTCATGTCACCCAGGCCGCCGCGTGTATAGTGGTCCTTCATCTCCTGGAGGGTCTGGTAATCGGTGGTCATGGCGGCTACCATCTCGTCGGTGGCGAAGGCGTCCAGATAGGTGAAGACGGTGTTGCCCTCCAGATGTCCGGGGTCTGAGACTTGCAGGTGGGTGGGGTCGGTGTACATGCCCTTTACCTTACGGTTCACTTCGTCGGCAGGGTCGGACAGGTAGATGCAGTTACCCAGGCTCTTGCTCATCTTGGCCTTTCCGTCGGTACCGGGCAGGCGCAGACAGGCTGCGTTGTCCGGCAGGAGGATGTTGGGCTCGATGAGGGTGTCGCCGTAGATGTTGTTGAACTTGCGTACAATCTCGCGGCACTGTTCCAGCATGGGCTCCTGGTCTTCGCCTGCAGGTACTGTGGTGGCCTTGAACATGGTGATGTCCGCTGCCTGTGAGATGGGGTAGGTGAAGAATCCTACGGGGATGCTCTCGCCGCTGAAGCCGCGCATCTGCACCTCGGTCTTGACGGTGGGGTTGCGTTGCAGACGGCTTACGCTGACCATATCCATGAAGTAGAAGGAGAGTTCGCAAAGCTCGGGTATCTGACTCTGGATGAAGAGGGTGCTCTTGGCGGGGTCAAGTCCTGCTGCCAGATAGTCAAGGGCTACCTCAATGACGTTCTGACGGACCTTCTCGGGGTTCTCGATATTGTCGGTCAGGGCCTGGGCATCGGCCTCGAAAATAAAAATCTTGTCATACAGGCCTGAGTTCTGAAGTTCTACTCTTCGCCTTAATGAGCCTACGTAGTGGCCGATGTGAAGTTTGCCTGTGGGACGGTCGCCCGTAAGGATGATCTTTTCTTTTGGTTCCATTATTCTATCGTGTAATTTGATTTGTTGCGTTGTTGTCAATGCCCGAACATTTTCTCAATCTGGCTGTGCTCCAGAACGGATACGATGATTTTTCCGGTGGGGGTGAGGTTGGGGTTCTGGCATTGGAAGAGGTCGCCCAGAAGGGATTCCATCTCCTGATTGGTGAGTACTTGTCCGGCTACAATGGATGCGTTGCGCGCCATTACCAGGGCAATCCGGTGCTGCAGCTCGTTCTCTACTCCGGTTTCCTTTTCCTTGGCGGTCTCTACCATCTGGGTGAGCACGGCTACCGGGTTGGCGCCTTTGAGGTCTGAGGGTACACCGTTGACGGAGAAGCTGCCGCCGCCCAGTGATTCGATGTCGAATCCGAGGGATACAAGCTCGTCCGTCATATTCTGAAAGAGGGTGGCGTCAGACGGGGGGAGCTGAAGTATCTCGGGGAAGAGCAGTCCCTGGGAGGAGGAACTGTGCCCCTGCATCTGACTGAGGAACCGGTCATAAAGGATGCGGACATGTGCGCGGTGCTGGTCAACCAGCATCAGGCCTGTCTGTACGGGGGTCAGGATATACTGTCCGCGGTATTGGAAGTGGCAGGTGCTCATTTCCATTCCGCCGGGTGCGTCACCGGCAAAGAGGTCCGGCTTCTGCTCCGGCTGAGCTTCCGTAACGGGTTCGCTGATGGAGTCGGCTTTCTCGATATCGGCATACAGCTGTTCCCAGTTAACGGGGACGTGCTTTCTGCTGTTTCCCTCGCTGGTGCGGAAGGGGTTATAATTATTGTCAACCTGCACATGCGGGGCATGTACTTCGGTGGCTGAACGGAAGTCGAAGGCGGGAATGTCCGGACGGCCTTCCACATCGAAGTCGATGGTGGGGACTGCGTTGAACTTGCCCAGCGAGTCCTTGATGGCTGCCACCAGAATCTGCCAGATGGCTGAGTCGTTCTCAAACTTGATCTCGGTCTTGGTGGGATGGATGTTCACATCGATATTGGAGGGGTCCACCTCGAAGTACAGGAAGTAGGGGATTTGCTCGCCCTCAGGGATGAGGTGGGCATAGGCTTCAAGTACTGCCTTGTGGAAATAGGGGTGGCGCATGTAGCGTCCGTTGACGAAGAAGAACTGGTTGGTGTTCTTCTTGCGGGCGGTTTCGGGCTTGCCTACGAATCCTGTTATCCGGGCCAGTGTGGTGTCCACATCCACGGAAAGTAACTGTTCGTTCAGCTTCTTGCCGAATACATTGACGATACGTTGCCTGAGATTACTGGAGGGCAGTTTGGTCATGACCTCGCCGTTATGCGAGAAGGAGAATGCTACCGTGGGGTTGACCAGTGCGATGCGCTCAAACTCCTGTATGATATTGTTCAGTTCTGTCTGGTTGGACTTCAGGAACTTCCGGCGGGCCGGGATGTTGTAGAACAGGTTGCGTACCTGGAAGTTGGCTCCGACGGGACAGGAACAGGGCTCCTGGCTTACGATCTGAGAGCCTTCGATGCTGAGGTCTGTTCCCAGTTCGCTGTCTATGGTTCTGGTAAGAAGCCGTACCTGTGCCACGGCGGCAATGGATGGCAGGGCCTCGCCCCTGAATCCCATGGTATGAAGGGAGTAAAGGTCCTCGGCCTTCCTGATCTTGGAGGTGGCATGGCGCTCAAAGGCCATGCGGGCGTCCTGTCCGCTCATTCCCTTTCCGTCATCAATTACCTGAATGGAGGTGCGTCCGGCATCCTCTACGATTACATCGACCGTTGACGCACCGGCATCAATGGCGTTCTCCATCAGTTCCTTGACAACTGATGCGGGACGCTGCACAACCTCGCCTGCTGCTATCTGGTTGGCAACTGAATCTGGAAGTAGGTGAATGATATCCATAGGTTTATGACTTGCCTGTCATTATAAATCTCCAAATAATATAGAGGGCAAAGATGAGGATGACTGCCAGGGGCCAGCCTATCCTGGGACCGTGCTCCTTGTATCGCTGGGCACGAGGGGTGTAGTTGATGAAGGTCCCCTTGAACTTGGCGGTGTTATATGGCTCAGGGGCAGACTGAGTATTTCCCTTCTCACGTTCTGCCTGCTCAACCAACTTCTGCAATTTCTCCTTGCGCTCGTCGGTATAGATACTGACCCGTCTGAACTTACGGGGCTGTCTTGCGCTGAACAATCCCATATCTTATTTCTCCTTTTCTATTGTTTAATATCCGATAACTTCTGCTTTGGCGCTACACGCTGTACGCTCTTTTTCAGCTCGCTGCCGGCTTTCTTGCCGCGCCAGTTGAATACATCCATCTTGTCCGTTGGCCTGATGTAGTCGAACCAGGCAAAGTTGGAGAGGTACAGCTCGTCAGGCGGTATCATGGGGACCGGGTACATGATACCTGTGGCGGCCGGCATCCATACGTAGTCCACCTTGCTGTTCTGAATGTACAGTTTCAGTAAGGTGGTCTCGGTGTGGTTCATCTCTACCATCACGCTGTCTTCGTTGAATGGATAGTAGTTAAAGTATACGTTCCCGTGTGTGGTGGACAGGTACATCTCGCCGTTCTGGAAGTAGAAATGCATCTCATGCCCGGCTATCTGATTGTAGTGGATGCTGTCAATCTTCTCGACTGAGAGGGCCTGACGCAATACCTGTACGCTGTCCAGGGTGCTGTCGTTGAAGAAAGACCTGATTTCCTCACCTAGCATCTGCTGGCCGTTCTGCCATAGGATGGGGTCGTAGTACATGACCAGGCAGGAGTCCTGCGAGTTATATACCATGGAGTCGCATACGGCCTGCATATCCTCGCGGAAAGCACGTACCTTACGGTAGGCATGCAGTACCCTGTACATGCTGTCGGTATCGATATAGTAGGTGAAGACCTTGAAGGTGTCGGCATGGGCAAAGAGGGTGTCCTTCTGGGAGAAGTCGATGACCATGGCGCTGTCATAGGCCTCGCAATAGCCTATACTGTCAACGTAGTAGCAGTAATTGCCGGAGAGCATATTCTTGTTCTCGGTATCGGTATAGATGAAATTGCCGAATGCCTCACCTGTCTTGGCGGCTCCGTTCCATACTACGCTGTCGCCTGTCAGGCGTTTGCCTTCGTTGGTCAGGATGCTTCTGTTGAGCATGTAGGACTCGTCTGTCTTGGTGTTGTAATATCCCAGTTCGGAGTAGATGTGGCTTTCACCGTTCTCGATGTTGGAGGGGCCTACCACATGTGCAATGGCTGTATTGGTGTTATAATATAAGGTGTCGGATACCAGGACGGTCTTGGGAGGCTCGGGAGGCTCGGGGTTTACAAGCCTGACGTTGTAGTTGAAGACGGCCTGGCGGGTGGAGGGCTGGTATTCGCCCCAGTCGCTGGTCAGTTCGTTGCCCTGATCCAGCAGGCGGCCACCCTCGAAGAAGTAGCCCAGGTCGTAGATGCGGTCATAGTCCAGGCTGTCAGTATAGAGTGTGGTCTTGAGGTGTTTCAATACTACATTGTAGCGGGCACGCGCCAGACGGTCTATACCATTATAATATAGTACGTCGCTGGTAAGGGTCAGGGTATCCCCTTGCAGCATGCGTACATTGCCGTAGGCGTCAAAGGAGTTGGAGGCTTCGTAGAACAGGGCGCTGTCACAATACATGAGTGTACCCTCGTGGCTGAACCTGACGTTTCCAACCAGGAACTGCGCGGTCTGGTGAAGCCGCTCGTCAAAGTACAGCTTGTCAGCGTGCAGCAGATGCACACGACTGTCCTTGCCTGCCGTTCTTGCGCTATTGTTATTGGCTGTCTTGCGGACAGGGGTGATTGCAAATAGCAGACAAACGCCAAACAGGATGAGTGTACATATTGCCGGGAGACGATGGTTCATCACTTAATCCAACCGGGATACTGGAACTCGCAGTCGCGCCAGTCGGGGTTTATCCTGATGTATGTGGTGCGCTGTTTTTCCTTAATCCAATCAAGTATTGTCTTTTCTTTCTTATCCTCTTCCACTACCGTCTTCAGAATCTGGTAATCTTCTGACAGGCTGGCTCTGTGTGAGTTGATTCTGTTCTTCAGCTTGGCTATGGCGCATACAGTCTTGCCCTTGGCGTTGACCATCATGAAGGGCTTGGAGATTTCGCCTATCTGCATGGTGCTTACCACGCGGGCCAGCTCGGGTGAGAACGTTGAGAGTTCACTCATCTCGAACCTGGTGGTTGTGATGCGTTCGCTTGTATGTTCGTCTATTTTGGTATTTGACAGGATTCCGCGGTTGTTACGGGTATCCTTGTCATCTGAGGCGTACATTACGGCTTCCTCGAATGTTACCTTCTCGCGACGGATCTGCTCGGCGATGGAGTCCAGGTGAACCAATGCTGTGTCGATGTCCTGCTGCAGGACTTCGGGACGCTTGAGGATATGACGGCATTTGACCTTGTCACCGCGCTTGTCTATCAGCTGGATGATATGATAGCCGAACTCGCTCTGTGCTATCTTGCTTACCTTGGAAGGGTCTGTCAGGCTGAAGGCTACATTGGCAAAGCCGGGGTCCAGTTCGCCGCGGCCCATGTACGGCATCTCGCCACCCTGTCGCGCTGAGCCCGGATCCTCGGAATACAGACGGGCCAGTGTGGAGAATGAGGTGGTGCCTGCATGCACACGCTCGGTATATTCCCTGAGGGTGTTCTTGACGCGGTCTATCTCTTCCTGATGTATACGGGGCTGTTGCACCAGCAACTGTACCTCTACCTGTGTGGGAATCAGGGGCAGGCTGTCTTCGGGCAGATCCTTGAAATACCTGCGGACTTCCGCGGGGGTGACCTTGATGTCCTCTGTCAGTTTCTCGCGCATCTTGCGCATTGTCAGAGAGGTTCTGTACTGGTCATAATAGTTCTCGCGCAGCTGCGCCATTGTCATTCCTGAGTATTCCTCCAGTTTCTCCTTGGAACCTGCATACAGTATTCTCTCGTTGATTTCCTGTTCTACATAGGGGTTTATTTCCACATCTGTAACCTCTATACTGTCTATGGCTGCCTGATGGAGGAAAAGTTTCTGGATGGCCAGCTGCTCGGGGATGCTGCAGTAGGGATTGCCGGTGACGGAACTGCCGAACTCCAGGCGGCGCTTCTCGACGTCGGACCTGAGGATGGCTTCGTCACCTATCACCCATACTACCTCATCTATCACATTGCCCTGATTGCTCTGAGCGAATGAAAGGATGCTGTAGAAAAACAGGCATGTCAGGTATTGGTATCTGCCGCGGATTTTCATAGATCTTAATGATTATTTACTGTTTTCAGCACATCCTCGTGTATCTCGAATGTATAGCGTTTTCTCAGACCGGCAACGTACTCGTCTTCGCGCATACGTTGGTAGTCGGTTACTATCTGGTTGCTGATGTCGGTCCATTCTGAGGGGCCTTTCTTGAGCACCTTCCCAATAACGGCTACGTAAGGATAGTCCTTGATGGGATTCAGCTTGGCGTTCTTGTCCTTCAGGGCCAGTGCATCCACATTGGCGTTGTCACCCTTTTGGAAGAGTCTGCGTTCCATGCGCACGGTTACGCTGTCCTTGTTGAACTGCTCGCGGATACGTGCTGTCCACTTGTCCTCGGGGATTCCCTTGAGGAACTTCCTGACGGCTTTTACGTCGGCCTGGTTCTTGCAGTAGTAAACCATTCCGCGGAAGTGTGGCTCCTTCCAGGCGTACTTCTTTCTGTTTGCCTTGAAGTAGGACTTCAGGCCTGTGGTGTCCTTGCTGGCGGGCTCCCATACGTTCCGGCTGCACTCCTCGAAGAGAAGCAGACCGTCATGATACTCCTTTACCAGGTATTTCAGCTCGTCGTCCTGGGCGCAGAGGCGTTCTGTCTCCTCATCCAGAATCTGCTCTACGGATTTCTGGGGAGATGAATGCTGTGCCATGGAGTCCAGCACCTGGGTGGCAAGCTGGTTCTCCAGTCCCTGACTCTCCAGGTAGCGGCGAATCTTCTCCTTCAGCTCATCATAGCTCTCCAACGGCTTCTTGTCCATCAGTTTTATGATATGGTATCCTACCGTTGAAAGGAAAGGTTCGGAATACTGGCCTACCTCCAATGAGTAGGCTACGTCCTCAAACTCCTTCAGGGTCTGGTTAGGACCGATCCAGGGCAGGACTCCTCCACGGGAGGCTGAGCCCGGATCCTGGGATACCTGCTTGGCCAGTTCGGCAAAGTCGGCTCCGTTCTTAATCTCCTGATAGACGGAATCTATACGAGCCTTGGCTGCTGCCTGAACATCCTCAGTTGCTGCCTGGGGTACACGCAGGAATATGTGCGCAGGTTGTAAAAGATCCTTGCCCTGCAGACTTTCCAGCATCTGGGCATAGTATTTCCGGCATTCTTCCTCCATTGCGTTCCGGGGAATCAGCAACGGACGGATCTGCTGGTCACGATACTGGCGGAATTCCTTCTGGTAGCTGGTAAGGGTGTCCAGCTTATTGTCCAGCGCAGCCAATACCTTCAGCTTGTAGTTGATAAAAAGCTGTGCGTATTCCCCGATACTTTTCTTGTCCAGAACTCCTTCGGAATTGTTCTTGTTGTAGTTGTATTCGAACTCGCTGCGGGGTACAGGCTGTCCGTTGATGTGCATGACAATAGGGTCATCCTGGGCATTGGCACCGGCACCTGCAACGAGGAACAGAATTGAACACAGAATCTTTTTCATACCTTATTATAATTATTCTGTTATTGGGGACGGCTGTAGTTGGGAGCCTCGCTGGTGATTGTCACGTCATGGGGATGGCTCTCCAGCACACCGGCGTTTGTAATGCGTACGAATTTGGCGTTATGAAGCTGCTCGATGGTACCAGCGCCGCAGTATCCCATACCGCTGCGTAAACCGCCTACCAGCTGGAAGATGACTTCCTGTACTGTTCCCTTATAAGGAACGCGGCCGGCAATGCCTTCGGGAACCAGCTTCTTTACATCCTTCACGCCAGCCTGGAAGTATCGGTCCTTGCTGCCGCACTCCATGGCCTCCAGTGAGCCCATGCCTCGGTAGCTCTTGAACTTACGTCCGTTGTAGATAATGGTATCGCCGGGGCTTTCCTCTGTTCCTGCTACCAGTGAGCCGATCATGACGCTGTAGCCTCCGGCTGCCAATGCCTTTACGACGTCACCGCTGTAACGCAAACCGCCGTCTGCGATCAGGGGCACTCCTGTGCCTTTAAGTGCACAGGCCACATCATATACGGCGCTCAGCTGGGGTACTCCTACTCCGGCTACCACGCGGGTGGTACAGATACTGCCGGGACCGATACCTACCTTTACGCCGTCGGCACCTGCCTCTACGAGCATACGGGCGGCATCGCCTGTGGCAATGTTGCCTACAATAATATCTACGTCGGGGAAGTTCTTCTTGGCTTCTTTCAGCTTCTCAATCACGAATTTGCTGTGACCGTGGGCGGTGTCGATGATGATGGCGTCCACACCGGCATCTACCAGGGCTTTCATCCTTTCCAGCGTGTCGGCGGTAACGCCTACTCCTGCTGCTACGCGCAGACGTCCCTTGCTGTCCTTGCAGGCCATTGGCTTGTCCTTGGCTTTGGTGATGTCCTTATAGGTGATAAGGCCTATGAGTTTGTTCTCCTCATCTACTACGGGAAGCTTCTCGATTTTGTTTTCCTGCAGAATCTTGGCGGCTGCTACCAGGTCAGTCTGTACGTGCGTGGTGACAAGATTCTCGCATGTCATAACGTCGTCAATCATACGGCTCAGGTTCAGCTCGAAACGGAGGTCGCGATTGGTGACGATACCTACCAGGTGACGCTCGCTGTCCACAACGGGGATACCACCGATGTGGTATTCGTTCATCAGGTCCAGGGCGTCGGCTACGGTGCTGCCTAACTGTATGGTTACAGGGTCGTAGATCATACCGTTCTCGGCCCGTTTTACGATAGCTACCTGACGGGCCTGCTCCTCGATGCTCATGTTCTTATGAATAACGCCAATACCTCCCTCGCGGGCAATGGCAATGGCCATGGGGGCCTCAGTAACCGTGTCCATTGCGGCGGTTACAAAGGGAATCTTCAACTCTATGTTACGTGAGAAACGGGTTGAGAGTTCTACCGTGCGGGGTAATTCCTCGGAGTAAGCGGGAACCAACAGGACGTCATCATAAGTCAGGCCGTCCATAATAATCTTGTCTGCAATAAATGAAGCCATATATCATATAGAATTTATTGCGTGCAAAAGTACAAAAAAAAACTGATTATCACGGCACAATAAATGCCAAAATTTCTTAATTGGCCATTTCAGAGAGGAACTTGATGCGAACAAGGCGGATTTCCGTCTCGGTATAGTCCTCTCCCAAGGCATCCAGCGCTTCGTCCAAGTCGTCTGTTTCCGACTCTTCCATGAAGTAGTCATAGATGTCCTGCATATCATCCTCATCCATTATATCCTCGATATAATAGTCGATGTTCAGCTTGGTTCCGCTATAGACAATGGTCTCTATCTCGTCCAGCAGCTCCTCCATCGTCAGGCCTTTGGCCTTGGCAATGTCCTCAAGGGCCAGCTTGCGGTCGATACCCTCAATGATGCTTACCTTGTTTTTGCTCTTGTTTGCTACCGTACGGACACGCAGGTCCTCCAGGCGCTCTATCTCGTTCTCCTCGCAGTATTTGGCTATCAGTTCGCAGAATTCCCTGCCGTAACGGGCGGCCTTGCCTTCGCCTACGCCTCTGATGTTCTTCAGCTCCTCTATCGAGATGGGGTAGGTGGTTGCCATATCTTCCAGAGAGGGGTCCTGGAAAATGACGTACGGGGGAACTCCCTTCTTTTCCGCAATGCTCTTGCGTAATGACTTCAGCATACTGAACAGGGTTTCGTCCAGCACGGCGGTTCCTCCGATACCGGGTTCTTCGTATTCGTCAAATTCGTTGTCCTTTGAAATCCAGAACTCAACGGGATGGCGCATGAAGTCTCTTCCTTCGGCGGTGATTTTCAGCAGGCCGTAGTTCTCCACTTCCTTCTCGATATAACCTGAAATCATTCCCTGGCGGATGACGGCATTCCAGAAACAGGACTCATACTTGTCGCCACAGCCGAAGCAGTCAAGGTCTTCGTGCCGGTGTGAGATGATTTCCTCCGTTTCGCGTCCTATCAGGATGTCTACTACATGGTTGACCTTGAAGTTGCCCTTGATGATATCTATGACCTGCAGGGCCAGCAGCAGTTCCTGAGAGGCTTCCTGCTTCTCCTTCGGATGGCGGCAGTTGTCGCAGTTGCCGCAGTTGTCCGGCTCATATTCCTCTCCGAAGTAGTGGAGGAG
>CACYMI010000016.1 GCA_902775385.1 uncultured Bacteroidales bacterium
TAACTTCCCATTTTACTTCCGAAAGTTCAAATCCGTAATTTACAGTTCCAAGTCAGCGTAATGGGGATTATGATCCGAGAGGAAAGCATTCGGGTTGGCCGGCTCAATATGCGTATGTGAAACCTTGATATTGGGGGTTATGAATATAAAGTCAATCTTCTCTGCTTCCCTGGCAGGAACGCGACCGTAATCATGATAGGTAAATGTGGCGCCCGTATTATTGTTCGTCATGTGATAAGCATCATTCATCTTGAACTCATTGGTTACCATCGTTGTATAAGCCTCATCCTTTTCGGTAACATTGAAGTCGCCCGTTACAACAGCGGGATTACGGCCTACAATCTCCTGTATCTTGCGCATAATCAGCCTGGCGCTCTCACGGCGGGCCGTTTTGCCTACATGGTCAAAGTGCGTATTTACCGCCATGAATATCCGGCCTGTCTTCCTGTCCTTGAGCTTGACCCAGCTGGCAATACGCTCTAAATGTTTCGGAAAGCCAGAAGTTCCCCTTGTCCAAAGCCACGAACCTGTCTTTCCTATAGAACACTGGAGTTGCCTCGCCCTTCTTCTTTCCGTCGGTCCTGCCAACACCCACATATCCGTAACCCTTCAGATTCTTGCACAGATACTCCATCTGAGCATTGGTAACCTCCTGCATACCACAGATATCAATCTGGTTGTCAGTAACATACTGTACTACACGTTCTTTACGCTGATCCCATCCGCAGCCAATCTTGTAATCATCCTGGCTGATGCAGCGGATATTAAAAGTACCCCAACGAACGTTTACAGCCTCATCGCCTGCAGGCTTGGCATACGAGAACAAGGAAATAAAAACAGCTAAAGCAATTAGAAAAAATTTCTTCATTTTAATTATAGGATTATGTTGTTATTCTGTCCTTAAAACGCTAAAAAACAGCGTAAAATTACAACTTTTTCAAAGAAAACGGAACGTATAAGCACTAAAAATTGTAATTTTGTGTGGTATTTAACTCAACTGCTATAGATTATAGATTATAGATAGTATCAGGTTTCAAGTTTCAACCGGCCAACAGCCAAAGTTGACGTTGACGTTATCGTTGACGTTCTCAAACCACTAACCACTAACCGCTAAACAATAAACCATAATAATGAGCGACGGAAATTTCAACAGAGCCTTGCTGCCATCCACCCCTATAGCCAGCGGTATTAAGATGGGAAAGCAGCAGATGAAGACTAAGGCTGTATCGGTATTCAAAGACACTATAAAAGAGAAGTTCCCCACCCTTACGGATGAGGAACTTCAGGATATTGTATCGGATTTCTCTTCCAAGCTTTAACGCACGGTAACCTTGGCAGCCAGACCCTTGCACTTGTCACGCAATGCATCCTGCGAGGCAGAGAGGTCGTCCCAACATACCACTACACCCATGCGGCGGCCTACATGAGCTTCGGGCTTGCCGAAAATGCGCAGATAGGTACGCTCGGCAGCACATACATCTTCCATACCGTCATACTGGGGAGAAGTTGTCTCCACAGGCGAGAGAATAACAGCCGACGCTCCCTGACGCTCCTGGGTAATCTCAGGAATAGGAAGACCCAGAACGGCACGACAATGCAACTCGAACTCACTCAGGTTCTGCGTTCCGGCCAAAGTCACCATTCCCGTATCATGCGGACGGGGACTCAGTTCGCTGAATATTACACCCTCCTTCTCGCTCACAAAGAACTCAACACCCCAGATACCGGCACCCGTAAGGGCTGATGTAACCTTGGCAGCCATTTCCTGAGCAGCCTTAATGTGCTCGGGCTTCATGGCACGGGGCTGGAAGCTCTCGCGGTAGTCACCGCCTTTCTGTACATGACCTATAGGTGCACAGAACAATGTAGGGCCGTTCTTCTGTGTAACAGTAAGCAAGGTAATCTCGTAATCAAATGGGATGAACTGCTCCACTATCACCTCCATGATATCGCCACGGCTCCCACCGCAGGCATTCTCCCAGGCCTTATCCAGTTCGCTGGCTGCATCCACCTTGCTCTGGCCGTGACCGCTGCTGCTCATAAGCGGCTTAATGATACAGGGGAAACCGATCTTTGCGGCAGCCTCCTTTAATTCGTCAAAATTGCTGGCATAAAGGTAATTGGCGGTCTTCAAGCCCAGTTCCGTATGAGCCAATTCACGGATTGCCTTACGGTTCATGGTATAATTGACTGCCTTGGCGCTGGGAACCACATGTATGCCGGCCTTCTCAAATTCGTATAGCTTTTCCGTACGGATAGCCTCAATCTCGGGGACGATAATATCCGGCTTTACCTCCTCCACAACTTTCTGGAGCGCCTCACCGTCCAGCATGCTGAATACCCTGCGCTCATCTGCCACCTGCATGGCCGGCGCATTGTCATACTTGTCGCATGCCACCACATATTGTCCCTTACGCTTGCAGGCAATCACAAATTCCTTGCCCAACTCGCCTGAACCTAAAAGAAGAATTTTCTTAACCATATTTATATCAATTCATAATTCTTAATTCGCAAACTCGTCAACCCCTCCCCTCGGGGAGGTCAGGAGGGGGCCGTCAACTCTTATACCTTTCCCCCCAGCATTGGATCATACGCTGCAGGAGTTTGTCCTCCGAAGGATTCTGCTGTGCATGCCATAGTCGCATCCCCTGCAAGGCATCAGGCAGAAACTGCTGTTCCACAAAATGCCCCTCATAGTCATGGGCATACTTGTAGCCCTCGCTATAGCCAAGCTGCTCCATCAGTTTGGTGGGAGCATTGCGCAAGTGCAACGGAACGGGCTGGTTACCCGTCTGCCGCACCTTCTGCAACGCATCATTGATTGCCATATAGGCCGAATTGCTCTTGGGGCTGGCAGCCAGATATACTGTTGCCTCCGCCAGGGGAATACGCCCTTCGGGCCACCCTATCTTCATTACGGCATCGAAGGCCGCATTGGCCAACAGCAACGCATTGGGATTAGCCAGTCCGATATCCTCGCTTGCACTGATCACCAGTCTTCGGGCAATGAAGGCGGGATCCTCGCCGCCCTCAATCATACGGGCCAGCCAATAGATGGCGGCATCCGGGTCGCTGCCCCTGATACTCTTAATGAAAGCCGATATGATATCATAGTGCATCTCCCCGTCCTTATCGTAAGCCAGAGGATTCTGCTGAAGGCGTTCTGACACAATCTGATCCGTAACCACCACCTTATCGTCATTCTCGGCCGCCTCATACAGCAACTCCAGGATATTCAGCAATTTACGGGCATCCCCTCCGCTATATCGCATCAGGGCTGCTGTCTCCTGCAGGTCAAAGGGTTTCTGCTTCAGCAGTACATCCTTCTCTATAACCCTTTTCACCAGGGCCATCAGGTCTTCCTGCTCCAAAGGCTTTAGTGTATAGACCTGACAACGACTTAGAAGCGGCCTTATCACCTCAAAGGACGGATTCTCTGTCGTTGCACCTATCAGCGTCACCACTCCCTGCTCTACCGCGCCTAGCAGGGAATCCTGCTGCGACTTGCTGAACCGGTGGATCTCATCAATGAAGAGAATAGGAGTTGCCGTATTGAAGAATCTGTTGCCCTTAGCCTTCTCTATAACATCACGCACATCCTTCACACCGCTTGTTACAGCGCTCAGGGTGTAGAAGGGTGTCTGCAACTGGTGGGCAATGATAGTAGCCAGCGTAGTCTTCCCCACACCTGGCGGGCCCCATAGGATAAAACTGCTCAACCGTCCGCCCTCAATCATACGACGCAACACAGCACCCGGTCCTACCAGATGCTGCTGCCCGACATAATCGTCAAGCGTAAGGGGTCGCATTCTTTCTGCTAATGGTGGCATATCGAATGCAAAAATACAAATAAGTGAGCGAAATGCAAAATTTAATTTCATTTTTCGATTTTATCTTTTCTCTTTTCTCTTTTATTTGTATCTTTGTGGCATGAAACTGTCAATTCTGATTCCGACCTTCAACCAAGACTGTACCCAATTGGTACACGATCTCTTGGAGCAGCTTCCCCAGGACGCTGAGATCATTGTGGCTGATGACGGCAGTACCGCCATCCCCATCCGTGATAACAATGCCGGCATAGCCCGGCTCCCACAATGCCGTTATTGGCAGGCCAAAATGAACCTGGGACGTGCTCAGATACGCAATTTGCTGGCCGAGATGGCTCAGGGTGAATGGATACTGTTTATTGACAGTGACGCAAAGGTCCGGAGCAAAGACTATATCGCATCATACCTCAGCCAGACAAATGGCAACCAGGTTGTTTGCGGAGGAACCGGCAACTATGACAAATGCCCCTCACCGGACAAAGCCCTCCGTTACAAATACGAAGTACATGCCGAACGCAAAAGATCGCTGAAGGAAAGAAGAAGACACCCCTATGCCCGGTTCAGCACCTTCAACTTCATGATTCTGCGCGAGCTCTTCCTGCAAATCCGTTTCTGCAAGGAAATCTGTGATTACGGACATGAGGATACACTTTTCGGTCTTGAGCTGAAGGACCGCAGGATTCCTGTCCTGCACATTGACAATAAGCTTATCCATACAGGACTGGAGAGCACGCCGTCCTATCTGCGCAAGGTAAAGACCTCGCTCTTCACACTCTCAAGACTGGACGAGAAGGTACAGCGCCGAATCACCATTTCGGCCATTGCCCTCTTTATCAGGCAATGTCACCTCAAAGGTGTTACCACATGGCTCTTCGATGCCAGCAAGCAAAAACTGAAGCAGAACCTGCTTGGCGAGAAACCATCACTACTGCTCTTTAAACTTTTCAAGTTAGGTTTCTATTGCAAGATTATGCCATAAGGCACTTTATCTTAGCACTTTTCGGACTCCCTTCACATAAATGCCATGTGTGGCGGAGGTCAGATTATGCTTACGCCCCACGAGGTCATACCCATCCTCGCCGTTCTGATCAGTAAACTGTGATTTATGATTTGCCAGCGCATCCGTTGTCTCTGCTTCTGTTCCATATACCTGAAGGGCATATAATGCAGGAGCCGCAGCGGCATTCATCGACTCACTTGTTCGGGGGAACACCAATTTGACGAAACGGCATCTGGCGGGAGTAGAGAGAACAAGCAGTTTCTTGCTGCTTGCCCCGACATTCTTCTTGTCGGCTACCTTCGTCCAGCATTCGTTCTCATCGCCCCATGGAGAAATAAGCGAAAGGTCAGGACACTCGTCAGACAGGAACACCTGATACGCATCCATATTCGTAGCCGAAACATCCATACTCTTAGCATCATAAAGCTGCAGGCGTTTTACATCGTATGACTTCTCCAAATCTATCAATACATACCTGAACGGATCAGAACCTGGAACTCCCTTCGACGGCTTCCAAGCCCGACTCTTGTCGGGTGTTCCCGTAAGCAAGTTCAGCGGGGAGCCAAGCAGCGTGGAAACATCGTAAGACAGCAATACCGTCTTACCCACACCTATCATACCGTCTGCCCTGCTTATATCCCTGACATACTGGCCGTATATATCACATCCGTATAACCTGATTGCATTGTCTGCCTCGCCTGAAGGTCGTATGCCGCGTGTGAAAACAAGCTTAACATAACGGGCTTCTACCATAGGGAACGTAACATCTTTTACATCCATTCCCGCGGCATTCTCCTCATGAGCCACCAGTTGCCACTCATCAGTCGTGTTAATACGGGTGTACACCCACCATTCCGGAACATTGCCGCAGTTGGACTCACGCTTCCCCACATCCCTTACCACCACCCTATTGATGCTGTAAATTCCCGTAAACTCCATTACAACCCATGGATTGGCCGTACTGGTGTCGCACCACTTGCTGTTGGGATAAAGGTAGCTGGCATTCAGGTTCATAGGGCCTTCGCTCTCCTTGGTACAACCACTGAATGAGTTTACGAAGCAACGCATCTTACCGCTATTCACGGAAGTCCATTGGTTCACTACCCCGTCAGGAATCTCAACTGTCGGCAAAGGGTCTCCCACATGACTTGATCTTTTGGGGTCATAGACGGCTACGCCCACAAAGGAGTCAGCACATCCGTAATACAGGAAATATTTGCCCTGGTGATATACCAAGCCCTCAACGAATACAGTTCCTGCAGCATACTGGCCACTCTTCTCGAACGGCGCCATGGGACGGAAGAACGGTTTGTCCAACCTGTCTGTCAGTTTAAGAGGGTCATCCTTACTGAAGAGCATCTGGCCTGCAGAATATGTCCCCGCAGCCAAACTGGCATCACCGTTTGAACCGCTCTTATTCTTACCATTATATATTAATATAATACCATCCTCCGTCATAATAGCCGGAGGGCCACACTCCGTCATCGTACTGTCGAAATGGCCGTTTCGCGGCTTTGCCAACGTAATAAGATTGCCATCCGCATCAACCAGCGGTGTCCAGTCAACAAGGTTATCGCTGACAGCGGCATACACGGCATATTCACCCCAATACATAAAGTATTTCATCTCGTTGCCAACCTTCACTTTGCAAGCTTGCAGACGTCCGTCCTTCACTGTTGTTACAATAGAGCCTGATTTACAGAACAAGGTATTGAATTTACCATCGTAAGCCTTCTGGAAACAAGGTCCGTAGTGGGTCCAATTCCGCAAATCCGGACTTGTTGCCACACTCAGTCGGGCCGTCTTACGGTCATAAGCCGTATATACCATCACATACAGGGACCTGCCATCCACCTCGGCCTCCACTACACGCGGATCCTCACAACCGCCCGTCCACTCATATTTCACAGACATAGCCGAGGAGTCAGGAAACATAACAGGTGTCTTCTGGCGATAGCCGATTGTTATCCCGTCCGAACTTTCTGTGTAACCTATACGCGACGTTCTTTTGCCGATACCCACATCCGGATTATCCTCGGCACGATACAATACGCATACTTTTCCGTCCTTCTCCACCGCAGCAGGATTGAACGTATCCGCACATTCCCACTTCACCTTTGTTCCCGACATAGGACAAAGGAACAACGTATTCTCAACAGGACTGATGAGCGGGTTCACTCCCTCTGGTCGTTCAAACCCGCCCAAGGCCCATTTGGGTAGTACATTGACATCGGCCAAAAGTACTGAGCTACAACAAAGCAAAAGAATAATGTTTAATAATTTTCTTGTCATTGGTTAATACTTTTTTTACACAAAACTTTGCAAATTAACAAAGATTTTTGCAATCCAACAAATATTAACAAGAAAATTTGACGGAAGTTTCTTATATGCACAACTTCTTAGATTATGAGGTTATCTGACTTTAGGCCCACTCACTCAGCTCCAGCCAGCGCATGGACTTCTCATCAAGTTCTGCGGTAAGACGGGGCAGGCGCTTACTCATCTCCGTAATCTGCTCCACACTGATACTGCCACTGCTCAGCGAAGCTTCAATATCAGCCTTTTCCGCCTCCAGGCGCTCTATATCCTGTTCCAGTTGGGCAAACTCCTGTTTCTCCTTGAAAGTCAGTTTTCTTTTCTGCTCCTCGCGCGGTTTCGCCTTAACCGAAGCGGAAGGCTGTAAGGTCTTCTGTACCGGCTCAGGCTTACGTTCCTCCAGCTTTTCCCATTCCCTGTACTGCGAATAGTTGCCCGGGAAATCCTTAATATCACCCTCACCGTTGAAAACGAGCAGATGATCCACCACCTTATCCATAAAATAACGGTCATGACTCACCACGATTACACAACCGTGAAAATCCTGCAGATACTGCTCCAGAATCTGCAAGGTGATGATATCAAGGTCATTCGTAGGCTCGTCCAACACCAGGAAGTTGGGATTCTGCATCAGCACGGTGCACAGATGCAGCCTGCGCTTCTCGCCACCCGACAGTTTGTATATGTAATTCTGCTGCTGCAAGGGCGTAAACATAAAATGCTGTAAGAACTGCATGGCGGAAAGATGACGTCCGCCGCCCAAGTCCACGAACTCGGCAATCCTGCGAACGGCATCAATAACCTTCATCTGTTCATCGAACTGCATACCATCCTGACTATAATAACCGAACTTCACCGTCTCGCCGATGACAAAGCGGCCGGAATCAGGCTTCACCTCACCAAGCAGCATCTTCACAAAGGTACTTTTACCCGTACCGTTACCACCCACGATGCCCATTTTCTCATAACGCGAGAAGTTGTAGTAGAAGTCTTTCAGGATTACCTTCTCCGTTGCAGATGAGGCAGCATCCTTCAGCGGAAACTTCTTGCTCACATACTCAGCCTCGAATATCTTGCTTCCGATGTAGGCACTCTTCATCTCCAGTCGCACCTGCTGCTCCTCAATACGCTTCTTGGCCACCTTCTCCAGCTCGTAGAAGGCCTCCTCGCGATATCGGGCCTTATGGCCACGCGCCTGAGGCTGACGACGCATCCAGTCAAGTTCTGTACGATAAAGGTTATTGGCACGTGTAATCTCGGAACGGGCTACATCTATACGTTCCTGACGCTTCTCCAGATAGTAGCTATAGTTTCCCTTGTAGGTATAAACGGTCTCATCGTCCAGTTCCAGAATCACCGAACAGATATTGTCAAGGAAATACCTGTCATGCGTTACCATAAGCAGAGTGATATTGCTTCTGTTCAGATACCCTTCCAACCATTCTATCATCTGAATATCCAGATGGTTGGTCGGCTCATCAAGAATCAGGAAGTCAGGTTCCATAATCAGCACATTGGCCAAAGCCACACGCTTAAGCTGTCCTCCAGAAAGCTGACACAAAGGTTTATGGAACTCAGTAATGGACAGCTTCGACAGAATAGTCTTACTACGATTCTCGTAATCCCAGGCCTTCTGATGATCCATCCTGTCCAAAATGTCCTGAAGGCCAGGATTACCCGGAGTATTCATACAATGTTCATATTCACGTATCAGATTCGTTGTCTCATTTCCATGCCAGAAACAAGCCTCCAAGACGGTCATATCCATCGGGTAATGAGGTGCCTGCTCCAGATAGCCGATTCGAAGATCATTGTGGTAAATAACGTTGCCCTCATCAGCCGTATCATTTCCAGCCAGAATATTCAACAACGTACTTTTACCTGTTCCGTTCTGGGCAATCAGGCCCACCTTCTGTCTCTCGGCTATACTGAAGGAAAGGCCTTGGAACAAGGTTCTGTCCCCGACTCTGCGTGTAAGATTTTGAACTTGTAAGTATGAAACCATGTGAAATTTTCTGCAAAAGTAGTTAAAAAGGGCGGAAAATTAAAGTATTTTCCACCAAAATATTTGGAAGTTAAAAGGTTTTGGCATAACTTTGCGCCGAATTTTGAAATACATGCTCCAATCGGACATGTGTCACAATTATCCGACACCTTATTATTTTATAAAATCATAAAGCATAAAAGGACTATGCATAAGAAGAACGAACTGGAAAGTATGAGTTCTGACGAGTTGGCAGCACTTGCCAAATCCCTGGGCGTAAAAGTAACAAGCGACCAGACAGAGCTAATCTACAACATCATAGATGCCGAATCTGTGCAACCTGTTGAGGAACCGGAGAAGAAGAAGAAACGTGCCCCCAAGAAGACAGAGAAGGCTGACAAAACTTCAGAGACTCCGGCTGAGAACAAGCCCAAAAGGGGCAGACCGCCCAAGAAGAAAGAGGGTGACGATGCCACCGATGCCGAGAAGAAGTCAACCCGCAAGAAGGCTGCCAAGAAAGAGGACGGGCCGGTTGAAGCAACAGCTGCCGCCCAGCAGGAGCCTGTAGCTGAGAAGGCAGAGAACACCCCGGCCGCCACCGAGGAAGCGCCCGTCAGGAAGAAACGGAAGAGAATCGGTGAAGCCAAGGCAGAAGCCATGGAGCAAATGGCCAAGGCACAAGAAGAGATACAGCAGGCAGAACCTGCGAGAGAGCCCATCGGGGAACCGGCTCAGGGCAATGCTGAAACAGAAGGGAATCAGGAGGTTACAGAGGAAATGGTAAAAAAATTCTTCAGCACAGGCGAAGACTTCATTATCCTCCAGGATATCCCCAGACTGGAAGAGCAGGTTGAGATAGCTGCCACCAGCATCACTCCCACACACCGTCCCGAAGCCGAGACCCGCATAATCGACGATCTGCCCGAGATAGACAAAGCAAGCATGCCCAAGGAAGAAGAGAAGTACGACTTCAAGGAGAACATCCGTGGAGAAGGCGTTCTTGAAGTCATGAACGAAGGATTCGGTTTCCTGCGCAGCAGCGATTACAACTATCTGAGCAGCCCTGACGACATTTACGTAAGCTCGCAGATTATCCGCCAGTATGGTCTCAAGACCGGTGACGTAGTAGAAGGACCAGTAAGACCTCCGAGAGAGAACGAGAAGTATTTCCCCCTCATCAAGGTACAGACCATCAATGGCTGCAATCCTGACGTAGTCCGTGACCGCAGCCCCTTCGAAAACCTCACCCCCCTCTTCCCCGACGAGAAGTTCAAACTCTGCAGCGGCATCAACGACACCTTATCAGCCCGCGTGGTGGACCTCTTCGCCCCCATCGGAAAGGGACAGCGCGCCCTGATTGTGGCCCAGCCCAAGACCGGTAAGACCATTCTGATGAAGGACATCGCCAACGCCATCGCCGCCAACCACCCCGAGGCCTACCTCATCATGCTTCTCATCGACGAACGACCCGAGGAAGTAACCGATATGGCCCGTACCGTCAAGGCCGAGGTCATCGCCAGCACCTTCGATGAACCTGCCGAGCGCCATGTCAAAATCGCAGGCATCGTTCTGGAGAAAGCCAAGCGTATGGTTGAGTGCGGACATGACGTAGTCATCTTCCTTGACTCCATCACCCGACTGGCACGCGCCTACAATACAGTATCACCCGCCAGCGGAAAAGTACTGAGCGGCGGTGTGGATGCCAACGCGCTGCACAAGCCCAAGCGCTTCTTCGGAGCAGCCCGTAACATCGAGAACGGCGGCAGCCTCACCATCATTGCCACAGCCCTGACAGACACTGGCAGCAAGATGGACGAGGTCATCTTCGAAGAGTTCAAGGGAACCGGCAACATGGAGCTTCAGCTTGACCGCATGCTCAGCAATAAGCGTATCTTCCCCGCTGTAAACATCGTTGCCAGCAGCACCCGTAGGGATGACCTGCTGCAGGATAAGATGACCCTTGACCGCATGTGGATTCTGCGCAAGTTCCTCAGCGACATGAACTCCATCGAAGCCATGAACGAGGTAAAGACCCGTTTGGAACGTACCAAGACCAACGAGGAATTCCTCGTCAGCATGAACTCATAAAGGCCGTCAGGCCATTAAGCCACAAAGCGCATGACCCCGCAGTCATGCGCTTTTATTGTACCTTAACGGTTCTTGATTATTGTTAAATAATTACAATTATTTATCCAAAAACAGAAATGCCGACTTTCTATTTAACGAAATTATCGTACCTTTGCAGCCGATTTAATGCAAAAAGATAAAAAAGGATAATTAAAATCATACAGTATGAAAATGAATTTGAAGTACATCACAGTTCTTTGTACAGCAGTTGCCGGAGTGCTCTCTTCATGTAACAAGAGCACACAGATGCAGATGCCGGCAGCCAATTTCGAGACAATGAAGGTTACCACCAAGGACGTAACCATGACCACCAGATACAGTGCAACCATACGCGGACGTCAGGATATTGACATCCTGCCCCAGGTAAGCGGAACGCTCACTAAGCTCTGTGTTACAGAAGGCCAGGCAGTAAAGGCCGGTCAGCCCCTGTTCATCATTGACCAGGTACCTTTCCAGGCCGCGCTTAACACAGCATTGGCATCATTAGAGTCTGCCAAGGCCCAGCTGGCAACCTCCCGTCTGGAGTACGAGAGCAAGAAACAGCTCTTTGACCAGCATGTAGTCAGCGACTTCGACCTCCAGAAGGCCAACAATGCCCTGCAGACAGCCAAGGCAGTCCTCGCACAGGCCGAGGCACAGGTGGTAAATGCCCGCAATAACCTCAGCTACACTGTAGTTAAGAGCCCCTCCAACGGTATTGTAGGAACACTCCCCTACCGTCAGGGCGCACTGGTAAGCCCCTCTATGGGACAGCCCCTTACTACCGTCAGCGACAACAACCAGATGTATGTTTACTTCTCCATCAATGAGGCACAGCTCCTTAACATGACCCGCGAGAGCGGCAGTGCCGAGGCAGCCATCAGCGCCATGCCTCAGATTAAGCTTCTGCTCGTTGACGGCAGCGAGTACAAGTACACCGGTAAGGTAGAGAGCATCAGCGGCGTTGTGGACCGCTCCACTGGAACCGTACAGGTACGAGCCGTCTTCGACAATCCCGAGAAACTGTTGCACAGCGGAAGCACAGGCTATGTGGTCATCCCCACCGTCTATAAGGACAAGATTATCATCCCCGCAACCGCAACCGTACAGGTTCAGGACAAGTTCAAGGTATACCTCGTTGACAAGGACAACATCGCCCATGAGCAGCTCGTCATCACCGAGCCCCATACTAACGGCAAGGAATATGTAATCAGGGAAGGCCTGAAAACAGGTGACGTCATCGTATCCGAAGGAGCCGGCATGCTCAAGGACGGCCAGAACGTAAAACCCAATAAGTAACACCACATACTGGCCGCCCGTAACAACAACGGAAAAATCAGGCGACCCTCGAAATAACGGAATAACGACAATGAAAGGAAATATATTTATCAAAAGACCCGTAATGGCCATATCAATAGCCATTATGATTCTGCTGGTCGGAGCCATTTCTTTTACCACACTCCCATTGGAGCAGTACCCCGACATCGCTCCCCCAACCGTATCTGTCAGCGCCACCTATACAGGCGCCAGCGCGGATGCCGTAATGAAAGCCGTCATCCAGCCCCTGGAGGAGGGAATCAACGGTGTGGAGAATATGCTGTACATGAATAGTACTGCCACCAACTCCGGCTCCGCAACCATCAATATAATCTTCAAGCAGGGAACAGACCCTGATATGGCAGCCGTAAACGTCCAGAACCGCGTAGCCCGCGTACAAGGACTGCTGCCCCAGGAGGTAACCCGTATAGGTGTCTCTACTACCAAAAGGCAGACATCATTCCTTCAGATTGACGCGCTGTGCAGCGAGGACGGAACCTATGACGAGGACTTCATCTCCAACTACCTCGATATCAACGTCATCCCGCAGATTAAGCGAGTAGAAGGCGTAGGAGACGTAATGCTCCTGGGCGGAACCTATTCACTGCGCGTATGGATGAAGCCCGAGCAGATGGCCCAGTACGGTGTAGTACCCGATGATATCACCGCCGCCATGGCCGAGCAGAACCTGGAGTCTCCAGCCGGACAGTTAGGCGAGAAACCCGTCAACGGCTCACACGGCGACGGAGTTGACAACTACTACCAGTACACCCTCAAGTACAAAGGACGTCTGAAGGAAATCTCCGAGTTCGAGAACATCGTCATCCGTGCCAATGCAGACGGAACCATCCTCCGGCTCAAGGACATCGCCGATGTAGAGTTGGGAGCCATCAGCTACGCCTTCCACGGCGAAGCCAACGGACATCCCGGTGTAACCTTCCTCTGCTTCCAGTTGGCCGGAGCGAATGCCAAGGAGACCAATGACCGTGTAAGTGCCAAGTTGGACGAGCTGGGCAAAGATCTGCCAAAGGGTATGAAATTCATCAAGATGATGTCCAGCAACGACTTCCTTCTGGCTTCTATTGCTAATGTAGAGGAAACCCTCTTCATTGCCATCCTTCTGGTAGTATTGGTGGTTTACTTCTTCCTGCAGGACTTCAGAGCCACCATCATCCCCTCCATCTCCATTATTGTATCTCTGGTAGGCACCTTTGCCTGCCTCTCCATAGCCGGCTTCACACTGAACCTGCTCACTCTCTTCGCCCTTGTGCTCGCCATCGGAACAGTGGTGGACGATGCCATTGTAGTTGTTGAGGCAGTCCAGGCCAAGTTCGACTCCGGATATACCAGCCCTTATGAGGCCACCAGGGACGCCGTGAGTGATGTAACCATGGCCGTAATCTCCTGTACCTTCGTCTTCATGGCCGTGTTCATCCCCGTCAGCTTCACAGGCGGAACCGCCGGAATCTTCTACACCCAGTTCGGTGTAACCCTGGCCACAGCCGTCGGCCTCTCATGCGTAAGCGCCCTAGTGCTCTGCCCCGCCCTGTGCGCCATCATGATGCGCCCTGCCAATGAGGAGCGCCGTAAGGGATTCTTCGGAGCCATCAACTACCGCACCCGCCTCGCCTATGAAGCCACCTACTCAGCCATGATGGAAAAGTACGCCAATGTACTGCGCCGCATGGTATCACGCAAATTCAGGTATTACATCAGCTTCGGCGCTCTCGCCGTGGCCATGGCAGGCGTAATCTTCTTCGCCAGCCACCTTCCCGGAGGACTTGTTCCCAGCGAAGACCAGGGTGTATGTATGATGAATGTCAGCGCCGTTCCCGGCAGCAATGTGGCATCCACCTATCAGGTAATGAACAAGGCACAGAAGATTATCGAAAGCGTACCTGAAGTCAAGGAATACACTAAGGTTGCCGGCTACGGATTCATGTCAGGCCAGGGAACATCCTACGGTATGTCCGTAATCCGCCTCAAACCCTGGGGCGAACGGCAGCATGGCCTCAGTTTCGGATTTGCCACACTTGCGCTCCTGGCCATTGTCATTTCCCTCATTGTATTCGTACGCAGCCTCTTTAATAAGAAAAAGGTATTCCGCAAGGCACTTGCCTTCGTCATCATAACCGCCCTGTCCGTAGTAGCCCTCATGAACTACCACCCGCTGGACAACATGATGAGCAACAGCACCATGGTAGCCAATGCCAAGCTGAATGCCCGCCTGCTCACCGAGATTCCCGAGGCACAGTGCTTCGTCTTCGAGCCCGGTATGATTCCCGGCTACGGTATGGGTTCTATCGAATTGCAGTTGCAGGACAAGACCGGAACAGCCGACAAGGAAGTATTCTTCAACTACACCAAGGAATTCATTGCCAAGCTGAGCCAGCACCCCGAGGTAGGCCGGTGCATCACCACCTACGAGCGAAACTTCCCCCAGTTTGACGTAGAGGTGGATGCCGCCCAGTGCAAGCGCGCCGGCATCTCCCCCACAATGGTACTGAGCGCCCTGGCCAGCTACTGCGGTGGTGCCTATATCAGCAACATGAACCAGTTCAGCAAAGTCTATCGTGTCATGCTGCAGAGCAACCCCCAGAGCCGTACTACCGAGGATGACCTCAACAACATGTTCATCCGCAACCAGGGCCGGATGGCTCCCCTCAGCCAGTTTGTCAAGCTCAAGCCCGTACTTGGTCCCGAGATTGACAACCGCTTCAACCTGTTCAGTTCCATCTCTGTCAATGTAACAGCCAATACAGGTGTCAGCAACACCGAGGTAATGAATATCATCCAACAAGTACACAAGGAAGTATTCCCCGAGGGCTATAGTTATGAGTATGGAGGTATGGCACGAGAGGAGGCACAGACCATAGGAAGCTATGACACCTACCTCACCTATGCCATCTGCGTCATACTGATATTCCTTATCCTCAGCTGTCTGTATGAAAGCTTCCTCATTCCCTTCGCCGTAATCTTCTCCGTTCCCGCCGGACTGATGGGAACCTACGGATTCGCATGGCTCTGGAATGCAGGATTCAACTGGACCATTCCCATGAACGGCCAGCCCGTCCCCATCGGACGTATGCTCTTCATGGGCCCAATCGAGAACAACATCTACCTGCAGACCGGTGTCATCATGCTCATCGGACTGCTCGCCAAGACAGCCATCCTTATTACCGAGTTCGCCCTTGAGCGCCGTCGTAAGGGAATGGGAATCGTTGAAGCCGCCTTCGCTGCAGCCGAGGCCCGTCTGCGTCCTATCCTCATGACCGTCCTCACCATGATTTTCGGTATGATACCCCTCGTCTTCGCCACAGGTGCCGGAGCCAACGGAAACCGTACTATCGGAATCGGCGTAATCGGTGGTATGACAGTCGGCACACTCGCCATCCTGTTCACCGTACCCCTCTTCTTCATCATCTTCGAGTACCTGCAGGAGCGCATCCGCCCTGTCATGAAAGAAGAGGCCGACCAGCAGTTCCTCAAGGAACGTGAGCGATCACAGAGAGAAAAAGAGAAAGCCATCGAGAATTCATAAGTCATCATCCAGATATGAACAACAAAGCAATAATATCCATAGCCCTGACAACGCTGCTACTGAGCAGTTGCGGACTATACAAGAACTACCAGCGTCCCGCCGACATCAGCACCGACGGCATTTACGGTGATGCCCAGAGCGGAGACGAGAAAGGACTGGGAGATATCCAGTGGCGTGAAATCTTCACCGACCCCCAGTTACAGGCACTGATTGAGAAAGGACTGGCCAACAACACAGACATGAAGAATGCCGACCTCAAGATACAAGAGGTACAGTATGCCCTCAAGTGTGCCAAGCTGGCCTACATCCCCAGCATCTACTTCAACCCCAGCGGCACCGTCAACCGCCCCTGGGACCCCTACGGACGTAACGAGTACTCCACCGGCAAGACCTATAGCCTGCCCGCCACCATGAGCTGGCAGCTCGGCAGCATAGGCAGCCTTCGTAACGCCAAGAAGAAAGCCGAAGTCAACGTCCTGCAGCTACGCAATGCCAAGCAAGCCGTTCAGGCTGCCCTCGTAGCCAATATCGCCTCCATGTACTACACCCTCTCATCCCTTGACGAGCAGCTTGCCCTCACCGTCACCACCCGTGACAACTGGGGCCAGTACCTCGAGATGGAGAAGAAACTCATGGACGCCGGACAGGCCAACCTCGCCGCCGTAGCCAGCATCGAGGCCACCTACTACAGCATCAGCACCAGCGTAGTTGCCCTGCATGACAATATCCGCCTCATCGAGAACTCACTGGGAACCATCCTGGGCGAGACTGCCGGCCATATCAGCCGTGGTGCCCTCAGCACCTTCCAGTCACCCGCCATCCTTGCCACAGGCGCTCCCATCAGCATTCTCTCCCGCCGTCCGGATGTCAAGGCAGCCGAGTTGGAACTCGCCAGTGCCTTCTATGAGAAGAACATCGCAGCCAGCCAGTTCTACCCATCACTCAACATCAGCGCCACCGGCCAGTTCACCAATGCCCTCGGAGCATCGGCCATCAACCCCGGCATCATGATAGGCAACGCAGTAGCCAACCTGTCACAGCCCATCTTCTCCAACGGAAGGATCCGTGCCCAGTACAAGATTTCCAAGGCCGAGATGGAGGTAGCCACCAACAACTTCAAGCAAGCCGTCATAGCAGCCGGCAACGAAGTCAATACCGCCATGGTAGAGCTCAAGGGCGCCGAGGACCAGAAGGAACTCATCGCCAAGCAAGTCACAGCACTGGAGCAGGCACTGGATGCCACCCGGAAGCTCTACGCCCTCAGCAGCACAAACTATCTGAACGTCATCACGGCACAGAACTCACTGCTCTCAGCCCAGATGAGCCAGATACAGAACCGCATGGAAGCCATCAACGCCACCATCGACCTCTACCAGGCCCTCGGCGGCGGAGAATAAAGCCATCCCCCAACCCTCCCCATGAAAGGGGAGGGAGGGGAACCCGGCGGGACCTGATAATTGCCGGACAACGATATAACCACCCCGGCCCCCAGTGGCCGGACCTTTAAACCTGAAACCTTTAATAACACATTAAATCTACTTCTAATATGAAAAAACTCCACCTATCATTACTGATGCTATGCTGCACCTTATTGGCAACTGCCGAACCCGTAGGCAGACAGACAGCACTGTACACAGCCCAGTCCTACATGATGGCCAAGGGCAAACACATCAAAACCGCCCAGAAACCCTTCCGGGCAGCCCGTAAAACCCAGTCGGCACAGACCGGACAGGAAGAAGCCTACTACTACGTCTTCAATGCCGGTGACAATGGCGGCTATGTCATCGTCGCAGGTGACGACCGCGTTGAACCCATCCTGGGCTATGTAGAGCAAGGCTCCTTCGACCCCGACAACATCCCCGACAACATGCGCGCCTGGCTTCAGGGATACGAAGAGGAAATCAAGTACGTCATGGACAACGACCTCAAACCCGGCTCCCCCGCCCTGCGCAGGCGAAGCAGCACCTTCAGCACCAAGCACTCCATCCCGGAGATACTCACCACGCGCTGGAATCAGGGCCTCCCCTATAACCTCACTGTGGAAAAGTACTACACCGAGGAAGGAACCCTGGCCCGTCCCGCCGCAGGATGTATCGCCACAGCCTGGGCACAGGTCATCAACTTCCACCGCTACCCCGACGAGATCAAGGTAGAGATTCCCGCCTACAGCAAAACCTACACCCTCAAGGACGGCACGACGAAAACCGTCACCTTCCCCAAGGTACCCCGCGGTGCGAAAATTGACTGGGACAACATGCAGGACACCTACAGCTGTAGCGAGAGCCACGCCCACACCGCGGCCGACACCGCCGTCGCCAACCTCATGCGCTACTGCGGACAAGCCGTCCAGATGGGTTACGGCAAGTCCTCCGGAGCCAACTGGAAAGCTCCCAACGTCATCAAATACTTCGGCTTCGATGACAGTGGTCACCGCGCCGGCCGCGACCAGTACAGCATCGACGAGTGGACAGACCTTATATATAATGAGATAGCAGCCGGCTATCCCGTACCCCTTAGCGGATCCAAGATCAGCGGCGGACACGCCTTCGTCCTGGACGGATTCGACGGTGAACAGCTCTTCCATGTCAACTGGGGCTGGGGAGGCAGCAGCAACGGCTGGTTCCTCATCGGCGTACTCAACTCAGGAGACAACAGCGGCATCGGAGCAGCCAGCGGCAGCGGCGGTTATGCCCGCGGCCAGGCAGCCGTCATCGGTCTGCGCAGGCCGGACAACATTCCGGCCAACACCCACCTCACCATCAGTGACGTAACAGTAGCCGGCACCTCTGTAACAGCCAAGTTCACCAACGACACCGGCACCACAGGCCGTTTCAATGTAGGCATGCTCAAACAGGAGGAAAACGGAACCTTCACCCTTGTAGGAAACAAGATGAGCATCACCGGCATGGCAGACGGCGCCACCCAAACCAAGAGTTTTCCCCTGTTAAGAAAACTGGAGGCTGGCACCTACCGTCTCACCCCCGCCAGCAAACCCATGACCAACGAGGACTGGAAACCCTACTATAATATGCGCGACCGCTACATCGAAGCCATTGTCGATTCCACAGGCCGTCCCACCCTGCGAATCGTAGAGCCTGAATATAATATCAGTATAGACACCATCATCTTCCCCGGCCCCCGCATCGTAGGTCAGGAACAGGAAATCGTAGTCACCTTCCGCAACAATGCCGACGAGTATTACCAGGACGTATATCTCTTCGCCAGCAAGACCCAGACCAAGGTCTATACCGAGAACCTGGCCCGCGTAGGTGTCCGCAAGGGCGAGACTGCCCAGTTCTCCTTCTACTACACCCCCGAGGAAACCGGCACCTATAACCTATGGTTCTGTTCCGACAAGAACGGCAAAAACGTCATCGGCACAGGCACCATGGAGGTAATCACCGAAGCCCAAGCCGTCAAGGCCAGCCTGTCCGTCAGCTACACGGTAGTCAACGGAGCTAACAACATCGCCTACGGCAAACAACTCTACGCACGCGCCACCATCCGCAACAACGGCACCGCAGACTATGACGGCAACGTCAAGATTCAGCTCTGGAAACAGAAGGTAGGAGCCAGCTCAGCCAGCAGCAGTTCCAGCAGCATGTATAATGTCAGCATCCCCAAAGGCAAGTCCGCCACCGTCGACATCCACTTCGAGAACCTCAGCTCAGGCTACTATTACCGCTTCAAGGCCATGTACGGCAACCAGGATGGAACCCTCAGCGGCGGAGGCATCTGGGATTACAAATGCGAGATGCAGGACGGCATCCTCAACTGGAAGACCGACGGCACCGTCACAGGCAAAGCCTACACCTCCAGCAGCAGCACCGCCACCAACATCTGCGGTGTGCTCGCCGACTGCAGCAGCAAAATCAGCCGTCTGGCCCCTAACCGCAGCAACCCCAACGTCATCTACGCCTTCGCCCAAGACATGGTCATACCCGCTATCCTGGACACATGTAACTACGTCAGCGGCAAAGAAGCCCGGCACATCCGCCTGGTAAATGACAAGCCGTACTTCATCCCCGTCAGCTTCCAGGCAGACAGCGCCACCTACAGCTACACCTTCCCCCTCACCGAGGACGGAACCGGCTGGCACGCCATCACCATACCCTTCCGCGCCGACTCCATCTATGTGGACAGTATCCCCGTAGCCCTTGATGACTGCCTCAAGCACTTCTGGATATACGAGTTCGCTGCCCAGACATCCGACGGTCAGGTCATCTTCGCCCCCGCCACCGAACTCCGCGGTGCCACACCTTATATCATAGCAGGCGATGCCACCATGGCAGGCCATACCATCCAGTTCCGCTCCGCCGACGTAGCCTTCTACAAGTCAGGTTCGGACAAGATGGTCATATCCTCTCCCGCCTACCTCTTCCACGGCACCACCTTCTCCCAAGCCGTCACAGACAGCTATGTACTGAATGCCGAAGGCACCGCCTTCCAGTACACCACCGCCAAGACCACCCTCTCCCCGCTTAGCTCCTACTTCACCACCAGCCTCACCGAGGAAAAACGCCCCCAGAGCATAGAACTCCCGGACCTCACTCTCCTCCGTGCCGAGTTAGCCGACAGGGAAGACAGGATAAAGGAAATTTCAGTGTCACCTCTTCACAAAGGAAAGACCTATGACCTCAGCGGACGGGAAATTAACCGTCAGTCCACAATCCGCCACTCCCGATTAATAATCAAGGATGGCAAGAAGACACTTGCCATACCCCAATAGCAGAATAACAAAAAGCCGCCCTGTCGAAATCACACAAAAGACAGGGCGGCTTTTAAGTTAGGGGACCCTCCACGGCACACCCCGGCAGGGAGGGAGAAGATAGAGGGTAAAGGGTTGAAAGGTTAAAAGGTTAAAGGGGTAAGCTATCAGCTCAACAGAGCCCAAGAAACTTAAATAATGTTAAATAATGGGGCAGAAAAGAACACCTTAATATAGGAAACACTAACTTTGGGGCGTCGGAAATTGCCGACAGTAAAAACTAATTAACCAATTTACCAATTTATTTATTTAACTTTATGAGTAAAAAACTTACTTATTTGCTGGTTTGGATACTGGCAACATCGAGTGTTTTTGCAGCGCCGATCACCAAGGAGCAGGCGCAGAAGAAGGCAGCAGCCTTTGCAGTTCAGAAAGGCCGCGAGCTGAGTTCCCGAAAAAGTTCTGTTCACAGAGCGCCCAGGGCGAAAGGGCAGGACGACTCTCCCTACTACGTGTTTGACATGGCGGCAGACGGCGGCTTCGTGATTGTATCAGGTGACGACCGCACACGTAGCATCATAGGTTACACCGAGTGCGGCAACTATGATGAGAACAGCCTGCCCGACAACATGAAGTCCTGGCTGCAGATGGTCTCGGACCGTATCACATCGCTGGGTGATGCGCCTTTGGTGCCTACCGGCAGGACACAGCTTAAGGCTCCCGCACAGGGTGTGCCCGGGGCAACGCCCGTCATAGGGCCGTTACTGGCAAGTACCTGGAATCAGGGTACGCCTTACTGGGACAACTGTCCCTTCCGTAACGGCAGACGCTGCTACACAGGCTGTACGGCCACAGCCTTTGCACAGGTGATGTACTTCTACCGCTGGCCGGAAGGGGCTACCACAAGCGTTCCCGGCTATACGGATGACGGACTGAACTACAGCACTCTGCCCGCCACAACGTTTGACTGGAATGCGATGAAGAACAGCTACAGTGACAGTGACAGCGGCACCAACAGCGGTAATGCGGTAGCCAAACTGATGCATTACATGGGTAAGGGAGCCCTGATGCACTACACAGACGGCGGCTCGGGCGCAGCCTTTGTGAATGCCATCAATGCGCTGAAGAACTACTTTGGCTACCCCAATGACATCTATGAGATTCACAAGGACAACTACAGCAGCAATGAATGGGTGAACGCCGTGTACGCTGAGCTGTACTATGGCCGGCCTGTACTGATAGAGGGTTACTCAGACGTGAACTGGGGCGGCGGACACGCCTTTGTGTGCGACGGCTACAGGGATGACGGCTGCTTCCATATCAACTGGGGATGGGGCGGCTGGTGCGACGGCTATTTCAGCCTGGATGTGCTGAACCCTGATGACCATAGCGGTATGGGAGCAGCACCTGGCGGCAACGGCTATTACTGGCATGAGGGTGCCGTGATGAATGTGCGCCGTCCTGACGGTGGCAGCGGCCTGATGACCACAGACCGCGGAGTGGCCACCTTCTATCAGGATGCCAACTACGGTGGCTACGGTTACAGTCTGCCCGAGGGCGTCTTTACGCTGGCACAACTGAGGGCCTACGGCATTCAGAATGATGACATCTCCTCACTGAAGGTACTGCCCGGCTTCAAGGTTACCTTATATAATGATGACAACTTCGGCGGAACCTCACATGTATTCACGGCAGACGCCGGATACGTGGGAAACGACTGGAATGACAAGGCCAGCTCCATCCGGATAGAGACAAACGGTGTTACCGGCAAGACAGG
>CACYMI010000017.1 GCA_902775385.1 uncultured Bacteroidales bacterium
TAATCAGGGAAATGTTTCTGCTCAGTGCTGAGTGTGTGTTACTTATTTTGCTTCTTTTATGAAAAGAAGTTCTTTGTGGGTAAAGAATTAAATTGTACCTTTGCACTCTCAAAAATAAGGTTATTTAATGGAGATTCAGCAACTACAGAATATCTTTGCCAAGCATCCGGGGGTGAAAGCTCTGGCTGCGGCACTTAGGGCTCCTCAGTTCCCTTCTGGGGGGGTACTACGGCTTTCGGGCCTGCAAGGCAGTAGCGCTGCGCTGGTGTTTGCCACACTCCCCGCACAGAAGTCCGCGGCTCCGTTCCTTTTTATCCTGGATGATGAGGAGCAGGCCGGTTATTTCTATCATGACCTGACGCAGCTGATGGGGCAGGAGCAGGTGCTGTTCTTCCCCAGCAGCTATAAGCGTGCCATTAAGTACGGTCAGCGTGATGCCGCCAATGAGATTCTACGCACGGAGGTTCTGACGCGTATCAGCGCCCCGGGAATGGATGGTCCGCTGTATGTGGTCACGCATCCGCAGGCGCTGTGCGAGCTGGTGGTTACCCAAAAGGAACTGAATAAGCAGACGCTGATGCTGCAAACGGGTGAGCAGGTGGATATCGTATTTGTGCAGGAGACGCTGACGGCATACGGATTCCAGCGTGTGGATTATGTGTATGAGCCCGGTCAGTTTGCCGTCAGGGGCAGTATCATAGACGTTTATTCCTTCTCCTGCGAGCTGCCGTACCGTATAGACTTCTTCGGTGATGAAATTGACAGTATCCGCACCTTTGAGGTGCAGAGCCAGTTGAGCAAGGAAAAGTTGCGGCAGATCAGTATTGTGCCTGAGTTTAAAGGTCAGGCCGCTGAGCAGCAGGAGAGTTTCCTGCACTTTCTGCCCCAGGATACGGTGCTGGTAATGCGTGACCCTGCCTATGTGTGTGATACGGTTCAGCTAACGTATGACGAGGGTTTCTCGGCTCAGGCGGTGACAGAAGGTGTTGAGACCCGGGCTGAGGATTTGGATAAATCCCGGATTCTGGCAGATCCCGAGGAGTTCGCCCACAAGCTTCTGGATTTCCGCCGCATAGAATTAAGAAGCGCAGCTGTTAACTCTCAACTGTCACCTCTCAACTGTCAACTAACTTACAGCACTCATCCCCAGCCGGTGTTCCATAAGAACTTTGACTTGCTGATTACTGAGTTCCGCCGTTTGCAGGACGAGGGGTATGAGCTTTATATTCTGGCTGACAGCGCCAAGCAGACGGACCGTCTGGCGAGTATCTTCGCGGACAAGGAGACGGGTATCCGGTTCCAGCCTGTAAACAGGACGCTGCATGAGGGTTTCATAGATGATGAGCTGAAAGTGTGCTGCTTTACGGACCATCAGATTTTTGACCGTTACCATAAATACAGTCTGCGTACCGAGCAGACGCGTACGGGCAAGGTGGCGCTGACGCTGAAGGAGCTGCAGCAGTTTGAGATTGGCGACTATGTGGTTCATCTGGACCACGGTGTGGGACGCTTTGGGGGACTGGTGAGGATTCCCAACGGGGATAAGATGCAGGAGGTGATAAAGATTGTCTATAACCATGACGATGTGGTCTTCGTCTCGATTCATGCATTGCACAAGGTTTCCAAGTACAAGGGTAAGGACGGGGAGCCGCCCCGCATCAGCACCCTGGGAACCGGTGCATGGGAACGCATGAAAGAGCGCACCAAGACCAAAATCAAGGATATAGCGCGTGACCTGATAAAGCTGTACAGCCGGCGGCGCGAGGAGAAGGGTTTTGCCTATTCGCCGGACAGTTTCATGCAGCATGAGCTGGAGGCCAGTTTCCTTTATGAGGATACGCCCGACCAGCTGAAGGCTACCCAGGACATCAAGGCTGATATGGAGCGTGCCCGTCCTATGGACCGTCTGGTATGCGGGGATGTGGGTTTCGGCAAGACGGAAGTGGCCGTGCGTGCCGCCTTCAAGGCTTGTGCTGACAATAAGCAGGTGGCGGTGCTGGTGCCCACTACGGTGCTGGCTTATCAGCATTACCGTACCTTTACCTCGCGGCTGAAAGACTTCCCTGTGAGGATTGCCTATCTGAGCCGTGCCCGTACGGCCTCGCAGACCAAGGAGATTCTGGAGGGGCTGAAGGACGGTTCGGTGAACATTGTTATCGGAACGCATAAACTGATAGGCAAGAGTGTGAAGTTCAAGGACTTGGGACTGCTTATCATTGATGAGGAGCAGAAGTTCGGCGTGAGCACTAAGGAGAAGCTGCGCCAGATGAAGGTGAATGTGGATACCCTTACGCTGACGGCTACGCCTATCCCGCGTACGTTGCAGTTCAGTCTGATGGGAGCGCGCGACCTGAGTGTGATTCAGACACCGCCTCCCAACCGTTATCCCATCCAGACGCAGCTGAGCGTGTTCAGCTCGGAGATTATAGCGGAGGCCATCAACTTTGAGATGAGCCGTAACGGGCAGGTGTTCTTTGTCAACAACCGCATCAGTAACCTGCCCGACCTGGAGGCGCTTATCCATAAGCATGTGCCGGATGCGCGTGTGGCCATTGCTCACGGACAGATGCCGCCTGAGACGCTGGAGAATATTATGATGGCTTTTGCCAACTATGACTATGATGTGCTGCTGTCCACCACGATCATCGAGAGCGGACTGGATATTCCCAATGCCAATACCATTATCATCAACGGGGCGCAGAACTTGTGCCCTGAACATCGATGCCCGCCGCAGGCTGCAGGCCATTGAGAATTTCTCGGACTTGGGCAGCGGCATACACATTGCCATGCAGGATCTGGATATCCGGGGTGCGGGCAATATGTTAGGCGCGGAACAGAGCGGTTTTATCGCTGACCTGGGGTACGAGGCCTATCAGAAGATTCTGTCGGAGGCTGTGAAGGAACTCCGCAACGAGGAGTTCCAGGACCTGTATAAGGAGGAGGTGAAGGCTGGCAATATTACAGGCGGAACGGAGTTTGTGGAGGAGTGTGTCATTGAGAGTGATCTGCAGATGAGTTTCAGCGAGGAGTATGTGCCTACCAGCAGCGAGCGTATGCTGCTGTACCGTGAGCTGGACAGCCTGGAGCGTGAGGCGGATGTGGAGCAGTTCCGCCAGCGGATGACGGACCGCTTCGGGCCCATTCCGCCTGAAGGGGAGGAGCTGATACGTGTGGTAAAGTTGCGCAGCCTGGGCCGTTACTTCGGCTGTGAGCGTATCCAGCTGAAACAGGGACGTATGCGGTTGCAGTTCGTATCCAATCCTACCAGTCCGTTCTATGACAGCGAGGCCTTCCGCAAGGTAATAGCCTTTGCCACCACCAACGCGCACATCTGCCGGGTAGATAACAGTAAGGAGCAGTTTAGGCTCTTGGTAACTGATGTCACCTCTGTAGAGCAGGCTAACGCCCTGCTCTCGCAAATGCGGCAGTGCCAGGTATAGCAAGGAGCGTGATGGGGAAGGGGCGTGCTAATACACCCTGTACCCCCATTTGCGGGCAGCAGCCGAGAGGGCAGATGCTCTTCGCTCGAAGTCGGGCCATGACTTCCTGTCAGCCTGGCTCCATCCCGTTTCGGCAATAGCAAAGAGGCGGGGATAGAGCAGCAGCTCTGCATGCCATTCCTCCTGAACATGCTCCGTCCACAAGTTGCCCTGAACACCTGACACATGATGTGCGTCAGCCTCTGGTATGCGCTCCGTCACCGGCTCAAACGAATACACTTTCTCTAACGTCACGCATCGTCCCACTGGCCGGTACTGGTCCGGGTCCTGGTGATAGTCCAGATAATAATAATGTGTAGGCGTGAAAATCACGTCATGACCCTCCTTCGCTGCCTGCACACCTGCCTCTGTACCATGCCAGCACATCACAGTGGCATCCGGAGCCAGTCCTCCCTGCAGAATCTCGTCCCAGCCGATGATACGCTTGCCGTGTGCGCGGGCAAATCGCTCTATCCGCCTGATCATATAGCTCTGAAGACCATTCACATCCTTCAGCCCCTCTGCTCTCATCCGCGCCTGACAGTAGGGGCAGACTTTCCAGTTGTTCTTGCGGGCCTCATCCCCGCCGATATGGATATATTGTGAGGGAAACAGGTCAAAGACCTCCAGCAACACATTCTCCAGAAACTCATACGTATGTTCCTTCCCCGGACAAAGTTCCCACGGGTCCTTGCCTCCCTTGGGTAAACTGCAGGCCAGTTCCGGATAAGCCGCACGCGTCTCGTAGTTATGACCGGGCATCTCGATTTCAGGAATCACCTCAATGTGCCTCTCCGCGGCATAAGCCAGAATCTCGCGGATATCCTCCTTGGTATAGTATCCGCCGTATGCCCCTGGAGTGCCCTCCACGGCAAAGGGTCCTCCGATCTCGTTCTTCTCCCAATCCCAAAAGTAAGCCTGCGGGCGCCAGGCGGTCAGTTGGGTTAGCCTTGGATAGGTATCAATCTGCAAGCGCCAGCCCGGATTGTCCACCAGATGAAAGTGGAAGCGGTTCATCTTCAGCAGCGCCATCATCCGCAACTGCTTCTTCACAAAGTCTTTGCCATAGAAATGCCGGCTTACATCCAGCATCATACCCCGGTATCTCAGTCTCGGCCAGTCAAGGACGGTACAGCAGTTTACCATACTGTCCGGCTCTGCCATCATTCTGAGCGTCTGACGGGCATAGAACACCCCCTCCTGGTCAGCTGCCTCAATCTTCACCCCCTTCGGCCCGACCTCCAGCCAATAGGCCGATTTCAGCTGCCAGTCCGTTAGTTTACGGCCTTCCAGACGGCGCAGCATAGCCTTCTCTGAAATCCGGACCTTCTCATGAGAACCATTCATCTTGTCCCGACTAACGGTCCCCGGGTGTACGTTATACTCTGCCGGTGCCGGAATCAGATTTGCTGGCTGTGACTGTGCCTGGGCGCTCACTATTCCCATGGCTAAAGCAAGTGCTAAAATAATGTATCTCATCTGTGTATTTGTCATTTCTGTCAGCAAAGATAAACATTTCTTTTTATAAATTATCAAAGTAAATCGCTATTTCGGAGATTCTGCCGTCCGGAAGAAAAAACAGATTGATTTATTTTGTTCTTCTCTCACATAATCGACTTTGAGGCTGGCGCCTCGAAGATACTTTCGCTCGGATAAAGAAATAAATGCCAATTTATTTCGTTTATCGCTCGCTTAATCGTATCTTTGCAATAAAATAATTAATTCCCCTAAAAGGAAGAATACTTCCGAAACTGAAATAATGAATTTTAGGTAAGATGGCTGAGAGAAGAAAGCAGACGACAAAGATTGTGGAAGTCCCCAGTGTGGACCAGTATGGACATAAGCAACCGCAGAGCCTGGATATGGAGGTGGCTGTGATAGGCGCTCTGATGGTAGAGCAGGAGGCCTGGGGACAGGTGGCTGAGATTCTGAAACCAGAAAGTTTCTATGATAAACGCCATCAGGTTATCTTCCAAGCTATACAGACACTGAACGTGGAGCAGAAGCCTGTGGATATCATGACTGTCTGCGATCAGTTGGAACGAACCGGTCTCTTGGAAGAAGCGGGCGGCAATACCTATCTGATGCAGATCAATGCGGAGGTTGCCAGCAGCGCCCACATCCTGTACCATGCCAAGGTTATCGCCCAGAAGTCTCTGGCACGCCAACTGATTACCTTTGCCAGCTATATTCAGACGCAGGCCTTCGATTCAACAATTGATGTGGCAGACCTGATGCAAACAGCTGAGAGCCAGCTGTTTGCTATCTCTCAGAAAAACCTAAAGAAGGACTATACACAGATTAATCCTGTCATAGATAATGTATATAAACTGCTGAAGCAAGCTGCTGCCCGTGAAGGTGGATTGAGCGGACTGAGCACTGGATTTGAGGAACTGGATAAGATGACCAGCGGATGGCAGAACAGCGACCTTATTATTATTGCTGCCCGTCCTGCCATGGGTAAAACAGCCTTTGTGCTGAGTATGCTTAAGAAGATGGCGGTTGATAATAGTGTACCTGTGGCTATGTTCTCCCTTGAGATGAGTAACGAGCAGCTGGTTCAGCGTCTGATGGTGAATGTGAGTGAGATCAGCGGCGAGAAACTGCGTAGCGCTCAGCTTCAGCCGTACGAGTGGGGCCAGCTGGATGCCCGGGTACGCCAGTTATGGGATGCGCCGATATATGTGGATGACACGCCTCAGCTTACGGTATTTGAGCTTCAGACCAAGGCACGGCGTCTGGTGCGTGAGCACGGGGTGAAGATTATCATGATTGACTACCTGCAGCTGATGCATGCCAGCGGCCTGAACATCAACAGCCGACAGGAGGAGGTTTCTACGATCAGCCGTTCGCTGAAAGGCTTGGCTAAGGAGTTGAACATTCCTATTATTGCGCTGAGCCAGTTGAACCGTGGCGTGGAGAACCGCGAGGGTGAGGAAGGCAAGCGACCTCAGTTGAGCGACCTGCGTGAGTCTGGTGCCATTGAGCAGGACGCTGATATTGTATGTTTTATCCACCGACCTGAATACTATCATATCTACACGGACCAGTCCGGTCAGAGTTGGAAGGGCCTTGCACAGTTTATCATTGCCAAGCACCGTAACGGTCAGGTGGGCGACATCAAGTTGCAGTTCAAGAGCGAGTTTGCCCGATTCGAGGATCTGGTCACACATGTCCCCCTGCCTGGTGAGACGTCAAGCGATATGGGCGGCCGCTTTGTTTCGGAGAGGCTGAGTCCTGAGGAAATGGCTCAGACGCAGCAGCAGCTGAATAACGAGGAACCTCCCTTTTCCCAGTTAGAGTCAGGAAAGGCACCATTCTAAGCCCTGTAGGGTAATCTCCCACGCATTGCCGGAGACGGAGCATAAACAATAAAAGGAGGCCGAATCGACCTCCTTTATTGTATCACCAAGGGTAGGGGATTACTCCTCCTCGGGTTTCATGTTGGTATAGACGGTTTGGACGTCATCAAACTCCTCAAGCTTTTCTACCATTTTGTTGATAGTCTCGCGCTGTTCCGGGGTTACGTCCTTCAGGTCATTGGGGATGTATGTGAATTCACCGCCGACATCCTCGAAACCGTCAGCCTCGAGCTTCTTCTGAATCTCGTTGTAGCTGGTGGGCTCACCGTAGATGGTGATGGTGGTTACATCCTTGTCCTCGTCATACTCCTCGTCATACTCCTCTTCTACACCGCAGTCAATCATCTCCAGGATGAAGTCATCCATATCCATATCAGCCTTCTTCTTGAAGGTGAATACGCACTTGTGGTCAAAGAGGAATGCGAGTGAACCGGTGGTTCCCATGTTGCCGCTGAACTTGTTGAACACGCTGCGTACATCGGCTACGGTACGTGTGGTGTTGTCAGTAAGCGTATCTACGAAGATGGCTACACCGTGAGGGCCGTATCCCTCGTATGTTACGGACTTATAGTCGCTCTGGTCCTTGCCCAGGGCATTCTTGATGGCACGCTCGATGTTGTCCTTCGGCATGTTCTCGCGCTTGCAGACGGCAATGATTGAACGCAGTGCGGGGTTGTTCTCTGGTTCGGGGCCGGCAGCCTTTACGGCAATGGCAATCTGCTTGCCCAGACGTGTAAATGTCTTGGCCATGTGGCCCCATCTCTTAAGCTTTGTAGCTTTACGGTATTCAAATGCTCTTCCCATATTGTTTAGATAATTAAAATTCTTATTTACAAAACCTTAGCGTAGCTCAGCATGGAGCTGAGTAGTAAGGTTTTGGATGAGTTTCTGCATGATGGCATCTATCTGCTTGTCATTCAGTGTCTTCTCATTGTCCTGAAGAATAAAGTTCACAGCGTAGGATTTCTTGCCCTGGGGGAGCTTTTCTCCCTCATAGACGTCAAAGAGTCTGACACCCCGGAGGAGTTTCTTCTCTGTCTGATAGGCTATCTTCTCAATCTGCTCGAACTGGATGCTCTCATCCAGCAGGAGTGCGAGGTCACGGCTTACGGCAGGGAACTTGCTGATTTCAGTATAGGTTACAGCTTGGTTTTTAATGGCCTTCATCAACTGCTTCCAACGTATGTCAGCATAGTAAACGGGGGCAGAGATACCGAAGCCCTTCAGTATCCTATGGCTTACGATACCCATCTCAATGAGAACTTTTCCTCCACGGTTCTGCACCTGTATGCTCTTGTCATAGATGTCAGAACCGCCCTCGGCAAAGACGAGCATGCCGAAGGGTACGCCCAGGCGTCTGAGAATGTTCATGACGTATGCCTTGAGCTCATAGAATGAGCTGTCCTCGTCAGCATGTGCCCAGCTTCCGCTGACACGTTTGCCGGTTACCCAGAGTCCCAGGTGGTAATCCTCGGAGTAAGCATCCAGTACGTGCTTGATGACTTCAGGATCACGGCTGCTGCTGACACCCGGGATGATGTCGGCACAGCGCTTATCGGCCTGGAACCTGTAGCAGTTTCCGAACTCGAAGAACTTGAGGTCGGCATTCTTGTAGTTGGTATTGCGGACAATGCTCTCCAGTCCGCCGAAGAGGAGTGTCTGACGCAGGGAGTTCAGATCCTGGCTGAGCGGGTTGAGAAGTTTGACAAGGTTCTCGCTCCTGTAGCTTTCCAGTCCGTCATAGTAGGCACCGCGCTGCAGACTGTTGTTCAGGATTTCGCGGAATCCCTCTCCCACGAGCTGCTCACCGATGATATTCTGCAGTTTGTGGCTCTTGTCAGGGTCACCCTTGACGGAGAGGCTGCTCTTGAGGGTTGAGGGTATCTCGATGTTGTTATATCCATAGATACGCAGGATGTCCTCGACAACGTCACAGGGGCGCTGAACATCTACCCTGTAGGCAGGAACAATCAGCTCAAGTCCATCCGCGGTCTCGGCCTGAATCCTCATCTCCAGGCTGGTGACAATACTCTTGATAGTATCAGCCGGTATATGCTTGCCGATAAGGGTATCCACATATGCGTATTTAAGGGATACGTTGAAGTCGGGTAGGGGATTGGGATTTATGTCCGCAATCTGCATGCTTACCTTGGCACCTGCCAGTTCCTTGGCCAGGATGGCTGCCTGCTTCAGCGCGTAAATCTGTCCGTGGGGGTCAATGCCGCGCTCAAAGCGGAAACTTGCATCCGTACTGAGTCCGTGACGGCGGGCACTCTTACGTATCCATGTGGGATTGAAGTAGGCGCTCTCCAGGAGAACGTTGACAGTATTGTCATAGGTACCGCTTCCCTTGCCGCCGAATACACCGGCGATACACATAGGCTCCTGCGCATTGCAGATAGCCAGGTCACGGTCTGAGAGCTTATGCTCCTCACCGTCAAGTGTTACGAAGGGGGTTCCCTCAGGCATGGTCTTTACAATCACCTTCTTGCCGAGTATCATATCGGCATCGAAGCAATGCAGCGGCTGGCCGTATGCCATCATAATGTAATTGGTGATATCTACGATGTTGTTGATGGGACGCAGGCCTATCACACGCAGTTTGTTCTGCAGCCATTCAGGACTTTCCTTAACCTGGCACCCGGTAAGGGTAACGGCGCAGTAACGGGGGCATGCCTCAGCGTTCTGTACCTCAATGCTGATGGGCAGAGACTCGTCATCAACCCGGAAGTCTTCGCAGTCGGGACGTTTGAGGCTGGTCTTGTATCCGTTCTGGATAAGCCAGGCATAAAGGTCACGGGCAACTCCGTAATGGCTGCAGGCGTCAGCACGGTTGGGAGTTATATCCACCTCGATGACATAGTCGCTCTCGATGTTGTAGTATTTGGCGGCTGGTGTGCCTACTACCGCATCTTCAGGGAGAACGATGATTCCACTGTGATCAGTGCCAATGCCTATCTCGTCCTCGGCGCATATCATGCCGAAGCTTTCCACGCCGCGCAACTTGCTGCGCTTGATAGTAAAACATTCGTCGCCGTCATAAAGCTTGGTTCCCACTACGGCTACCACAACCTTCTGTCCGGCAGCTACGTTAGGGGCTCCGCAGACAATCTGAAGGGGCTCGCCCTGTGCGACATCTACTGTGCAGATATGCATGTGATCACTGTTAGGATGTGCCTCGCATGTCAGCACCTTGCCAATCCAAAGGCCTTCAAGGCCACCCTTTATGCTCTGAACTTCCTCTACGCCCTCTACCTCAAGGCCGGCACTGGTCAGCGCATCTGCCACCTGCTGTGCCGTGAGGTCGGTCTCCACGTATTCACGAAGCCATTTGTATGATATATTCATTGTTTAAAAAAAGATATTTTTTTTCCGAGCTGCAAAATTACAAATTATTCGACATTCCGCCAAAAGTTATATTTGTTTTTTTAGGTTACGAAAGCTTGCCGGCTCTGTTTTGTCAACTCGTTTAGTGATTAGAGGTTGGTGGTTATTTGTCGGAGTCAACTTACTTCGTCATGGACCAGCCTAATTTCAGACCCTTGTAATTGCCGAGTACAGAGGCGGCAGTGGAATTTCCCAGGGAAGAATTACTGAATGTATTCAGCAGGGAAAGAACCTTGCTGGAGTCAAAGAGCAGGTACAGTTCATTGCCATTCTTACAGGCTGTGCACTTGACATTTCCCACGCCGAAGGCATCGGTAATGGTGAGCCGGTTGGATGAAGCGTCAAACTTATAGGTTCCGGGGTATGTGCGTGAGCCGTATGTAAAGCTGCAGGTATTATCCTTGTTGAAAGTAAGGGTAGTCTTACCTTGGGCAAATCCAACGCGTGAGAGCTGTTCGCCAAGGGTTTTCTCAATCTTGTCGGAGGCAATGTCGGAGCCGATCTTAGCCAGGATATTCTCACTTTCGAATATAACCTTGGGCGAGGAATAGGTCCACGTGCCGATAATGTTCTCCTCGTTGATGGTGTTGCCGAAGAGCAGGTATGAGAGTACGCGGCCCAGAAGGTCGGTGGTAGTCTGAGAGGTGTTTCCGGCAAGTGCGTTTGACAGGAGGGACGATGCGTCAGTCTTAGTGTCTTTCTGATAGTTGAAAGCCTTGCATGAGGTGAATAGGATACTGACCAGTAAAACTGTAAGGATAGAAAAGTTCTTTTTCATATTGTGTTATTTTTTAGAATTTTCGAAAATATTGCGGAATGAGGTAGGGAAGGGCGTCTCAAACGTCATAGGCTCACCCGTACGGGGATGGTAGAAGTTCAGACGGTAGGCATGCAGTGCCAGACGTCCTATAGGATTGCGTCCGTTACCGTATTTAGTGTCTCCGGCAACAGGATAGCCCAAGTCGTTCATGTGTACGCGAATCTGATTTTTCCTTCCGGTCTCGAGTCGCATCTCTACCAGGCTGTAGTCCTGATTTTTCTGCAGGCAACGGTAATGCGTGACGGCTTCTTTTCCGCCATTGTCCGTCGGACTGCTGTAGGTAAAGAACGCCTTGTTATCCTTTAGCCAGGAATGAACCGTTCCGCCTTCCTGTTCCATGGCGCCGCAGAGCACAGCCACATAGCGGCGGTCATATACGATGTCATGCCAGTTGTTCTCCAGAATCTGTTCTGTCTCAATGTTCTTGGCATAAATCATAAGTCCGGAAGTCTCGCGGTCAAGGCGGTGCACAACGTGGGCCCTGCACTTGAAATGACGTTTGTGGAAGTAGTCGTCCAGTATGGACTTGACACAGAACTGGTTCGGGGAGGAAGCCATGCTGAGGATACCAGGCTGTTTCTCGATCACTACTAAATCGTGATCCTCATAGATAATCTTGATATGCTTGTTAATGAGCTCGGTACTGCGTTTGTGTCGGGTGATGCGCACAACTTCGCCAACCGATAGCATATAATTGTATTGTGTAACCAGTTTGCGGTCAACTGTTACGGCATGTCCGCTCAGCAGATCCTTGGCGCGGTTTCGGCTAATGCCAGACATCTGCTTCATCATGAACGCCATCAGTTCCTGCGGCTCACGTACCGGCAGCTCAATGTATTTCTGCGCTGAATATTCCGCTCCTGTAATAACTTTACCCATTTATTATTGTAATCGTGATTATGTTTAATAAACAATACTTCCCTTATAAACCCTCCGCCTCCTCTGCGGGTTCCGCATCCTCCTGCTCCTGTAAGGTGAAAGCCATCAGATCCTGTACGGACCCGTTGAATATGTTGCAGTCAACAAAACCTTTGATTCCGTCCAGTTTGCCGCAGTCAGTATGCTGCCACATCACCCATTTACCCTTATACTCGAGCTTGTCAATATAATAATGTGCTATCCAATACGGATACTCGTCAAATACGGGATCATTCAGATAATCCTTCTTGAATTTGTAGCTGGTGTACAGGATCGGCTTTACGCCATAGTGTTTCTCCACAATGTCCAGCCAGGTGCGGACATCCTTCTGCAACTGTTTTTTGGTAAGCTTTCCGGTTTTCTCTATATCAAGGACCGGCGGCAGGTCTCCCGGAACGAGATGTACCTGATGCAGGAAGAATCCCGCCTGATCGGCTGCATTTACTCCAGGTACGAAGAAGTGATAGGCTCCGCGTATGAAGTCATTCTCCTTAGCCTGATAGAAGTTATCGTTGAAATCGTCGTCAAAGAGGTCTTTTCCCTCTGTGGCTTTTATAATGACAAAACGCACCGGATCATTGTTGATGGAGGCGTTTCGTAGTTTTTCCCATTTGATGCTCGTCTGGTAATGACTGATGTCAATTCCTCTGACATTATATCCTTCCGGATAAGTCGGTTCGCCGTATATGGCTTTCCATCTGAAACTGTACGGACCTACGAAGAAATAATAGAAAAGCCCTATGTATGCGATGGCCACCAGGACAATACCTACCCAGACAGAAACGCCGAAGCGGCCGAATATTCCGCCTTTTCCCTTTGTTTTCCTGCCCTTTCTGCCAGACGACGGCCTCCTGTTGCCTGAAGAGCCCTTCCTCGCTGTTCCGGGATGGTAGTTGTTAGCCAATTTCCTGTATAAATTAGAATCCCCTCTCCTACTCTGAATAAGCAGAAGAGGGGATTTCCGTTAGAATTTATTTCTGCTCTAAAGCCAGTGTCTTAGTGCACTGGTCACATACCTCTGAGGGACCCCAGTACTGGATAGGACCGGGATATACGTAGCATGTATTCTTAGCCCACTCCTCACGTTTGCTGGCAAAGAACTTGAAGGGAGCACCGTCCAGCTCTACGAGGGCTTTGCGGATCACGGGCTTCATAGCACCGTTACGGCGTTCCATATTCATCATCATAGTGATGGGCACACCGCCGGCAATCCACTCAGCTGCGGGAGCCGTAGTATTCTTGATAACGCTCATATAGCCGGTTTTGCCGTTGGCAATCAGGCGGCTGGCGTTGAAACCGAGGCTGTAGCAGTAGTCGGCATCGTAGTTAGAGGGGGCAGCGCAGCGGCCTTCGTAACCGAAGAAGTGGTGCTGTGCGCTGAACTTACCATTGTACTTGCCTTCAGCCTTCCAGGCTGCCAGCTTGGTGGCAACCATAGCTGAGAGCAGCTTCTCTGTCTCGATGAGTGAAACCTGTACGTTGCCGTGCGGGTCACGGTCCAGGCATAGCTGGCGCTCCACATCCTTGGGCAGAGATTCCAGAACAGCCAGGTTGTCGGCAGCGATGTGGCTCTTGACGAAGGCTACCTGCTCATCCTTGGATGCGAACACGCGGCTCTCGCCTGTTGCGGGATCAGTCAGAACCTCGTTCAGCTCGGCAATCAGCTTCTTGATGGCGGGAATGAACTCGATAAGACCTTCGGGGATGAGAACAGTACCGAAGTTGTTACCCTCAGCGGCACGGTCGGCTACAATCTTGGCCAGATACGTTACCACATCGTCCAGTGACATTTCCTTCTGCTCAACCTCCTCTGAAATCAGGCAGGCATTAGGCTGGGTCTGCAAGGCGCACTCCAGGGCAATGTGTGATGCGGAACGGCCCATCAGCTTGATGAAGTGCCAGTACTTGCGGGCGCTGTTGCAGTCACGCTGGATGTTGCCGATAAGCTCGGAATATGTCTTGCAGGCGGTGTCGAAACCGAAGCTGGTCTCAATCTGCTCGTTCTTCAGGTCGCCGTCGATTGTCTTGGGACAGCCGATAACCTGAACACCGTACTTCTTGGCGGCATAGTACTCGGCCAGAACACAGGCATTGGTATTACTGTCATCACCGCCGATGATTACAAGGGCCTTGATGCCCAGCTCGCGCAGAATCTCGATACCGCTTTCGAACTGTGACTCCTTCTCCAGCTTGGTACGGCCTGAGCCGATGATGTCGAAACCGCCGGTATTGCGGTACTCGTCAATGAAAGCATCGGTAAACTCAACGTACTTATGGTCAACCAGTCCGCCGGGACCCATGAGGAAGCCATAGAGCTTACAGTTCTTGTTGAGCGACTTCACGCCGTCATAGAGACCGCTGATAACATTGTGTCCGCCGGGAGCCTGACCTCCACTGAGGATGATACCTACGTTAAAGGGCTCCAGCGCCTTCTGTTCGCCGGCCTCGAAGGTAATGACAGGCATACCGTAAGTATTGGGGAACATAGCCTTTATCTCTTCCTGGTTTCCTACACTCTGTGTCGCGGCACCCTCAACAGCAACTACAGGACCCTGCAGCGCTTTGGGGAGTTTGGGCTGATAGGCAGCACGAGCTACCTGCAATGCACTTTTTTCCATAATTTTATTTTCCTGTTTTAAATAAATAACCGTTTTCGCAGCGCAAAATTACAAAAATGTAGGGTAAATAAAGAAAGAAAACACAAAAATTCATTTTTTTTATTAAAATAAACTCAAATATGATATGTATTAAAGCAAATATTCTTATCTTTGCTTTGTTAGAAACCATAATAAAATTCTGCATTATGAAAAGAAGGGATATCAAGAAGGACATTAATTCCTTATGCGGCGACCTGTTTGCCGAGTGTGTTGCATTGATTCAATACAAGAAGGACACCAACAAAAATGATGTGGAAAACGTCATGCTTACCATATTGCAGATGCAAAACGACATGATAAGCAGGCTTTCACATGTAGAGCCGGGCAGTACCAGGCTTTTCTTCAAAAAATTACGCGAGGACCTGCTGGCCCGTACCGAGGATATTGTTGAACAGATCAAGGCCCTGGCCTGAAAAAACAGAGATAAAGGTTGGATATGCTTCGTCGGCTTAGCAGAAAGATACTGTATGACTGGCTCGGGTTCAGGGAGGATGTGACCGAACACTTGCCCGAGAAGTGCGTCATTGCGCTGGCGCCCCATACCAGCAACTGGGATTTCATCATCGGGCAATTATATATATGCTCCATAGGAGCGGAATGTAATTTTCTGATGAAGAAGGAATGGTTCTTCTGGCCATTGGGCATCCTGATGAGGCGTATTGGCGGCATCCCCGTGCATAGGGACAAAAAGATGAAAGTGACGGATTCCGTTGCACGGCAGGCCAGGGAGGCGGATGTCTTCAGAGTCTGTGTAACCCCCGAAGGTACCCGTAAAGCCAACGGCGAGTGGAAGAAAGGATTCTACTACATCGCCCTGAAGGCCGGCATACCCATTCTGCTCTACGGACTTGACTTCAGGACACGGACCATTGCCTGTACCAAAACCATCATCCCCAGCGGAGATGTCGAAGCGCAGTTACAGGAAATCAAGGATTATTTCCGCCCCTTTACCGGTAAACATCCTAAACAATTCGCATTATAGTCATCCCTAAGGTATGTTTGTCAGGTATATACTTGTTCTGCTTGTTTTCCTGTCGGTAGGTACGGCATGTCACGCACAGCGCAACCGTGCCGAGAAGACCCCGTTGGCATTGTACTTCGAGAACTATCAGAACCCCGCCTTTTCCTCAGCCGAGAAGATACGGATTGAAGACCTTGACATCGACAACGATCAGAAACGCTACACCATCTATCTGAATGACGCCTTCAAGGCCCAGCCGTTCACCCCGTCCCTGGTAAAGCGGATATACGAGGACGTACGCCGGACCTTAGGCACCCCGTACAACACCTACACGCTTCTCATCTATGCGCAGGATATACTCATTGAGCAGCTGATCTCCATTGACCAGCTGGCCGAACCTGACACCCAGAGGATATATCTCAAGAACCCTTACCACGGGAACCCCTGGGTTAGTCCGGCCAGCCTGCCCTACTCTGTCAGCAAGGGGCTCAGGGGCAGGCATCTGTGCCTATGGGCCAGCCACGGCAAATATTATAATGTAAAGAGCGGAGAATGGATATTCCAGCGTCCGCACCTTTACTGCACCACCGAGGACCTCTTCACCCAAAGCATCGTCATCCCCTACCTGATTCCCATGCTCGAGAATGCCGGAGCCGTAGTCTATAGCCCCAGGGAAAGAGACTGGCAGAAGAACGAGGTGATTGTTGACAATGACATGAAGAACATAAACGGTTACTACGCCGAGAAAAACCAGAAGTACAAATGGGAAAGCGGCGACACCGGATTCTGCATGACACATGATATATATACCGACAGGCAGAACCCCTTTACCGAGGGCACTTACAGGCAGATTGAAGCCACGGAAAGCAAGCGTCACATGAGTACAGCCTTCTGGGTGCCCGAGATCAGGGAAAGCGGCGACTATGCCGTATATGTATCCTATAAGACCTTACCTAACAGTGTAAGTGATGCATCCTATACCATTGTGCATCAAGGTATTGCCACATCTTATAAAGTCAATCAGCAGATGGGTGGCGGCACATGGGTATATCTGGGAACCTTCCGCTTTGACAAAGACCGGAAGGAGCAGAACTACGTGTATCTCTCCAACCATAGTTCCTATCGGGGAGTCATCACCGCAGACGCAGTCAGATTAGGCGGGGGCGTCAGCAACATCTCCAGAAGCGACACACTCATGCAGAATCCCCTCCGAAGCGGACTGGCCCGCTGCCTGGAAGGGGCGCGCTATTCCGTCCAATGGTCGGGATTCCCCTATGAGGTGTACTCACGTAACAGCTCGGACGACTATTCCGACGACATCAGGGTCCGTTCCTATGTACAGAACTATCTGGCTCGCGGCAGCGCCTATCTGCCCGGAGACAGCGGACTGAACGTCCCCATAGAACTGAGCCTGGCCGTCCACAGCGATGCCGGATTCAGGAAGGACAATTCCTATATCGGCACCCTCGGCATCTACACAACCGGCTATTATGACAATCGTACCGGAGCCGGACTCTCCAGGCAGACAAGCAGAGACTTTGCCGACATCGTCATGACGCAGGTAACCCGTGACATGATAGCCACTTACGGCTGTTGGAACCGCCGGCAGCTGTACGACAAGAATTACGGCGAGACACGTGATCCACAGGTACCCGCCATGATCCTGGAGATGATGAGTCACCAGAACTGGCAGGATATGCGTCTGGCCCATGACCCCACCTTTAAGTTTACCATGGCCCGGGCTATTTACAAAGGTGTCCTGAAGTACCTTAGCTACGTACACCAGACTACCGATTATTGCGTCCAGCCCCTGCCGGTATGTAACCTCTCGGCCATCGTCAATCCCCATTCCGGAGAAGTCCGTCTGAGCTGGCTGCCCACCGAGGACAAGTTAGAGCCGTCCGCACGCCCCACACATTATATAATATATACCAGCATCGGAGACAACGGATATGACAATGGCCAGCTTGTATCCGCCAGCCATCTGTCTGTAACCCTGCCCGCTGAGCCCCATACATTTTATAAATATAAGGTATGCGCCGTCAATGCCGGTGGCAGGAGCCTGTCCAACCAGGAGGTATGCGCCTACCTGTCATCGCCTCACAGCCAGCATATACTCATGGCCGACGGATTCCGGCGCCTGGCCGGTCCGCTCCCCGTTGACAACGATACAATCCGCGGTTTCAGGCTGGATGCCGATCCCGGAGTAATAGACGTCAAATCCCCTGTCTATTGCGGATACCAGTATCTCTTCAGCAAGGAATCCTGGGACCATATCGGCGAAAGCGGCACCGAGCTGGAAGGAATGTTCCTGGCCGGCAATACACATGACTATTCCGTATCATACGCCCAGGACATCATCACCGCCGGGGGCGACTATAATATCAGCTCCTGCACCACCGAAGCCCTACCTGCCATTGACACCTCGTCCTTCCAGCTGATAAACCTCATATTCGGCGCACAGAAACAGGACGGCTATTCCCTTCTCAACTACAAGACCTTTACCCCCGAACTGATGCAGAAGATTACCTCCTACGCCGAAAAGGGTGGAAACCTCCTGCTCAGCGGCGCCTTCGTCGGCTCCGACATGCAGAGCGCCCAGGAAAGGGCTTTCACCAGTCAGGTCTTCAAGTTCAACTATGAACAGACATTACCATTGGAGAATATCACCAGTATCGAAGGCATGAATACCAGCTTTCAGGTCTATCATACCCCCAACGAGCAGCATTACTGGGTCCGTACGGCCGATGTGCTGCGCGGCACGGAAGACTCCTTCTGCACCATGCTGTACAAACAGACGGGCCTTCCCTCCGCCATAGCCTATCGGGGTACCGGTAGAAGGGCGCTCACCTTCGGCTTCCCGCTGGAATGTATTCAGGACGCGCAGGCCCGGATCAACATTGTCAATGCCTCCGTCCGTTTTCTGTTAAGTAACAACTAAAAGATGAAATAATATGTATAAGATTATCTGTAACATGAAGGCTTCCCGCTCCATCGACATAACCGAGAAGCATCTGCATACAATCGAGAAATACTCCCTGTTCAGCGACCTGCTTGACAGCAACGGTATCGTTGACGAGAGTGTCCTGGACAAGCTCAGACTCAACGTCCGCTCCCTGCTAGAGTCCAACTCGTCAGATTCCGACCTTCTGGATCTGTGCCAGAACGTACTCTTCCACAATAACATGAAATGCTTCGGCCTGCACCAGCTCATCCTTCTCTTCATAGACTGGGAAAAGCAACAGCTGGATGCCCTGAAACCCACCCTGAAAGCAGACATTGAAGAAGAGTAAGCAGGACGTCATTATGGAACATAAGCTGTCCGACTGGCTCCCGACCACGCGAAAGGAAATGCAAATGCGTGGCTGGGACTTTGCTGATGTAATCCTGTTCAGCGCTGATGCCTACGTTGATCACCCCTCCTTCGGAGCTGCCGTAATAGGCCGCCTTCTCGAAGCCGAGGGCCTGCGTGTTTGTATTGTACCCCAACCGGACTGGCACGGCGACTACCGCGATTTCAAAAAACTGGGCAGACCAAGGCTATGGTTCGGCATCGCCCCCGGCTGCATGGACAGTATGGTCAATAAATATACCGCAGCCCGCAGGCTCAGGAGCGAGGATGCCTACAGCCCCGATGGCCGTCACGACCTCCGCCCCGAGTACCCCACCATTGTCTATTCCAGGATACTCAGACAACTATATCCCGATGTCCCTATCGTCTTAGGCGGCATCGAAGCCAGCCTGCGCCGCGTCATGCACTATGACTACTGGAAGGAGAAATTCATGCCCAGCATCCTCATAGACAGCGATGCGGATATCATCACCTACGGCATGGGCGAGAAGCCGACCCTGATGATCTCAGACCTCCTTTCCCAGGCCCTGGCCGACTATCACCCCTCCCTGTACTATGACGAGAACGGTGAATCCTATATAACACGGGATACATTCCGGGATGTTATTCAGAGGCAGCATCCCGTACCCCAGACCGTATCGGTATATGCCAGAAATGAGATACCCGGCGGAATCCGGCAGGACGACATCGTGCTGCACAGTTATGAAGACTGTCTGGCCAATCTTAAACTCCATGCAGACAACTTCCGTCATGTAGAGGAAGAGAGCAACAAGCTCAGTGCCCAGCGCCTGCTACAGCAGACCCGCGGGGAATGGGTAGTCGTTAATCCCCCCTTCCCCCCACTGACACAGGAAGAGCTGGACCACAGCTTCGACCTCCCTTATACCCGGCTGCCCCATCCCAAGTACAACGGCAAGCGCATCCCCGCCTACGACATGATAAAGTTCAGCGTCAATCTGCACCGAGGCTGTTTCGGAGGATGCGCCTTCTGCACCATCAGCGCCCACCAGGGCAAGTTCATCATGAGCCGCTCAAAGGAAAGCATCCTCAGGGAAGTCCGTCAGATAGCCAGTCTGCCCGACTTCAAAGGCTATCTCAGCGACCTGGGCGGACCTAGTGCCAACATGTACATGATGCACGGCAAGAACCCGAAAGCCTGCGCCTCCTGTAAGCGCCCTTCCTGCATCCATCCCCGAATATGTCCCAATCTGAACGGCGACCACCGCCCCCTGCTCGAGATATACCGCGAGGTGGACCGGATTCCCAATATCAAGAAGAGCTTTATCGGCAGCGGCGTCAGGTATGACCTGCTGATGCACGACTGGAAAGACGAGGCCCTGAACAAGGCGGCAAGGGACTACACACAAGAGCTCATCATCAACCACGTAAGTGGAAGACTGAAGGTAGCCCCCGAGCACACCTCAGACCACGTGCTCGAGATCATGCGCAAGCCCTCCTTCCGCCTGTTCCACCAGTTCAAGAAGGTATTTGACGATATCTGCCGCAGAGAACACCTCAACCAGCAGATTATACCTTATTTTATAAGCAGCCATCCGGGGTGTCATGCCCAGGATATGGCCGAGCTGGCCATCGAGACCCGTAACCTCGACTTCCAGCTGGAACAGGTACAGGACTTCACCCCCACTCCGCTCACCGTGGCCACCACCTGCTGGGCAACCGGGTATCATCCCTATACCCTGGAGCCCATCTTCTCGGCCCGTAGTCCCAAGGACAAGCAACAGCAGCGCATGTTCTTCTTCTGGTACAAGAAGGAGGAGCGCCGCAATATAGAGCAGTATCTCCGTCAGATTAAACGTCCGGATCTGCTGAAAAGGTTGTTTAGTAGATAAGAGGGGGCCTCCCCTAGATTTCGGGGTTAGGAGCAGGGAACAAGGGGCAAGAGGATAGTTCTTCACATGCCTCCTTAACACAAAAAACTCATAAAATGATAAACTAATTAAATATATTACAATAATGACAGAATGGTTTGAATGTAAAGTCAAGTATGACAAGACAATGGAAGACGGACTCATCAAGAGTACCAATGAGACATACCTCGTAGATGCCCTCAGTTTCACCGAGGCAGAGAAACGTTTCATTGAAGAGATAGAACCCTTCATGGCCGGTGAATTCGTTGTATCAGACATCAGGCGAGCCCGCCTCTCCGAAGTAATGGAGAGCGAAGACCTGACCGATGACAAATGGTTCAAGGCTCGCGTAGCCTATATCACCATCGATGAGAAGAAGGGCACCGAGAAGCGTACCGTACAGTCTATCCTCATCCAGGCTAAGGATTTCCGCACAGCACTCAAGAACCTGGACCAGGGAATGCACGGCACATTAGGCGACTGGGTAATCGTCTCTATCACCGAGACCAAGATTATGGATATTTTCAAGTCAACGCCAGATGAAGAGCCCCAGGGAGATAATCAGTGAAATCAGGCAGACCCTCCCGCCTGACGTCAGACTGGTGGCAGTCAGTAAGTTCCACCCCGCCAGCATGATTGAGGATGCCTATGCCGGCGGGCAGCGGGTGTTCGGCGAGAATCACGTACAGGAGCTCCGGCAGAAGTATGAGGTCCTGCCCCAGGATATAGAGTGGCATTTTATCGGGCATTTGCAGACCAACAAGGTCAAGTACATCGCCCCCTATGTGCAGCTGATACATGCCGTTGACTCCCATAAACTCCTTACAGAGATCAACCGTCAGGCCCAGAGGAACAACCGCGTCATTGACTGCCTGCTCGAACTCCACGTTGCTCAGGAAGAGACCAAGTTCGGCTTTTCGCCCGATGAAATGTACGATTATGTACGTCAGGCAGAATGGAGGCAGCTTCAGAATGTACGTATCTGCGGCATTATGTGTATGGCCAGCAATACAGATGATGAGGCCCGCATAGCCCGTGATTTCCAGCAGGCACAGCAACTATTCGACCGTCTCAAGCAGGATTTCTTCGCCACAGAGGAGTCCTTCAGCATCCGTTCCTGGGGGATGAGCGATGACTACCCCATCGCCCTCAGGTACGGCAGCAATATGGTCCGCATCGGCAGTAAGATATTCGGGCCCCGGGTATATTAATTTCACATTTTCGTCGAATTTGTGCAAAAAATATGGTAATTTCTTGCAAAAACGGTAAAGTTACCCTAACTTTGTGCACACATTTTAAGATTTTGTGCAAATGGAGCAAATAAAAGTACCCTCATATAACCAGATTGTTGAGGAAAGTATTCAGAAGTATTGGAACCGCGACTCAATGTCTGATTATGGGTTGTTCACTTTCAAATATAAAGATGTAGCCGAGATTATAGAGAAGTTTCACATCCTCTATAGTGAATTAGGAATTCAGAAGGGAGACAAGATCGCCCTCTGCGGCCGCAACCTCAGCCGCTGGGGCGCCGCCTTCTTCAGTATCATCACCTACGGAGCCGTAGCAGTACCCATCCTTCACGAGTTCCACCCCTCTCAGGTACATGACATTGTCAACCACAGCGAGGCCCGCCTGCTGCTTGTAGGTGATAAGGTATGGCCCGCCCTCACAGCCACTGAGATGCCCAACCTTGAGGGTATCATCTCTCTGGCTGACTACGGGCTTCTCTGCGCCAATACCGACAAGTTCGCCCAGGCATTCGCGGCAGTAGATCAGATCTATGCCGGCAAATATCCCCAGGGAATCCAGCCCGCCGACCTGCATTACCATCGTGACGAGGCCGACGAACTGGCCATCATCAACTACACCAGCGGTACTACCAGCAACAGCAAAGGTGTTATGCTGCCCTACCGCGCCCTGTGGAGCAACTATGACTTTGCCGTCCACGTGTACGGCCACATCATAAAGCCCGGAGACAATGTCCTGTCCATGCTCCCCATGGCCCACATGTACGGCATGGCATTCGAGTTTACCTTCGAGTTCCTCTCCTGCGTACACATCCACTTCCTGACCAGGATGGCATCCCCCACCGTACTGATGCAGGCCCTGGCCGATGTCAAGCCCGTCATCCTAATCGTGGTACCCCTTATCATCGAAAAGGTAGTACGCAAGGCTGTCCTGCCCAAGATTCAGACCCCCAAGATGCGCATCCTCATGAAGACCCCCATCGTCGGCCGGATTATCAAGAGGAAAATCTGCGAAGGTCTCACCAAAGCTCTCGGCGGCAGCTTCTACGAGGTCATTATCGGCGGCGCAGCCCTCAATCAGGAGATAGAGAAGCTCTTGCATGATATCGGCTTCCGCTATACCGTAGGATACGGAGCTACCGAATGTGCTCCCATCATCACATACGAAGACTACCATAAGTTCGTACCCGGCTCCTGCGGCAAGAATGTCATACACCAGGAACTAAAGATTTCCAGCCCCGACCCCCAGAAAGTCCCCGGCGAGATACTCACCCGCGGACTCAACGTCATGTTGGGCTATTACAAGAACCAGGAAGCCACCGAGGCAACCCTCGACCCCGAAGGCTGGTATCACACTGGCGACCTCGGCGTTATGGACAAAAAGGGAAACGTCTTTATCAAGGGGCGGTGCAAGAATATGCTCCTCGGCGCCAACGGTCAGAACATCTACCCCGAAGAGATTGAGGACAAACTCAGCAATATGAAGATGGTAGCCGAGTGCGTAGTCATCCAGAAGGGCGAGAAGCTTTACGGCTTAGTCTATCCCGATCCTGATCAGGTACAGGCTGCCCGCCTCAGTGAGCAGGCCCTTGCCGACCTCATGGAGGAGAACCGCAAGGAGGTCAATCCTCTCCTACCCGCCTATGCCCAGCTGGCCGGCATCAAGATTATGAAGCAGGAATTTGAGAAGACGCCCAAGAAGAGCATCAAGCGCTTCCTGTACGCCAACGAAGAAATTTAAAAACAAGGCCCTCCCGTTTCGGTGAGGGCCTTATTTTTGTTCGTCCAGCACGAACGTATTCTAATGGGTGAAAGTCCCAAACGCGCCCTTATAGCGGGAAGCGTACAGTCGGAGGCAAGGGTGTCTATCGC